>JAICWX010000115.1 GCA_025934635.1 Streptosporangiaceae bacterium | reverse complement strand
GACGCCGCCTAGCCCGGCCACCCTCAGCCCGAAGGCTCTCGCCGTCGCACGGCCAGGGCTTACTGCCGCCTGGCCGCCAAAGGTTGTGTTTACCGGTCAGCAGCGATTCAGCTCTCCCGGACACCGGCAGGGGCACGATCTTTCGTCAGGGCTCGAAACCCGGGACGCAGAAGTGCTCACCTGCCAGCGGCCACCACACCCGGAGTCTGCCAGACGGCCGGCTCCCTAAGACTCATTAGGACGCGCCAAACTGACCCGCTGGCGCGGGTTCCAGTGCCCAGTATTCGCGTCCGCACCACCGGCCCCACCCGTAGCCCGCCCCGGCCCTCGTCTGGCTCCTTTCAATGACATCGATGCTCCATCAATGTCCTTGGGCGCGGGAACAGCATCAATGCTCCATCGATGCCGTTAACACTCCCAGCCGGGTTGCCCCGGCATTTACGCAGGAGGCCGTCGAATACGACGACGGGAGCAGCGAGGCATTCCTGCGCCGCCTTTGGCGCGACCTATACGGCGACGAGCCAGTCTAGAACCGCGCCCCCACACCACCAGCGCCGGGCGGCTCCGGCCCCGTATTTGCCAGGCTTAGTGCCGGTCCTCAGGTACCTCGTCCCAGGAGCCGGGCTTCTCCGGCTTCTCGTCCCAGGATCCCGGCTTGTCCGGCTTCTCGTCCCACGGCCAGCGCCCAGGCCGCCCTTCCGGCCGACCCAGCTCCCGGAGACGGCGCAGCAGCTTGCCTGTGTCCCTGTTGCTCATCATTCCTCCTCACCGGAGCCGGCCACGGCGACGGCGGTGCCCAGGTGCCCGGCCGCCCGTTCCGGTCCCGTCCCTCAAGACCATTGTCACCCCGAACGAGCCGGGCTCACGCCGTCGTGCGATCACCACGTGGCAGACTCGGAGGCGATGTGTACGGTCATCGTCAGCCTGGACCCGGGCAACCCGGTCCCGCTGCTGCTCCTGGGTATCCGCGATGAGTTCACCGGCCGCCCCTGGCAGCGGCCCGCCCGCCACTGGCCCGGATCGCCGCTGATCGGCGGGCGTGACGAGCAGGCCGGCGGCACCTGGCTGGCGGTGCACCCGGACGTGCCCCGGGTCGGCTGCGTCCTGAACGGCCGGGGCGAGCTCGCCCCCGAGGAGCGCCGCCGCTCCCGCGGCGACCTGCCGCTGCTCGCGGCCGCCGAGGGTCCCGGCGCCCTGGCCAAGCTGCACCAGGACCGCGACACCCTGTCCCGCTACGACCCGTTCTACCTAGTGTGCGCCGACCAGAAAGAAGTCCTGCTGCTCAGCTGGAACGGCACTGACTCCGCACTCACCGGCCTCAGCCCGGGCACGCACGTCCTGACCAACGCCGGCCACATGTACCCGCCGGACCGCGACCGCACCCCACGTCCCGTCGGCCCGCCGGCCGGCGATCCGCCCAGTGAGATACAGGACGAGAAGGCCGTCCGCTTCGGCCCCAAGTTCGCCGCCCGCCGCCCGTCCGGCGACCCGTCCGCCAGCCTCGCCGAAGCCTGGGCCGGCTGGCTCCCGCTGGCGGGCGGCGACGGGCTGGACACAGCCGAGCCCGGCGCGATCATCGTCCGCCGCGAACTGCCGGACGGCCGGATCTGGGGGAGCACCTCGGAAACCCTGGTCGCCCTGACCGCCGACGGCCGCCTGCGCTACGACTTCCAGCCATCTCCGCCCGACCCCGGAACCTGGTACACAGTCGCCATTAGCTAAGGCGTGCCTCGCACCGCAGAGACGCTGAGGGCCGCCGCATGACCCAAAGACCCAGAAGCCCCAGAACACCCAAAGCCCCAGAAGCCTCAGAAGAACTCGAAGTACTCGCGCATCTCCCAGTCACTGACGTCCTGCCCTTCCGGCAACGGCCGCTCTGCCAGCGCCTCGGCATACCGCCCGATCTCCGAGCGCTTCATCATGACCAGGTACGACACCAGTGTGTCGCCGAACGCCTTCCGGTAGAACGGGTCGGCATCCAGCACGTTCACCGCATCGGCCAGCGACGGCGGCAGCGGCGGCGCGTCGAGCGCGTACGGGTCGGCCTCGGCCGCGGGCGGCGGCTCGACGCCGCGGCGGACGCCGTCCAGCCCGGCCGCGATGTTGGACGCCAGGTAGTAGTACGGGTTGGCGGCCGGCTCGCCGATCCGCATCTCCACGTGGCTGCTGCTGTCGCCGGGGGAGCCCTGCACCCGCACCAGCACGCCGCGGTTCTCGATGCCCCAGCACACCCGGTCGGGGGCGAACGAGTACGGCCGGAACCGCTTGTAGCCGTTGACCGTCGGCGCGGCGAACACCGCCATCGGCGCCGCGTGCGCCAGCAACCCGGCCACGTAGTGCCGGCCCACGTCGGAGAGCGGCGAAGACATCGAGGCGAACGCGTTCGAGCCGTCCGTCCGGGACAGCAGTGACTGGTGCAGGTGCCAGCCGGAGGAGAAGAAGTTCGGCAGCGCGGGCCGGCACATGAACGAGGCCAGCAGCCCGCGCCGCTGGCAGACCTGCTTGACCGCGGACCGGAACAGCACCGCGGCGTCGGCCGCGGCCAGTCCGCCCATGGGCGCGAAGCTGATCTCTAGCTGCCCCGGGCCCCACTCGTCCTCGATCGAGCGCGGCGGCAGGCCCACGTCACCCAGCGCGTCCCGCACGGACTCCAAAACAGGGCCCATGCCGTCCAGGCGCACCTCGGACAGGAACTGGTAACCGCGCTCGAACACGCTGACCGGCGGGGGCGGGGGAGTGAAGCCCGCGTTCTCCGGCGCCAGCTCCTCGGGCGAGCGCACCACGACCGAGAACTCGAACTCGAGCCCGGCCAGCACGTCGTAGCCGGCTTCGGCCAGGTCGGCCAAAACCGAACGGAGCAGGCCGCGGCCGTCCAGCGGCATCGGCTGCCCGTTGCCGAAGTAGACGTCGCACAGCATCCAGCCGGTCCGGTCGGCCCACGGCAGCACCCGGAAGGTGGCCGGGTCGGGGACCACCACCACGTCGGGGAAGCCGGTGAACTCGGCGATGCCGAACCCCCCGCCGCGCGCGAACGCGGGCACGAACACCTGGTTGCCGGTGTCGAGGCTGTAGATGGCGCCGGAGAAATCGAGTCCGTCGGACATCGCGGCGATGGCGGCCTCGGGGGACATCATCTTGCCGCGCGGGACGCCGTGCTGGTCCACGACCGCCAGCCGGACGGTCCGCAGGCCCAGCTCGCCGATCCGGGCCGCCACCTCCGCGGCCGTCGCCGCCCGCCCGGACCCGGCCAGGCCGGACTCGCCCAGCCCGTACCGGGCCACGAACCCCGGCTGCCCCACGCCGGAAATACCGCCAGGTGTATCGCTGCTCACCCGGCTTAGCTTAGGCCCGGGACCTCCCTCAGCCCAGGTGCATCGGCAGCCCGAACGCCGGGAAGATCCGCTCGGTCTCCAGGAAGAACGCCATCCGCGCGATCTTGCCGCCGGACACCTCGTGCACCTGGAGTGCCCAGGCCGTGTGCCCGCCCGCCGGGTCCGGCTTGTACTGCCCCCAGGCGGGGGAGCCGTTGACCTGTCCGGCCGGCACCATGATCGAGTCCCGGCAGGCACTGGGCCCCGGCAGGAGCATCCAGGTGGTGATGTGCGCTGCGCCCCTGACCCAGAAGTCGAACGGCGGCATCGACATCAGCGCGTCGTCGTGCAGCAGCGCGACCAGCCGCTCCATGTCGTACTCCTGGAACGCGTCGACGTACTTGGCCAGCAGCGCGGACTGGTCCGCGTCGACCGCCGCGGGCCGCTGCTCCTCCGGCAGCGCGGACAGCGTGGCCCGGGCCCGCTGCAGCGCGCTGTTCACCGCGGGCACGCTGGTGCCCAGGGTCGATGCCGCCTCGGCGGCGGGCATCTTCAGCACCTCGCACAAGATCAGCGTGGCCCGCTGCCTGGCCGGCAGGTGCTGGAGCGCGGTGACGAACGCCAGCCTGATGGTGTCCCTGGCCACCGCGATGTCGGCTGGATCGCCGCTTTCCGGCAGCACCGTGGCGTCGGCGATCGGCGTGATCCAGGCCTCCTCCGGGTGCGGCGCGCCGAGCAGCGCCTCGACCGGCGGGGAGGCCGGGCCGAGGTCCATCGGCAGCGCCCGCCGCTGCCGCCCGCGCAGCATGTCCAGGCAGATGTTGGTGGCGATCCGGTACAGCCAGGAGCGCACGCTCGACCGCCCCTCGAACCCATCGGCCGCGCGCCACGCCCGCAGCATCGTCTCTTGCACAGCGTCCTCGGCCTCGAAGCCCGAGCCCAGCATGCGGTAGCAGTAACCAGTCAGCTCCCGGCGGTATTGCTCTAGATTGTCCGGGCTGACCTCGGCGGCGGCAGTGGTCGGCATAGTTCCTAACCCTACGTGGAGGGCCTGACATTTTGCCGGGCCATTTTCAGGCCGGCTCCATCCCGTACCTTCTCATCAGCTCCCGTTCGGTCTCCCGCGACGGCGGCTCGCCCGATGCCCAGAGCTGGTGCAGTTCTTCGAAATAAGCGTCCATAGCCGGGGCGTGCAGCACCAGCAGCCGGGCCGGCTCAGATCCCTGATTCCCGAACGTGTGCGCCGCCCCCCGCGGCACCAGCAGGAAATCCCCCGCCCCGCCGGTCAGCTCGGCGTCGTCGAGCCGGAACGTGATCGTCCCCGCCAGCACGAAGAACGCCTCGGAGCAGGTGACGTGCCGGTGCGGCGGCGGGGTCCGGGCCCCCGGCGGCACGGTGCGCTCCATCAGCGAGAAATCCCCGCCGGTCTGCTCCGCGACGGCCTTGAACGCCATCACGTTCCCCCGCGCGGTCAGCAGATGCCCCTGCCCAGGTGACACGATCCCCGTCATGGTGCCATCCTGCCAAAGTGAGTGATCTGCTGTCACAGGCGCAGGCTGAGCTGTACGAAGCCGACCCCGACGGCTTCACCCCGCGCCGCACCGAGCTCGCCGAACACGCCCGCGACGCCGGCGAGCCAGCCGTGGCGAAGCAGATTTCGGCGTTGCGGAAACCCACTCGTTCGGCCTGGGTGGTCAATCGCCTGGTGCGGTCGGATCCCGGGGTACGGTCCCGGCTGGACGCCATGGCGGCCGACCTGGGCGCGGCGGCCGACGGCACCCGGATCAGGGAGCTGACCACGGCCCGGTCCCGGCTGGTCGACGAGCTCACCCGGGCCGCCCTGGCCGGCCTGCCCGCCCCGGCCGCGGCCCTGCGCGAGGAGGTGACCGCCACCTTCGACGCGGCCATCGCCGACCCGGAGGTAGCCGGCCGCCTGGGCACCCTGGTCCGCGCCGAGCGCTACGCCGGCTTCGGCCCCGGATCCTTCACCGTCGCGCCCGCGCCCAAGGAGCCCGCCCCGGTCAAGCCGCCGAGGGACCCGGCCGAGGCCGCCGCCGAGCGTGCGGCCCGCCGCCAGCAGAAAATCTCTACAGCCGAACGGGATCTGGCTCACGCGGACAGTGCCCTCGAAGCTGCCCTCGCGGCCGAACGCGACCTGGAGGACACGGTTCGCAGGCAGGAGGCCGAGCTTGCCGCCGCCCGGCAGCGCCTGGCCGAGGCGCGGCGGCAGTCCTACCGGGCCGAGTCCCGGCAGCAGCGCGCTACCCGCGAACTCGATCGGCTCCGGGAGTAAACCATCCGGGGCGGCTAGCGCCTCTTACTAGGCGTGAGGCCAGAGGGGCAACCGGCCGGCCTGGGGAGTTGAGATTGTGCGGCAGTTTGCGGGGACGATGGAGGTGTCGCCAGTGGATGATCGTCCGTCTGAACCTGACGGGTTCCGTGATTTCGTCAAGGCACGGTCGGGCACGTTGCTGCGATCGGGCTGGCTGCTAACCGGAGATTGGGCCAGCGCCGAGGATCTCGTGCAGACCGCCCTCGCGGTCGCGTGGCCCCGGTGGGCCACCCTGACCAGGCAAGATGCACCAGAACTGTACGTGCGCAAGATCATGGTCAACACGTTCCTGCGCTGGCGGCAGCGACGCTGGACCGGTGAGATCGCCACCGCGCGGCTGCCCGAGCTGCAGGCCTACGGGGACGCGTTCGCGCAGATCGACGCCCGGCAGGCGCTGCTCGGCGCGCTGGACCGGCTGCCGCCCCGGCAGCGGGCCGTGGTCGTCCTCCGCTACTTCGCCGATCAGACCGAAGCGCAGACCGCGGAGGCGATGGGCTGCTCGGTGGGCGCGGTGAAAGCGCACGCGTCGAAGGCGCTGGCCCGGCTGCGGGAAACGCCCGGGCTGGCCGAGCTCATGACCGGAGGTGTGGCGTCGTGAACACCGAAGAACGGCAGCTAGCGGAAATGCTGCACCGGGTCACCCCCGAGCCGCCGCGCCGGGTGACCGTCGAGGACATCGCCTACCGGGTAGCCAGCGAGTCCCGCGGCTCGGACCGGAGCCGCGAACGGGCGCCGCGGCCGCGCCGCGGATTCTCCTTCGGCAGCAGGCGCTGGGCGCCGGCCCTGGCCGCGCTGAGCGTGGTCGCCATCGCCGGCGCCACCGTGGGCATCGCGACCGTGGCGAACTCGCACCACGGCAACCCTCCGGCCGCCAACGGCACGCCGACGTCGTCGGCCGTATCGGGCACGCCGTCCTCGACGTCCCCGTCGGAGTCGGTAACATCGGTCCCGCCCGGCCCGAAGCTACCGGTGGCGAACGGGACCTGGGGCGCCGAACTGCTCAACCGCCAGTCGTTCGACCAGGAGTCGCTGACCGGCAGCGACGGCTCGCTGTACGCCTTCGGCAACGGCACCCTGAACCGGATCGACCCGGCCAGCGGCACCATCGTGCAGAGCGTCCCGTACTCCGCGCCGGTCACGCAGCAGCCGGTCGTGGCCGGCGGCAAGGTGTGGGTCGTGTCGGCCTACGGCAGCGGCGAGATCACCCTGCGCGGTTACGACCGCCGCACGCTCGCCCCGGTCTCTACGGTGCAGGTGCCCGCTATCGGCGGGGTGGCCGAATCGGCCCAGGGCGTGCTGGCGGCCGGACCCGGCGGCAAGCTCTACGTGGCCGCGGGCCAGAGCATCGCGGTCGTGAACCCGGCCTCCGGCCAGGTGACTCGCCCGATCAACCTGACCGCGGGCCGGGCCAGCTCGGTGGCGATCGCGGCCGACGGCGGCCCGCTCTACGTCGGCATCGGTTCGGCCGATTCCTTCCGGCTGCTTACTTACAACGCCGAGACTGGCCGGATTGTCGGTTCATCCACGATGCCGGGCGGATCAGCCGGGAACCTGGTCGCCACCTCGGGCGGCATCTGGGGCACGACCGGGACCGGGATGAGCGAGTGGGTCTGGTTCGCCCCGGGCTGGGACCTGAGCCGCGCGGTCCGGGTCAGCCAGGGCGCGGGCGGCGGCCTGTACTCGCTGCCGAACGCCAGCGGTGGCGCTGTCTGGATCGGCGGCTCGCACGAGCTCGTCTGCGCGAGCCCGGCCACCGGGAAGGTGCTGGCGCGCGCGGCGATCCCCGCCGACCACCAGGTGCTGGAGTACTTCGGCAGCGTGACCGTACTCGGCAACGGCCGTGCCTACGCCCTCTACCAGGATCAGCACGCCCAGCTGGCCGGCGTCGCCGAGCTGACGCCACCAGCTGCCTGTTCGAGTTGAAACCCTGCGCGAGCTGTCCCTGCCAGCCGCGCCTAGTGGCCAGGCCCGTCCGTCACCCGCTCCGCGGGCGGCGGCGGGCCTGGCGGCGTTCCGTCGCCGAACGGCCGCCCGCCGAGCTCCTCGCGGTGGTGCGGGGTGACCCAGCCCGACAGGTCGGGCCCCACCGGGATGATGCCGGACGGGTTCAGGTTCCGGTGCACCCGGTAGTAATGCGCCTTGGTCTGCGCGAAGTCGATCGTGTCGCCGAAGCCGGGCGTCTGGTACAGGTCCCGTGCGTACGCCCACAGCACCGGCATCTCGGAGAGCTTGCTCCGATTGCACTTGAAGTGGCCGTGGTAGACCGCGTCGAACCTGACCAGGGTGGTCCAGAGCCTGACGTCGGCCTCCGTGATGGTGTCCCCGACCAGGTAGCGACGGGTCGCCAGCCGCTCGGACACCTGGTCGAGGCGGGCGAACAGCTTGCCGTAGGCCTCCTCGTAGGCCCCCTGCGAGCCGGCGAACCCGCACTTGTACACGCCGTCGTTGACGTCCTCGTAGATCCCGGCGGCGACCTCTTCGATCTCGTCGCGCAGCTTGTCCGGGTACAGCTCGGGCGCGCCCGGCCGGTGGAAGGCCGTCCACTCGTGCTCCATGTCCAGCGTGATCTGCCGGTAGTCCGAGGTCACCACCGCGCCCGCGGCTACCTCGACGATGGCCGGGACGGTGACGCCCCGCTCGTAGCCGGGCACCGCCTTCTCGTAGGCATCGCGGAGGAAGTGAATGCCGAGCACCGGGTCGACCCCGCCCGGATCCAGGTCGAACGTCCAGCTCCGCTCGTCGTGCTCCGGACCGCAGATGCCCATCGACAGCGCGTCCTCGAGCCCCATCAGCCGGCGCACGATCATCGTCCGGTTGGCCCACGGGCAGCCGCGCGCCACCACCAGCCGGTACCGTCCGGCCTCGGCCGCCAGCGACCCGTCCCGCCCGTCCGCCGTGATCCGCCCGTCCAGGTACCGGGCATCCCTCACAAATTCGCCGGAAGCACTCATCTGTCCGACGCTACTCCACTGCTTCCGGTTTCAAATACCCGCCCGGGTCCCTAGCGGATGCCCTCCCACAGGGCGCGCTCGTCACCGGCGGGGTCGTCGGCCGGGGTCACGGAGTCGGTGAACATGCCGGTCGTGCGGCGGGCAGGGTCGTACGGAGCCCAGCCGGGGTCGCCGCTGGTGATGAAGTCCGCCCATACCCGGTGGGTGCTGTCCCCGACCGCCTGCGACGGCGAGTCGCCGATCAGCGGACGGAGTTCGGGGCGGGCGGCGGTGCCGAACGCGAACGGGATCTCCGCCGCGTGGCAGGCGCCGAACCCGTGGTTGCTGTCCGGGTCCGGATGGTCGAACCGGTACATCCAGGTGCGGCTGGCGCCCGCCGCGGCCCGGGCCTCGGCCACCCGGATCGGCGGGACGCGGAAGAACCAGTCGGTGATGACCGCGGCCAGCAGGTCGCCGGGGCTGGCGTCCGGCCGGTTACCGCGGTAGACATCCAGGGCCGCCGCGGACAGGCCGTACGCGCCGGCCGCGAAGGCCAGCGTCGGCTCGTCGATGAGGTCGATGGTGCTCGCCGCGACCAGGAACAGCCGCGCCTCGTCCCGGTTCGACCCGATCAGCAGCGGGACGTCCCCGCCCTGGCCCGCCGCGATCGACGTCAGCGGCGCGGCCGGGAGGACGGTGCCGTCCACGGTGGGCGCGAACGGGAGCAGGCTCAGCGTGAGCTGCCCCCACCGGGCCGGGTCCGGCGCGGTCTGGACCTCCACCACCAGGTCCGACGCGGCCTTGACGAGCTGCTCGAGCGGGACCGCGCGGATCGCGTCCCGGTCGGCCGCCACGCCGAGCGCCTCGGCCAGGTAGCGGCCCACCATCAGGCCCTCGTCGGCGGTGAGGGTGTGCGCCCCCGCCCCGCTCTGCGCGATGGCCTGGCTGAACAGCCCGGCCGACAGCGGCATGGACAGCAGCGTGGTGACGCTCATCGCCCCGGCCGACTCACCCGCGACGGTGACCCGGCCCGGGTCGCCGCCGAACGCCGCGATGTTCTCCTGGACCCAGCGCAGCGCCGCCAGCTGGTCGAGCAGTCCGAGGTTGGCGATGCCGTCGCCGAGGTACAGGAAGCCCTCGGCGGCCATCCGGTAGTTGATGGTCACGCACACCACGCCGTCGCGGGCGAACGCCGACCCGTCGTACGCGCCGACCGACCCGGACCCGTTCATGAACGAGCCGCCGTGGATCCACACCAGCACCGGCAGGCCGGCCGCACCGGGGTCGGGCGTCCACACGTTGAGGTTCAGGCAGTCCTCGCCCGCGATCACCACCTCGGGGAACAGCGGCTGGTACTGCGGCGGGTAGTCGCCCTTGGGCACGGTCGGCCCGAACGCGGTCGCGTCCCGCTCGCCCGTCCAGGCCGGAACGGGCCGCGGCGGCTGCATCCGGTTCGCGCCGAACGGCGGCGCCGCGTAAGGAATGCCGAGAAACGAGGACACCCCGGCGGCGGCCAGGCCGCGGACCGCGCCGTCCTTGAGCTGTACCACCGGGTGCTGCGTCGTCTCAGTCATGCGTCTCAAACTATCTACCGACCCAGGGTCCGCACCAGACCCAGGGGCGCCGGACCAGGGGCGCCGGACCAGGGGCGTTTGCGACGACGGGCCGTAACTGGCAGTCTTGCCCCTGTCGTCGGCGGGCTATCAGAGCGGGGTGGCATGGGAACGAGGGGCGGGCTGGCCGTGCGCGCGACCGGCCTGGCGGCCGGGGCGGCCCTGGCCGCGGGCGCGCTGACCGCCGCGCCAGCGGCATCGGCTAGCACCGCCGCTCCCGCGAGCGCCGTGCCAGCGGCATTTGCCAGCAGCGCCGCGGGACCGTCCGGGGTCGGCGCGCGGTCCGCCGCGGTCCAGGACGTGGTGACCGGCAAGCTGCTGTGGAGCCGCGACCCGAACGCCGAGCGGCCGATGGCCAGCATCACCAAGGTGATGACCGCCTACCTGGTGATCAAGGCGGGCCACCTGGACCGCCCGATCACCGTCCCGGCCGCGGTGACCGGGTACGTGCGCGCGCACGACGCCAGCAACGCCGGCCTGCGGCCGGGGGACCGGCTCACCGCCCGCCAGCTCCTGTACGCGCTGCTGCTCCCGTCCGGCGCGGACGCCGCCTACACCCTGGCCAAGGCCTACGGCCCCGGCCTGACCGCGTTCGTCGCCCGGATGAACGCGATGGCACGGCTGCTGGGGATGACCAGGACGCACTTCAGCAACTTCGACGGGCTGCCCTACCCGACCTCGTACTCCAACTACTCCACCGCCGCGAACCTGCTCACCCTGGGCCGCGCCGCCATGCTGCTCCCGACGTTCCGTTCGGTCGTGGGCCAGCGCAGCTACCGGCTTGCTTACGGCTCCGGGCATCATGCCTACCGGTGGAAGAACCTCAACTCGCTAATCGGCCGCTATCCCGGCGCGATCGGCATCAAACCCGGCTACACCGGCGCCGCAGGGCAGTGCCTGCTCTTCGAGGCGTCCCGGCACGGGCACATCGTCATCGGCGTCACCCTGCACAGCCCAGGCTCCATCACCAGCATCAACATAGGTGACGCGACCCGCATCCTGAACTGGGCTTTCAGTCTTCCTGGTGAGTAGCAGGCCGGCCAGCGCCAGCACGGCGAGCACGATCACCGCGACGCCGTACTCCCGGGCGACCTCCAGCAGGCCGTTCACCTCGGTGACGAGTACGCCCGCGATGACGGCGGGCACGCCCAGGCCGAGGTAGGAGACCACGTAGAGCAGGGACAGCACCCCGGCCCGCTCCCGCTCGCCGACCAGCGGGATGACCAGCCGGATGCCGCCCTGGAAGCCGCCGCCGAAGCCGACCCCGGCGATGGCCGTGCCGGCGAAGAAGCCCGCCGCCGAGTCGGCCGAGTCGGCCGCCAGCGTCACCGCGACGCCCGCGATGAGCGCCCCGATGCTCAGGAACAGCACCGGGCGGGGTTCGGCCCGGTTGAAGGCCAGCACCGCCGCGGCCGCCACGCCGGCCAGGATGAACAGGCTCAGCCCGCCGTACACGACCGACGACGAGTGCAGCAGGGTGGCGGTGAGCGACGGGCCCAGCGAGGCGTAGAAGCCGGCCAGCGCCCACACCGCGAACAGCACCGGCGCGGCGATGGCGACCTCGGCGCGGACCGACGCCGGCAGCCTGATGTCGGGGATCATGCTGCGCAGCGCCGCGCGTCGGGCTCCCCGCCGGGCCGGCGCGGTCTCCCGCATGGCCAGCACCCCGGCCGCCTGGAGCGCGAACACCCCGATCAGGACCAGGTAGATCAGGTGCGTCGGGCTGGGCAGGTACTGGACGGCGAACGCCGAGATCAGCGCGCCTGATCCGGTCCCGACTCCGGGGGCGAACGAGTTGGCCAGCGCCCCGCGCCGCCGGTCGAGGTCGAGCATCGCCGCTCCGGCCGCGCCCAGCGACAGCCCGGCCGCCAGCCCCTGCACGACCCGGGCGGCCATCAGGGTACCGAGCCCGCTCGCCGTCAGGAACAGCACCATGGCCAGCGCCTGGCCCGCCAGCCCGGCCAGCAGCACCGGCCGCCGTCCGGTGTGGTCGGACAGCCGGCCGAAGGTCAGCAGGCCGGCCAGCACCGCGAGCGCGTACACGCCGAACACCACGGTCGTCGCCAGCGGCGAGAACCCCCAGTGCGCCGCGTACAGCGCGTACATCGGCGTCGGCGCCGCCGACGCGGCCAGGAACGAGACCACGATCGATCCGAGTAGCGCAAGTGCCACGACAATCTCCCTCGCCGTCAGCCGCACGGCGCTCGTCGCCGCTGGCAAACGTTCGCAACAACAGGACAGAACGATCTGTCTATTCCGTCTTGGCCGGCTGATTTAAGGTCGTCACATGAGCGACTTCTTTCCCTATGCCGTTGACCTGCGCCTCGCGCCGTTCTGGCTCCCGTTCGGCCTGCGCCCCGGGCGGGACGGCGTCACCGTCACCGACAGCACCTTCCGGGCGACGTTCGGGTTCCTGCGGCTCGAGACGGCGCTCGGGAACATCGACGACGCCCACGTCACCCGCGACTACCGCTGGTGGACGGCGGTCGGGGCCCGGATGTCCTGGGCTGACCAGGGCCTGACGTTCGGGACCAACCGGTCCGCGGGGGTCTGCGTCCACTTCCGCGAGCGGGTTCCCTCGCCGCTGCGCCGCTCCGGCCACCCGGCCCTGACCGTCACCGTCGCCGACGTCGACGGCCTCGCGGCCCGCCTGCGCCCGGCCCAGGATCCGGCCTGATGGCACGAAAGGTGGGGTATTCGTCATTGCTGCCATGACCGGCCACGGCCAGACTGAATGGCATGCGCACGGTGCTGATGGTCCTGTTCGACCAGGTGCAGAGCCTGGACGTGACCGGCCCGCTCGAGGTGTTCAGCGGGGCTAACGCCTGGCAGGCCAGCCGCGGCGGCGCCCCCGCCTACGACATCCGCACCGCCAGCCTGGGCGGCTGCGCGGTGCGCACGTCCAGCGGCCTGCACCTCATCCCCGACGGCGACCTGCGCGACTCGCGGGTTCCCCGCCCGGGCCAGCTGAGTACCGGCCAGCTGAGTACCGGCCAGCAGAGTCCGGACCTGCTGATCGTGCCCGGGGGAGAGGGAGCCCGGCGGCCCGACCCGGAGCTGACCGCCTGGCTGCGCGTGCACGGCCGTCAGGCCCGGCGCCTGGTCTCGGTGTGCACGGGCGCCTTCCTGCTCGCCGAGGCCGGCCTGCTCGCCGGGCGCCGGGTGACCACCCACTGGGCCTACTGCAGCGCGCTGGCCGCCCGCTACCCCGAGGTCACCGTCGAGCCGGACCCGATCTTCGTCCGGGACGGGAACGTCGCCACCTCGGCCGGCGTCACCGCCGGGATCGACCTCGCGCTGGCCCTGGTCGAAGACGACCTCGGCCGGGAGGCGGCCCTGGACATCGCCCGGCACCTGGTGGTGTTCCTGCGCCGCCCCGGCAACCAGGCCCAGTTCAGCGCCCAGCTGGCAGGCCAGCTGGCCCGCCGGGAACCGCTGTGCGACGTGCAGCGGTGGATCGCCGAGCACCCGGCCGCGGACCTGTCGGTCGAGACGCTGGCCCGGGCGGCCAGCCTGTCCCCGCGGCAGTTCGCCCGGGCCTTCGCGGCCGAGGTGGGCATGTCACCGGGACGCTATGTCGACCAGGTCCGGCTGGAGGCGGCCCGGCGCCGCCTCGAAGACACCGCCGACGGCGTCGAGCAGACCGCCCGGTCCTGCGGGTACGGCACGCCGGAGGCGATGCGCCGCGCCTTCGTCCGCGCCCTCGGCGTCAGCCCGGGGGAGTACCGCCGCCGTTTCCATCCCGCCGCCATCCACGGCTGACAGCACCCCGCCGCCATCGGCGGCTCACATCACGCAAAGGAGAATCATGCAGATCGCCATCCTGCTCTACGACCGGTTCACCGTCCTCGACGCGATCGGCCCCTACCAGGTGCTCAGCGGGATACCGGGCGCCGAGGTGATCTTCGTCGCCGAGCGTCCCGGGCCCGTCAGCGACCAGGTCGGCAGCCTGGTCCTGGCGGCCGCGGCCGGCCTGGCCGACGTCCCGCGGCCCGACATCGTCGTGGTGCCCGGCGGCCCCGGTCAGAGCGACCAGATGCAAGACGGCCCGGTGCACCAGTGGCTCCGCGCCGCCGACCAGGCGAGCACGTGGACCACGTCGGTCTGCACCGGCTCGCTCATCCTGGCCGCGGCCGGGCTGCTGGCCGGCCGCCGCGCGACCTCGCACTGGCTGGCCCTGGACGAGCTCGCCGCCCTCGGCGCGACGCCGGTCCGCGACCGGGTGGTCTTCGACGGGAAGTACGTGACCGCCGCGGGCGTCTCGGCCGGCATCGACATGGGCCTGACCCTGGCCGGCCGGGTCGCCGGCGACGAGACCGCCCAGGCCATCCAGCTGATGATCGAGTACGACCCCCAGCCCCCCTACGACGCCGGCTCCCCGGACCGCGCCCCCGCCGAAGTCGTCCGCCGCCTGCGCGCCCAAAGCCGCTTCCACCTAACCGGCCACCCCAGCTAGCCCACCACCCACGCCAGCTAGCCCGCCGGCCGGGACCGCCTGCGCGGCAAATGGGGCGCTCGATGACGGCACCTGGCTGGCGCACGCGGCGGCCCACCAGGACCGGGGGCAGGCCGAATGGACGTCGCCCCGGCTCAGCGCCACCGCGGCGCCGATGATCGTGGCCGTCATCAGGAACCACACCAACAGGGCGTACCGCAGGCACACGCGCTGGTACGCCCGGCCGCTCCGGCCCCGCCGACGGCGGGCGCCCTGCACGGCCCGCCGTGACCGCGTCCGCAGCGTCACCCGGGCCGGCATCGCCTCGCCGGCCGCCAGCTGGCTGAACGTGGTCAGCAGGGCGGTAAGTTCCGGATCGGAACCGGCCAGCCCGTCCCTGATCGAGTCCAGGGCTTGCTGTTCCCATGTACTGAGGCTCATCGACGGTCCTCCACCGCGTGCACGCCGCTCACGACGCCGGAAAGGGGTAGAGGCCATCAGCCCGACATCGGGCATTACGCGAGCCTCATCGCGATAACGCCCAAGATACCAGCGAGTATCCGGTGCGAAGTGCGATGCCCGGCCACCCGCCCCGGCCACCCGCCCGCCGCGGCACCCCGGCCGGGGCCGCCGCCCTGGCCGAACCGCCCCGGCGTAGGTTCAGCTCGCCCAGGGGCTGGCGAACACGCCGTCGTGCAGGTCGTAGTCGTACCGGTAGATCTCGCGCCCGTCCAGGTAGGCGTGCTCGGCCCGGCTCATCACGTCCAGCGGGTCGCCCGACCAGATCACCAGGTTCGCGTCCTTACCCGCGGCCAGCGAGCCGAGACGATCGTCAACCCCGATGATCCGGGCCGGGTTGATCGTCACCGCGCGCAGCGCCGTCACCGGGTCCAGGCCCTCCTTGACCGCCAGTGTGGCCTGGTGGATAAGGAAGTGGATCGGCACCACCGGGTGGTCGGTGGTGATCGCGATCATCACCCCGGCCCGGGCCAGCCGGCCCGGGTTGGCCAGCGACCGGTTGCGCAGCTCGACCTTGGACCGGCTGGTGAACAGCGGGCCGATGATCACCGGAATGGACGCGGCGGCGATCTGGTCGGCCAGCAGGTACGCCTCGGTGCCATGATCGATCACCAGGTCGTAGCCGAACTCCCTGGCCATCCGCATCGCGGTCGCGATGTCGTCGGCCCGGTGGCAGTGCTGCCGCCACGGGATCTCCCGGCGCAGCACCCGGGCCAGCGCCTCGAGCTTGAGGTCCCGGTCCACCGGTTCCGAGCCGGGCGCGTCCAGCTTGGCCAGGTAGTTCTGCGCCGCGACGAAGGCGCCGCGGATCACCGCGGCGGTGCCGAGCCGGGTGGACGGGGTCTCGTGCCGCTCGCCGTAGACGCGCTTGGGGTTCTCGCCCAGCGCGGACTTCAGGCCGGCCGGCTCGCGGAGCACCATCTCGTCCACGGTGCGGCCCCAGCACTTGATCGCGACGGTCTGGCCGCCGATCGGGTTGGCCGAGCCCGGGTTAACGTTGACCGCGAGCACGCCGCCGCTGATCGCGTCCTGCAGGCCCAGGTCGGCCGGGTTGATACCGTCGAGCGCGCGGACCTGGGCGGTAACCGGGTTGGTCCGCTCGTTGGTGTCCTGGCCCGCCCAGCCCTGGCCCTCCTCGGAGACGCCGGCGTGGGCGTGCGCGTCGATGAAGCCGGGCAGCACCCACTTCCCCGTCGCGTCCACGACCTCGGCGTCGCCCGGCACGGCGAAGCCGGGACCCTCGACCGCCGCTATCTTCCCGTCCCGCAACAGGACGGTCCCGCCGTCTACCGGGTCCCCCTCGATCGGCACGACATGGCCGCCGGTAATCGCGATCGTCTGCGTCACGCTGCTCCTTCGCACCCGAAGCCCATGTCCGGTGTGTCCCGGAAAATCATAAAACGCCGAGAAAGAAGTCCGTCAGCAGCGGGGCGATCACCTCGGGCGGGACGTTGTGGGCCTGCCCGGGCACCATGACCAGCCGCGCGCCGGGAATGGCGGCCGCCGTCGCCTCCACCGTGCGCTGGAACCAGTCCGGGCTGCTCGCACCGCCGAGCACGAGCACCGGCGCGGTGATCTTGGCCAGGTAGTCCACCGGGATGCCCAGGTCGCCACCCAGGGCGAGGTCGTAGGGGAGCGTGTGCGCGAGCGCCTGCAGCCCCGGCCACATCGGCGAGTTCTCCATCATGGCGAGGACCCCGGGCGGCGCCGCGGTCACGTCGGTCATCCAGAACCGCACCGCGTCCGCCCGGTTCCCGGCGGCGACCATCGCCTCGATCCGGGCCGCCGGGTCCACGGCCAGTTCCCTGGTCCCGGGGATCACGTACGGCGCCTCGTAGGCCGCCACCGCGGTCACCGGCCCGCCGTGCCCCGCCGCCCGCAGCGCCAGCGCGGCCCCGGACGAGTGCCCGTACACGAAGGCCCCGGATGAACCCGCTACCGCCTCGATGACCGCCGCCAGGTCGGCGACCTCGAGGTCGGGGGAGTAGGGCGGGGAGTCCCCGCTGTCGCCGCGGCCGCGCCGGTCGTACGTGCAGACGGTAAACCGGCTGGTCAGGGCGGTGGGCGGCGTGAACGTCCGGCGATCGCAGAACGCGCCGACCGTGACCACCAGCGGCGGCCCGTCACCAGCCCGCTCGTAGGCGATGACCGTGCCATCAGCCGATGTTGTCGTGTCCATCGTGCTCACCCCATCTGCCAGTTACCGAATACACCAGCGATCTGACGACGGAGCCAGCCGGAATTCATCGGCTCGGACGGGATCGGTAACCCGCCCTTGCTGATCGCGTCGATTTCATCCGGGGTCAGCTCGACCGACGCGGCCGCGATGTTCTCCGCCGCGTGCCCGGGCGAGCCGGTACCCGGGATGGGCAGCATCTGCGGCGAGCTGGCCAGCAGCCAGGCCAGCACGACCTGGTGCTGGGTCACGCCGTGCCGCTCGGCGGCCACCCGCACCGGGACGTTCTTGTCGGTCTCCTGGATCGGCGCCCAGGGCAGGAACGCCAGCTGCTCCTGCTCGCACAGGTCGATCATCGACTCGGACCGGCGGTCGGAGACGTTGTACCGGTTCTGCACCGACACGATCGGCAGGATTGCCTGCGCCTCGCGCAGCTGGGATTCCGACACGTTGGACAGCCCGACGTGCCGGATCTTGCCCTCGTTCTTGAGCTCGGCGATCGCGCCGAGCGAGTCGGCCAGCGGCACCGCCGGGTCGGGCCGGTGGAGCTGGTACAGCGGGATCTGCTCCAGCCGCAGCCGCCGCAGGCTGCCCTCGCAGACCTCGCGGAGGTGCTCGGGCCTGCCGTTGGGCTCCCAGCGGTTCGGGCCCGGCCGGTGCTGGCCGCCCTTGGTCGCGATCACCAGGTCGTCCGGGTACGGGTGGAGCGCCTCGGCGATGAGGATCTCGCTGACGTCGGGGCCGTAGGAGTCCGCGGTATCGATGAAGTTCACGCCGAGCTCCACCACCCGCCGCAGCGTGGCGATGGCCTGGTCCCGGCTGGGCGGGTCACCCCAGATGCCGTCCCCGGTGATCCTCATGGCCCCGAACCCCAGCCGGTTGACGGTCAGGTCGCCGCCCACGTCGATGGTCCCGGCCGCCGCGGCGGTTGGCTGCGCGTTCACGCGGTACCTCCTCCTCGTCCTCACCGTCAGCCTCTCACGTTCAGGGTCCCGCGTGCGGGCCCGGGCCCGGAACGGCGGATCCCCGCGTGGCGCGGGAGAGGACCAGCTTGGCGCGCCACGCGGGGAAGACCGGGCGACCCCGGGCCAGGGAGGGGGGAGCGGCGGGACGGGAGGAAGGCGGCGGGGAAAGTCGCGCTCAGCGGCCGTTCCCGGGCTTCGCCGGCTTGGTGCTATGTCCCTTCTTCGCCGGCGGCGGCGGTCCGCTGGACACCGTCACATCAGGCTTGAAATTCTTCGGCAGCCGCGGCGCGTCCGGCTGCTGAAAAGCGCCGAGGACCTTCAGTATCCTGACCTTTTTCGTAGCAGCCGAATCGATCTGCTTATTCTTTCCGGTACAGAACAGGTTTATCGCGTATTTGCCCGGACGCGTCTTATCGGTGATTTTGATCTCGAGGTTCGGGCCCTTGCGCAAGGTGACCGGCCGGGGCAGCAGCTTCGAGCCGACGATAGGCACGTCTCCCCGGTGCGAGCAGGACGTGATGACCGCGAGCCGGCCGCTTCCCTGATAGGTCCAGCCGGGCACGACGCGCAGCGTCGCCCGCGGCAGCGGGGCCGGCTTGGCCGCGGCGGCCGGGGCCGCCAGGCCAGTGCCAGCCAGCCCGCCACCGGCCAGTCCCAGCACCGTGCCCGCCGTGACAGCAATAGCCAAAATACGCTTCATCGGCCGAATCATCCCCCCGGAGATTGAATATCGCCTGGTTCCCCAGGCTGCCACAATTACCGGCCGAAGTGAGAGAGGTGAAAAGCGTGTCGCCGAATCAGGCGCTGATCAGGGCCCGCGCCTTGGCGAGCTTTACGGCCTTCTTCAGGCCTTCTATGTCATAGGCGCCGTAATGCCGCTTGCCGTTGATGAAGAACGTAGGCGTCCCCGACACGTTGGACAGGTCGGCGGATTCCAGGTCCTCGTCGACGTGCGCCCTCCCGGCGTGCTTGCGCAGGTCGGCGGCGAACTGCGCGGTGTCCAGGCCGAGCGAGCCCGCGTACCCGACGAGGTCCCGGGGGTGCAGTGCGTCCTGGCGGTCCAGCAGCAGGTCGTGCATCTCCCAGAACGAGCCCTGCTTCCCGGCCGCCTCGGCGGCCTCGGCCGCCAGCTGCGCGTTCGGGTGGACGTCGTTCAGCGGCAGGTGCCGCCACACGTACCGGACCTCGCCGTAGTCCCGCAGCAGTTCCCGCACCGCCGGCTCGGCCATGCCGCAGTACGGGCATTCGAAGTCCCCGTACTCGACCACGGTGACCAGCGACTCCTCCGGACCGCGGATGTGGTCCCGTTCCGGGTCCACCGGCACCACCAGGTCGGTGATGGCCTCGGAGGTGCCCAGCAGCGCGCGGAACCTGGCCCGCACCGGCAGCCGGTTCACCAGGCTGAAGGTGCCCCAGGTCAGGGCGGCCGCGGCCACCACGGCGGAGAGGATGCCGAGCTTGGCCTCGGCCAGCGTGGGACCCGTCAGCGCCAGCGAGGCGATCAGCAGGGACACGGTGAAGCCGATCCCGGCCACCGTCCCGGCGCCCGCCACCGCGCCCCAGCCGACCGACGGCCGCATCTTGCCGTGGCTGAGCCTGGTGACCAGCCACGCGCAGCCGGCCGTGCCGAGCGGCTTGCCCACCAGGTAGCCGATGAGGATGCCGAGCGTGAGCGGCGAGGTGTAGGCCTGGGCCAGGAACTTGCCGTCGAGCTTGATGCCCGCGTTGGCCAGCGCGAACAGCGGCACGATGAGGTAGCTGCTCCAGGGGTGCCACAGCTGGGCCAGCCGGTCGTTCGGCGAGATCGCGACCCGGACCACGTCGCGCGCCGACTGGGCCAGCTCGGCCGTCGGCTGCTCGCGGAACTGCCGGAACGCCTCCGACGCCTGCTCCAGCGACTCCCGGCTGGCCGAGTAGGCGTACGTCAGCAGCCCGAAGATGAGCCCGACCACGATCGGGTCGATGCCCGACTTGAAGAACGCCACCCAGGCGGCCACGCCGACACCGAAGTACACGGGCCCGCTCCGGACGCCGCGCGCCCGCAGCAGCAGGCTCAGCGCGATGAGCCCGAGCCCGCTGATCAGCGGGATCATCTCGAGGTCCGCGCTGTACGCGACCGCGATGACCACCAGGCCGACCAGGTCGTCGACGACCGAGAAGGTGAGCAGGTAGGTGCGGACGCGATCGGGCAGCCGGCGGCCGACCAGGGCGAGCGCGCCCAGCGCGAAGGCGGTGTCGGTCGACATCGACATGCCCCAGGCGTGCAGGCCGGGCCGCCCGGCGTTCGCGATCAGGAAGATGAGCACCGGCACGACCATGCCGCCCAGGCCGACGATCACGGGCAGGGTCACCCGGCTCCGGACCCGCAGCTCGCCGACGTCGAACTCGCGCCGCGCCTCGAGCCCGACGACCAGGAAGAACAGCGCCATCAGCCCCGAGTTCACGAACTCGTGCAGGTCGAGCGTCAGGTTCCCGCTGCCGACGGAGACGGCCAGCCGGGTGGACCAGAACCGCTCGTAGGACGACAGGCTGATGTTCGCCCAGATCAGGGCGAGCACGGTGGCGCCGGCCAGGATCGCCGCGCTGCCGGTCTCGGTGCGCAGGAAGCTGCGCAGCGGCGTCTCCATGCGCCGCACCCAGGCCGTTTTCTGGGAGAACGGCCCCGCGGTGTCCTCGGCCGCCTCGGTGCCCTCGGCGTTCTCCTCGGCCGCGGCGGCCGCCAGGTCAGCCTCGGAGACGTCGATGGCGCCAGATGCCTCTGACGACGATTCGCTCATTCCATCCTCACAGGCGTCCCGCGTCGGTGATGCGCCGCAGGAACCGCCGGGTCCGCTCGTCCGACGGCTCGCTGAACAACTGCGCGGGCGGTGCTTGTTCCACGATCTGCCCGTCGGCCAGGAAGCAGACCCGGCCGGCGACCTCCCGCGCGAAGCCCATCTCGTGCGTCGCGATCAGCATCGTCATCCCGCCTTCGGCCAGTTCCCTGATCACGTCGAGCACGTCGGCCACGAGCTCGGGGTCGAGCGCGCTGGTCACCTCGTCGAGCAGCATGAGCCGCGGCCGCATGGCCAGGGCCCGGACGATCGCGACCCGCTGCTGCTGCCCGCCGGACAGCCGGTCCGGGTAGTCTGCCCGCTTTTCGGCCAGGCCGAACCGCTCCAGCAGTTCCGCCGCCCGCGCCCGCGCCTCCTCCCGGGACAGGCCAAGCACCTTGACCGGCGCCAGCGTGACGTTCTGCTCCACCGTCATGTGCGGGAACAGGTTGAACGACTGGAACACGATGCCGACGTGCCGCCGGACCAGGTTCTCGTCCACCCCGCGCGCGGTGATCAGCTGGCCGTCCAGCCAGACCGACCCGGCGTCGATCCGCTCGAGCAGGTTCACGCAGCGCAGCAGCGTGGATTTCCCCGAGCCCGACGCGCCGATCAGGCAGATCACCTCGTGCTGGGCGACGGACAGGTCGACACCGCCGAGCACCTCGTGCGCGCCGAACGACTTCCGCAGCCCCTCGATCACCAGGGCATCGGCCGATCCCGTTCGGTCCGTCGGCGGGCTTGTCACTGGCCTGCCCCGGCGAGACGCCGCACCTGGTCACGGCGGATCAGGTGGTCGGTGAACCGGGCCAGCGGGATGGTCAGGATGAGGAACAAGATCGCCGCCACCACGAAGCTCGAGTAGTTGAATACGGTGTCGCTGAACAGCTCGGCCGCCTTGTTCGCCTCGATCGAGCCGAGCAGCCCGACCAGGGCGGTGTCCTTCTGCAGGCTGATGAAGTCGTTGAGCAGCGGCGGGATGATGTTGCGGATGGCCTGCGGCAAGATCACGTACCGCATCGCGGCTGCCTGCGACAGGCCGAGCGAGCGGGCCGCCGCGACCTGGCTGCGGTGCACCCCGCTGATCCCGGCCCGGTACACCTCGGAGACGTAAGCCGAGTACGACAGGACCAGCGCGGCCACCCCGTACACCGCCGCCGACTGGTCCGAGATGACCGTGAGCTGCAGCGCGGGCAGGCCGTAGCCGAGCGCGAAGATGATCAGGATCAGCGGGACGCCCCGGGCCACGTCGACGTAGATGGTGGCAACCACCCGCAGCGGCAGCAGCACCGGCCCGGTGGACTGCCGGATGACGGCCACCACCAGCCCCGCGATCAGGATCAGGATCTCGGCCACGACGAACATCCTGATGTTCAGCCACAGCGCCTCGCCGACCGAGTAGTAGCCGGCCTCCGGATCGCCGATGAGGGCCTTCCACATGTCCGCCGGGTTGAGGAACGTGTGCCTGACCTGGGCGCTGCCCGGCGCCAGCAGGAAGACGGCCAGCAGCACCGCGAGCACCACCACGGTGCTCGCGGTGGACAGCACCACCCCGCGGCGGCTGCTGTCGCCCAGCAGCCGGGATCGCCGGGCCGTCAGGTTGGGCAGTGTCAACTGTGGCGGGCCCGCCTCGGGAAAATCCGGCACGCTATGGCTTGATCGTGGGGATGCTGGTGAAGTCCTTCAGGTACTGCCCGGTCAGCTTGGCCAGCGTGCCGTTGCTCTTCAGCGTCGCCAGCGCCTTGTTCACGCAGCTCACCAGCGGGTTGCCCTTCGCGAAGAGCAGGCCGTAGTGCTCGCCGGTGGACGGGAACTGGGCCACGACCGCCGAATGGGGAATCTCCGTGGTGATGAACTCGGCCGTCGGCGTGTCGGTGACCAGCGCCGCGATCTGCTTGGTCTGCAGCGCCTGCTTCACGTCGTTCAGCGTCTCGAACACCTTCGGCGTCTTGCTCGGCTGGATCTGGCTGTTGATGAAGGTCAGGCTGGTCGTGCCGACCTGGTCACCGTAGACGTAGCCCTTCAGGTCGGCTGGGGTGTGCGCGGACGCGATCGGGCTGCCCTTCAGCGCCACCAGCGCCTGCTGGACGTCGTAGTAGCTGTCGGAGAACGTGACCACCTTGGCCCGCGCCGCGCTGTAGGAGATCTCGTTGATGTCGAAGTCGAACTTCTTCGGCCCCGGTGCGTAGGACGAGTCGAACGGCTCGTAGGCCCAGGTGACCTGGGACTTGGAGAAGCCGAGCTGGGCCGCCACCGCGTAGGCCACGGCGCTCTCGTAGCCCTGCCCGTTGGCCGGCTTGTTGTCGACGAACCACGGCGGGTAGACCGGCTTGTCGGTCGCCACGGTGAGCTGGCCCTTGGCGTAGAGCTGGCTCTGGATGGCCGAGTTGGTGCAGGACGCGGCGGCGCTGCTGCTCGTCCCCCCGGCCGGGGCCGGGGCCGAGCTGCTGCTCGAGCCCTCGCTGGCGCACCCCGCCAGCCCCGCGCTCGCGGCCAGCACGGCGATCGCGGCCATCGCCGCCACGGTCATCTGTCTCATCCCGGCCTCCCAGCCCTAACCCGCAAGATCAAAAGAATTATCACCCGAACGAGTCGGCGCGTCCCCCGGCCACCACATCCTCCCCCCGCCCGCCCAGCCCCCTCAGCCCCCCGTCGTTTCCCGTCGTCTCCCGTCGGCTCTCCAAGCGGACTCGGTGGCACATTGGGTACCTTCTTTGGTACCCGGTGGCGACGAGTACGAGCTGGTCGTGACGCACGACTTCCTGGCCGGCTGGCTCGTCAGCCAGGCGATGGCGGCGCCGCCGTGGCGCTGGCTGCGCTGGACCGGATTCCCGCCCATCCTGCGGCCCG
>JAICWX010000285.1 GCA_025934635.1 Streptosporangiaceae bacterium | reverse complement strand
GGATCGCCGCGTTCTTCGACGGCCTGGACCTGGTGCCGCCCGGCGTGCTCAGCACCTCCCGGTGGCGCCCCGACG
The DNA here is from genome assembly GCA_025934635.1 of Streptosporangiaceae bacterium. The sequence goes on along the minus strand of JAICWX010000285.1, from coordinate 10,769 downwards.
TCAGGGACGCCGAGGAGGAGCCCCGCGAGGTCGACAGCTACGCCGGCGTCGCCCGCAAGCCCTGAGAAAGCCTGAGCCGGGACGTCCTACCCCAGCAGCCGGGCCCGGCAGGCGAGCTGCAGCGCGAGCCGCTGGTCGGGGTCGTCCAGGTCCACGTCGAGCAGCTCGGTGATGCTGCGCAGCCGGTTGGTCACCGCGTTGCGGTGCAGGTGCAGCCGGTCGGCGGTCTTGACGATCGAGCCCTGCTCGTCCAGGTAGGCGGCCAGCGTCCGGATCGCGGTGTCGGCCCGGGCCGGGCCGAGATTCTCCAGCGGCGCGAGCTGGTCCCGCACCGAGGCGCGCACGGTGTCCGAGGCGTACCACTCCATCAGCATCCGCCGGATCCCCACCGCGTCGTGCGCGGTGACGCCGGCCGGGCGCCGCGCGGCCCGGGCCGCGGCCAGGGCGCCCCGGGCCTCAGCGGCCGAGGCCCGCAGTCCCGTCGGGCCCTCGTGCGCCGCCCCCACCCCCGCCCGGACCCGCAGCGCCGGCAGCCGGGCGCCGATGGCCTGCAGCGCCCTTTCCGCCGAACGGGCGGCCCGCACGCCCGCCTGCGGACCCGGATTGGAGGTCGTGACGCGGATCAAGACGATGGCGCGTGCGATCCGGGACAGGTACCACGTCTCGGCGCCCCCGGCCACCGCCTGCAGCGCCGCCTGGCCGGCCGCCTCGAGCAGCTCGAACCGCCGCACCTCGTCCTGCTCCGCCTCGTCCAGGTCATCCGCCTCGACCCGGACGGCCAGGTGCCAGCCGCTCACCGGGATGCCCAGCTGCCGCGCCCGCTCGAGCAGGTCCTCGCTGATCGCCGACTCCGACATCAGCAGCTCGGCGAGGAGCTCGCTGCGGGACCGGGCCGGCGTCTCCCGGGCCCGCCGGGTCAGGTCGAGGAACCGCGCCGCGGCGGCCGCCGCGGCGTGCAGGACCAGGCGGGCCGCGATACCTGCCTCGCCGCTCGCGTCCGGGGCGGTGAAGTAGCCGGCTGGCGTCTCCTCGGTGGGCACCGGCATGCTCACCCCCGACCGCGACGGCAAGCCGGAGAAAACCACCGGGGTGCCCAGATCACGGCTGGCGATCCGGGCCAGTTCCTCGGGGCCGGTACCGGCCGCCTCAGCCCGCTGCACCGCCTCCAGGGCCTGCTGCGCGCGGCTGAGCGCCTGCCCGGCGCCGCCGCCGATCTCGGCGTAGACCGCCCGGGCCAGCGCGATCAGGTCGGTATCGTCCGGGACCGAGATCAGCGCGATCTCGGCCGGCCCGGCGATGTCCAGCGCGGTCACCGCGGGCTGCCACTCGTCGGCGGCGAACGCCGCGACGGCGGCCACGCCGTTGATCGCCGCCCAGCGCAGGGCCATGTCCAGCCGGTAGCCGGTGATCTCGGCCGAGGCCGCCCGGGACAGCACGACGAAGCTGTCGGCCGGGGCCTCGTCGAGCTCGGCGAATCGCTCGGCCAGGCGGACCGCGGTCACCTTGCGGTCCGCGCCGCGGCGGCTGATCCGCCGCAGTCCGGACAGTGGTGAGCCGGCGAGGATCTCGTCAACGGAAGTCATGGCAAAGCTAACCCTATGCTGATCGCACACATCCGTGGCCATCGTGGTGCGATCTGCCCATTACCTTCCGCACCGGGCGGTGCGAGCATTGCTGGTGCATTCCCAGCTTCCGCGTGCGACGTGAGTGCGGCTCACAACGTAGATCTAGGTGCATGGCAAGGGGCAGCGATGGAGCGCGAGACCGAATCCGTGACGGATACCGCCGACGACGTGGCGGTGCTTCCGGAGTGGAAGGCGTTCGCTCGCGAGTTCCCGCAGTGGTATGTCTGGCGCGGGGTCGCCGGGCAGTACTACGCGCGGGTGCCCCGGACCAGCCCGCCGCGCGTGGTGCGCGCGCGGAACACCGAGGACCTGCGCCGGGAGATCACCCGAGCCGAGATGTCGCGCCTGACGGGGCAGGCTCGGTCACGTTTCAGGGATCATTGCGCTTAACCTCTGGCCTGCCCTTCTCTCACTGAGATCATTAACCTGATCATGAAACGCCTGCTGGAACCTTCCTCATTGCGTGCCCTGGCACGCGGCTGCGCCGTGCTCGGCGCCGGCGGCGGCGGTGACCCCTACATCGGCATGATGCAGGCGCTGCAGGCCACCGAGGACTACGGCCCGGTTGCCCTGGTCGACCTGGACGAACTGCCGGACGACGACCTCATCATGCCGTGCGGGATGATCGGCGCGCCCACGGTCAGCATCGAGAAGATCCTCGGCGGGGACGAGGGCGGCCGGCTGTGCGAGAACCTGGAACTCATGACGGGCCGCAAGGTCGCGGCGCTGATGCCGGCCGAGATCGGCGGCTCCAACGGCCTGGTCCCCATCTCCTGGGCGGCCCGGATAGGCCTGCCGGTGCTGGACGCCGACGGCATGGGCCGGGCCTTCCCCGAGGTGCCCCAGGTCGCCATGCACCTGGCCGGGATCTCGCCGAGCCCGGCGGTGATGACCGAGGAGCGGGGCAACCTGATCGCCTTCCGTACCATCTCCGGCCACTGGATGGAACGCCTGGAGCGGGCGGCCGCGGTCGAGTTCGGCGGCAACGCGGCTTCCACTGAGTACTCGCTGACGGTGGCGCAGGCCCGCGCGGGCACCATCAGGAACTCGATCTCCCTGGCCATCAGGATCGGCGAGGCGCTCGCGGCCGCGCAGTCAGATCCGGTGGCCGCGCTCATCGCCGAGATCGACGCGTTCCGGCTGGTCACGGGGAAGGTCATCGACGTCGAGCGGCGCACCACCAAGGGCTTCGTCCGGGGCTCGGTGATCGTCGAGGGACTGGGTGCGGACACCGGCAAGCTGATCAGGCTGGAGCTGCAGAACGAGAACCTGGTCGCCCTGGAACGCGGCCGGGTTCTCGCCTCGGTCCCGGACCTGATCACCATGCTGGACACCGAGACCGCCGACGCGATACCGACCGAACGGGTGCGGTACGGCCAGCGGGTCACGGTGATCGCGTTCGGCTGCGACCCGCTCTGGCGGACCGAGCCGGGCATCGCGATCGCCGGGCCCCGGGCGTTCGGCTACGATTTCGATTACCTGTCCGTGGAGGAGCTCGCCGGTGCCCGCGCCTGACTGCCGCCTCGGCATCGACGTCGGTGGTACTAACACCGACGCGGTGATCATGGACACCGCCGACCAGGTGATCGCCAAGGCCAAGGTGCCGACCACCGCGGACATCACCGGCGGGGTCGCCGCCGCCATCGACGCGGTCCTGGCCGCGCCCGGAACGGAGCCCGGCCGGATCAGCCACGTCATGCTCGGCACCACCCATGCCACCAACGCCGTGCTGGAACGCCGCAACCTGCGGCGGGTGGCCGTGCTGCGGCTCGGCGGGCCGGCCACGCGCAGCGTCAGGCCCATGTTCGGCTGGCCGGGCGAGCTGGCCAGCACCATCTCGGTCGGCTCGGCGATCGTGGACGGCGGGATCGAGTTCGACGGGCAGGACCTGTCCCCGCTCGACACCGACGCCATCGCCCGGTTCCTCGGCCAGGTCGGCGGCCAGGCCGAGGGCATCGCCATCACGAGCGTGTTCGCCCCGGTCTCGCCGCGGCACGAGCTCGAGGCGGCCGATGTGGTCAAGCGCGAGCTCGGCGAGGTCCACGTGTCGCTCAGCCACGAGATCGGCTCGATCGGCCTGCTCGAGCGGGAAAACGCCACTATCCTCAACGGCGCGCGGGCCGGGGTGGCCAGCGACGTCGCCCGGGCGATGCGCGACGCGCTCACCGCGCACGGCCTGCAGCCGGTGACGTACTTCGCGCAGAACGACGGCACGCTGATGAGCCTGGACCAGGCGCTGCGGTACCCGGTGCTCACCATCGGCAGCGGCCCGGCCAACAGCGTCCGCGGCGCCGCGTTCCTCACCGGCATCTCCGATGCCCTCGTCGTCGACGTGGGCGGCACCTCCACCGACGTGGGCGTGCTGGTCAACGGCTTCCCCCGGGAATCCTCCTACGGGGTCGAGATCGGGGGCATCCGGACCAACTTCCGGATGCCCGACCTGGTCACGATCGCCCTCGGCGGCGGCACGGTGGTCTCCGCGGGCACCGGCGCCTCCGAGGACCGCATCGGGCCGCGCAGCGTCGGGTACCGGCTGCCCGAGGAGGCACTGGTCTTCGGCGGGACGACGGCCACGCTGACCGACTGCGCGGTGGCGGCCGGCCGGGCGGTGCTGGGCACCCCGGCCGGGATCGGCTCGCACCGCGCGCGGCTGACCGAGGCGCTGGCGCGGGCCGACGTGATGCTCGCCGAGGCGATCGACCGGATGAAGACCTCCCGGGACGCCCGCCCGCTCATCGCCGTGGGCGGCGGCAGCATCCTCGTCCCGGACGCGATACCGGGCGTCAGCGAGATCATCCGGCCCGAGCACTTCGACGCGGCCAACGCCGTCGGCGCCGCCATCGCCTCGGTGAGCGGCCAGGTCGACCGGATATTTCACGTCGGCGCGGGCGGCCGGCAGGCGATCCTCGACGAAGCGCAGCTCGATGCCCGCGAGCGTGCGGTGGCGGCCGGCGCCGACCCGGCCGCCGTGCAGATCATCGAGATAGAAGAGATCCCGCTGGCCTACATGACCTCCCCGGCCGTCCGGGTCCGGGTCAAGGCCGCCGGCGCCCTCGGCGGCGTGCCGGACCACCACCTGGCGGCCCGCCTGGCTCAGCAGGCGCGGCTGGCCGGGTCGGCGGCCGACTGATCGACGGCCATGAAGCGCCTGCTGGATCCGGTCGCGCTGCGGGCTCTGGCCCGCGGCTGCGCGGTGCTCGGCGCCGGCGGTGGCGGCGACACTCACCTGGGGCTGCTCCAGGCGCTGCAGGCGACTGAGGACTTCGGCGCCGTTCCGCTGATGGACCTGGACGAGCTGCCCGACGATGACCTGATCATGCCGTGCGGCGGCATCGGCGCACCCACGGTCAGCATCGAGAAGATCGAGAACGGGGACGAGGGCCCGCGGCTCCGCCACTACCTGGAAGCGCTCAGCGGGCGCCGGGTCGCCGCGCTGATGGCCGGCGAGATCGGTGGCGGTAACGGCCTGATCCCGGTTACCTGGGCCGCGCGGATGGGCCTGCCGGTAGTGGACGCCGACGGCATGGGCCGCGCCTTTCCCGAAGTGAACCAGGTCACGATGCACCTGGCCGGGATCTCGCCCACCCCCGCCGTGATGACCGACGAGCGCGGCAACCTCATCGTCTTCCGCGCCGTGTCCGGTGACTGGATGGAGCGCCTGGAGCGGGCCGCGGCCATCGGGTTCGGCGGGACCGCCTCCTCCACGGAGTACGCGCTGACCGCGAGGCAGGCGCGCGGGGCCACGGTGCGGAACTCGGTCTCGCTGGCGATCGGCATCGGCGAGGCCGTCGGCCGCTCCGCGGGCGACCCCGTCGCGGCCATGATCGCGGAGCTCGGAGCGTTCCGGCTGATCGCCGGCAAGATCCAGGACGTCGAGCGGCGTACCACGAGCGGGTTCGCAGCCGGGTCGGTGCTCATCGAGGGCCTGGGCCAGGACGCGGGCCGGCTGGTCCGGCTGGAGCTGCAGAACGAGAACCTGGTGGCGCGGGAGCGTGGCCGGGTGCTCGCCTCGGTGCCCGATCTGATCAGCGTGCTGGACAGCGAGACGGCCGACGCGATCGGGACCGAGCGGGTCGCCTACGGCCAGCGGGTCACGGTGATCGCCTTCGCCTGTGCCCCCATATGGCGGACCGAGCGGGGCATCGCGCTCACCGGGCCGCGCGCCTTCGGCTACGACTTCGACTACTCGCCCGTGGAGGAGCTGGCCGATGCCGCGCCCGGTTAGTGGCGAGATGGACCGTATTTTCCCCTACGACGACGACGCCAGGCACGCCATACTTGAGGCAGCGCAGGCTCCTGGGCGACTAAGGCAGGAAACATGCACATCGGAGGCATCATGAAGCGCCACCGCGGTTGGCTGGCCGCCGCCGCCACCGTGCCTCTCCTGACGCTGGCCGCCTGCTCCGGGTCGAGCAGCCCGGCGAGCCCGCAGCAGCCCGTCAACCAGGTGTTCACGTACGACACCAGCGTCCCGGTGATGGTCGACGGCTGGGATCCGGCCACCGAGTACTCGGACGGCATCATCGCGATGAGCGAGATGTACGAGACGCTCACCCGCTACAACTCGGCCACCAAGACCGTCGAGCCGCTGCTCGCCACCAGCTGGTCGGCGTCGGCTGACGGCAAGACCTGGACCTTCCACCTGCGCCACGGCGTCTACTTCCACACCGGCCGGCTGATGACCGCGCAGGCAGCCAAGGACGCGATCCAGCGCACGATCAAGCTGGACGGCGGCGCCGCCTACGTCTGGGGCGCGGTCACCACGATCGACACGCCGGACCAGTACACCCTGGTCCTGCACCAGAAGTACCCGTCCCCGCTGGCTCTGGAGGCCTCGGCCGACTACTCCGCCTACATCTACGACACGCAGGCGGGCGGCGGGGGCAGCAAACTGCTGCCCTGGCTGAACGCCGGGCACGACGCGGGCACCGGGCCGTATACCGCCCAGAAGTGGAACAAGGGGCAGGAGCTCGAGGTCACCCTCACCAAGTTCGGGAAGTACTGGGGCGGCTGGTCGGGCACGCATTTCACCAAGGTCGTGTTCCGCGTGGTGCCGCAGGACAGCACGGCCGCGCAGCTGCTGCGCTCCGGGCAGGTCAGCTTCATCGAGCAGATCAGCCCCTCGCTGTGGTCCTCGTTCAAGGGCGACTCCGCCGTCAAGCTGGTGCAGTCCGCGTCCTGGCAGAACCTGCTGGCCCAGCTCAACGTCAAGGCGCTCAGCCTGCCAGTCCGCCAGGCGATCTCGTACGCGATCGACTACCAGGGCATCCTCACCGCCTTGCGCGGTGCGGGCGTGGTCTCGAGCGGCCTGGTCCCGCCGGGCATGTTCGGGCACTCCGGCGATCTGCCGGTGTACTCCCACAACAAGGCCAAGGCGGCCGCGCTGCTCAGCCAGGCCGGCTACGGCCCGGGGAAGAAGGCCCTCAGCCTGAGCCTCACCTACACTCAGGGTGACAGCAACGAGCAGGTGGTCGCGACGATCATCAAGTCGGATCTGGCCGCGCTGAACGTGAACCTCTCCGTCCAGGCGCTGGCCTGGCCGACCCAGTGGGCCAAGGGCAAGTCGAACAACGCCACCCAGCACCAGGACATCTTCATGGAGTACTGGTGGCCGGACTACCCCGACCCGTTCTCCTGGTTCCAGGGCTTGCTGGAAACCGAGAACCCGCCGTACTACAACATGTCGTACTACTCCAACCCGTCACTCGACAAGCAGATCAACGGGATCGAGCAGCTGGTCGCCACCAACAAGGGCGCCGCCACCCAGGCGTACCGGAACATGCAGGTGACGGTGCTGCAGCAGGCGCCCCTGGTGCCGGTGTACAACGACAACTACCAGTACGCGATGCTCAGCGGGATCTCGGGCCTCACGGTCAACCCGGCGTACCCCAACGTGGTCTTCGCGTACGACCTGAAGCCGTGACCCGAGTGGTCTGTATTCTGTGATCCTTTACGGCACCCGCCGGGTGGCGCTTGCTCTCGTCGTCGTGGCGGGCGTCGTGGTCCTGACGTTCGTCATCGCCGACGTGGTGCCCGGCGACCCGGCGGCGTCCTGGGCGGGCCCGCACGCCTCGGCCGCCCAGCTCGCCCGCGCCCGCCGGTACCTGGGCCTCGACCAGCCGCTGATCGTGCAGATCGGCAAGTACTTCGGCGGGATCGTGACCGGGAACTGGGGGACCTCCATTCACACCCACCGCCCGGTGCTGTCCGACATCGGCACCGCCGCGCCGGCCACGCTCGAGCTCGTCATCGCCGCGCTGATCCTCGCGACGGCGGCCGGCGTCCCGCTCGGCCTGATCGCCGCCCGGTGGCCGGGCCGCTGGTCCGACCACCTGATCCGGGTCGGATCGGTCCTCGGCGTGTCCATGCCGATCTTCTGGCTGGCGCTGATCCTGCAGCTCTTCTTCGCCCAGCGGCTGCGGCTGCTCCCGGTGGCCGGCCAGTACGACCCGAACCTGGTCTTCACCCACCCGCTGGTCACCCGCACCCAGCTGCCGGTGGTCGACGCGCTGATCAGCGGCAACTGGCCGATGCTGACCAGCACGCTCGAGCACCTGATCCTGCCCGCCCTGGTGGTGGCCGCCTACCCGGCCGGGGTGATCGCCCGGATGACGCGCGCCCAGGTCCTGGACACCGTCGGCGAGGCGCACGTGCAGATGGTCCGCGCCCTGGGTTTTCCCGAACGGAGCGTGTTCGGGTCCTTCGCGATGAAGCTCGCGTGGAACCCGGTGGTCGCCGTCCTGGCCCTGGTGTTCGCGTACTCGCTCGTCAACACCTTCCTGGTGGAGTCGATCTTCGACTGGCCGGGGCTGGGCAGTTACGCCGCGGCCGCGGTGTCCACGCTGGACACCCCGGCGATCGTCGGCGTCACGCTGTTCATCGCCGTCGTCTACGTGGCCGCCAACCTGGTCGTGGACCTGGTGCAGGCCGCGCTCGACCCGAGGATCAGGCTCCGGTGAGGCGGCTGCTGGGGTTCTCCGGGGCCAGCCCGCTCATCACGGCCGGCGGCGCGGTCGCGCTGCTGATCGTGCTCGTCGCGCTGCTCGCGCCGCTGCTCGCCCCGTTCCCCGGCGACGCCGGGTCGGCCACCAACCCGGTGGCCGCGCTGCAGGCGCCGTCCCTGCACCACCTGTTCGGCACCGACCAGGTCGGCCGGGACGTCTTCTCCCGGGTCCTGTACGGCGCCCGGGTGTCACCGCTGGTCGCCGTCCTCGTGCTGGTCATCGCGTCCGTGGTCGGGATACCGCTGGGCATCGTGGCGGGCTACTTCGGCGGCGTGGCGGACGACGTCATCATGCGGATCACCGACATCTTCCTCGCCTTCCCCTCGCTGCTGCTCGCGCTCGCCTTCGCCGCCGTCCTGCCGCCCAGCCTGACCAGCCTCACGATCGCCATCGCGATCACCTGGTGGCCGTGGTACACCCGGCTGATCCGCGGCCAGGCCGCGTCGGTGGCCGGCCGCCCCTACGTGGAATCCTGCCGGGCGCTGGGCATCCCCACCTGGCGGATCCTGCTCCGGCACGTCCTGCCCAACTCGGTCACGCCGCTGATCGTGCAGGTGTCGCTGGACTTCGGCGGCGTGATCCTGACCGCTTCGGCGCTGTCCTTCCTCGGCCTCGGCGCTCAGGATCCCACCCCGGACTGGGGCCTGATGGTGGCCGAGGGGGAGAACTACTTCACCACCCAGTGGTGGCTGGTGACCTATCCCGGCCTGGCCATCATGCTCACCGCGCTGGCGTTCAACCTGCTCGGCGACGGGCTGCGCGACGTGCTCGATCCGCGGCGGGTGATCGTGCGGTGAAGCTGGAGATCCGTGACCTCGAGGTGAGCTTCGCCGGGCGGCCGGTCGCGTCGGTGGCGGAGCTGGACGTGGACGCCGGCCAGATCGTGGGCCTGGCCGGGGAGAGCGGCTCCGGCAAGTCGATGACGATCCTGGCCGTGCTCGGGCTGGCCGGCACCGCCGGCGCCGCGGTGACCGGCTCGATCCGGCTGGACGGCCGGGAGCTGATCGGCATGTCCGAATCCGGGCTGCGGGCCATCCGCGGCCGCCGGATCGCGGCCATCTTCCAGAGCCCGTCGCTGGCCTTCAACCCGGTGTACCGGGTGGGCCGGATCGTGACCCGGACGCTGCGGCTGCACGGCCTGTCGGCCGCCGAGGCGCGCGAGCGGGCCGACGGGGCCATGCGCAGCGTCCTGCTCGGCCCGGACCTGCTGCGCCGCTACCCCTCCCAGCTGTCCGGCGGGCAGCTCCAGCGGGTGGCGATCGCCCTCGCCCTCGCCCTGCGCGCCGAGGTCCTGCTGGCCGACGAGCCGACCAGCGCGCTGGACGTCACCGTGCAGGCCGAGGTGCTCGAGCTGCTGCGCGAGCTGCGGGACGACCGCGGGATGGCGATCTTGTTCGTCAGCCACGACCTGGCGGTGATCGCCGAGCTGTGCGACCGGGTCGCGGTCATGCGCGCCGGCCAGGTGCTGGAGCAGGGACCGGTCGGCCAGGTCACGGCCGCGCCCCGGCACGACTACACCCGCGAGCTGCTCGCCGCCGTGCCCCGGCTGGAGGTCCGCCCATGACGGACCAGCCCGTGACCGGCCAGCCCGTGACGGCGGGACCCCTGCTGGAGGTGCGGGATCTCAAGGTCAGCTTCGGGCCCGTGCGAGCACTCGACGGAGTGTCGCTGGGGCTCGAACGCGGCCCGTTCGGCCTGGCCCTGGTCGGGGAGAGCGGGTCGGGCAAGACCACCGCGGGCCGGGCCATCCTGCGGCTGGTGCCCGCGGCGGGCGGCACGGTCCGGTTCGACGGGCAGGACGTGCTGGCCCTGCGCGGCCGGCGGCTGCGGGACTACCGGCGGGCGGCGCAGATCGTCTTCCAGGACGCGGACAACAGCCTCGACCCGCGGATGCGGATCGGCGCCGCCATCGGCGAGGTCCTGGCCTCGCACGGCCTTGGCTCGCACGATCCGGCCGGGCGCGATCCGGCCGGGCACGGCCTGCGGCCGCGTGGCCCGGCGGGGCGCGGCGCCGTCGCCGACCGGGTGGCCACGCTGCTGTCCGAGGCCGCGCTGGACCCGGCGCTGGCCTCCCGCTACCCGCACCAGCTGTCCGGCGGCCAGCGGCAGCGGGTCGCGATCGCCCGCGCCCTCGCGGTCT
>JAICWX010000135.1 GCA_025934635.1 Streptosporangiaceae bacterium | reverse complement strand
GGCGGCGGCGTCGGCCTGGCGACCGTGCAGATCGGCGCCGTCCTGGGCGCCTCGGTGACCGCGGTCTCGTCGTCGGCGGCGAAGCTGGAGGCGGCCGCCGTCGCCGGGGCCCGGCACCTGGTCGACCACCGGGCCGGCGACCTGGGCGAGGCACTGCCGAAGGTGCTGCCGGGCGGCGCGGACGTGGTGGTGGACCCGGTGGGCGGCGCCCTGGCCGAGCCGGCCCTGCGGACGCTGCGCTGGGCGGGCCGCTTCGTGACCGTGGGCTATGCCTCCGGGGTGGTCCCGCGCATCCCGCTCAACCTGGTGCTGCTCCAGGGCATCCGGGTGCTCGGGATCCAGCTGCGCGACCTGGCCGCGCACCGGCCGGATGAGGTCCACCGCAACGAGGAGGAGCTGATGGGGCTGCTCGCCGGAGGCTACGTGACCCCGCACGTCGGGGCGGTGTTCGGGCTGGAGCAGGCGGCCGCGGCGCTGCGCTACGTGGCCGACGGGCGGGCCATCGGCACGGTGGTGCTCGACGTCGCGTCCCCGGGCTTAGATTCCCCGTGCTCAGATTCCCCGTGTCCAGGCGTCCAGTGGCCCGATAGCGCGGGGACGACCGCGTCGACGTAGGCGTCGAAGGTCGCGGCCATCGCGTCGGGGTCCGGGTCGTCCCCGGCCCGCCAGTCCCGGTCGGACAGGAACACCAGCGCGCCGATCACGGCGGCCAGCACCCGGGGGCGCCGGTCGGTGACCGGGTCGACGCCCTCCCGCCGGGCCAGCACCTCGATGATCTTGTCGTCCTGGTCGTGGGCGTACCGCAGGTAGGCGGCCAGCAGCGCGGGGGTGGCGTCGATCAGCCGCATCGCGGAGAGGTAGTTCGGCAGGCCCTGGCCGCCGGACAGCTCGCGCAGCGAGACCTGCAGCGCGTTGCGGGCCGCGGCGAGCGGTTCCTCCTGGGCCGGCCGGGCCGTCAGCGCCTCGGCGAAGGCGATGGCCCCGTCCCGGATGAAGGACAGCACCAGGTCTTCCTTGCTGGCGAAGTACCGGAAGAAGGTCCGCTCGGAGACGTCGACCGCGTCGGTGATCTCGTGCACGGCGGTGCGGTCGTAACCCTGGGCGGCGAACAGCTCCAGGGCCGCCGCGATCAGGGCGTCCTTGGTGAGCTGCTTCTTGCGCTGCCGCCGGTCCGGCGCTGCCTGGTCTCTGTCCGGTACTGCTTCCTGCACGCGGTTCATGCTACTGCCCTGTGAACATAATGTCAGCTAATGACACTTGACATTTACTGACTCTATCAGCTTGACTGTCATTGGCTGACAACTGTCATCGATGGACAAGACGGGGAAGAGAGCGTCATGGAAATGAAGACGGCGGCCGCCCAGGCGGCTCCCGGCCGGACGGCTTCGGGCCGGACGGCTTCGGGCCGGACGGCTTCGGGCCGGGCGGGCGGACTGCGGGGTAATCCCCGGCTGACCCTGCTGACGGTGGCCCTGGGCGTGATGATGGTCGCGCTCGACGGCACGATCGTGGCCGTGGCGAACCCCGCCATCCAGGTCAAGCTGAACGCTTCGCTGGCCGGCATCCAGTGGGTCACCAACGCCTACCTGCTGGCCCTGGCGGTCAGCCTGATCACCATCGGCAAGCTGGGCGACCGGTTCGGGCACAAGAAGGTGTTCCTGACCGGGGTGACCGGCTTCGCGCTCAGCTCGGCCGCCATCGGGCTGTCCGGGACCATCGCCAGCAGCATCGGCCTGGTCATCGGGTTCCGGGTACTGCAGGGGGTGTTCGGGGCCATGCTGCAGCCGACCGCGCTGGCCCTGCTGCGGGCCACCTTCCCGGCCGAGAAGCTGAACGGCGCCATCGGCGCGTGGGGCGCGGTCATCGGCGCGTCGACCGCCGCCGGGCCCATCGTGGGCGGGCTGCTCGTCCAGCACATCAGCTGGGAATCCTGCTTCTACGTCAACGTCCCGGTCGGGGCGGCCGCGCTGGTCATGAGCCTGCTGGTGCTGCGCGAGACCCCGCCCTCGCCGGAAGCAAGCTCGTTCGACATCCCCGGCATCGCCGCCCTCTCCGGCGCGCTGTTCCTGCTGATCTGGGGCCTGATCAAGGGCTCGTCGTACGGCTGGGGTTCGGCCCGGACGATCGCTTTCCTGGCCGGGGCAGTCGTGGTGGGGCTGCTGTTCGTGCTGCGCGAGCACCGGGCCCGGCAGCCGCTGCTGCCGCTGCGGCTGTTCCGCTCGGCGTCCCTGTCCGCTGGTACCGGGCTTGTCGTGCTGCTGATGTTCGCGCTGTTCGGTGCCATGTTCTTCATGACCTTCTACCTGGAGAACGTGCACGGCCTGGACCCGGTGGCGACGGGCGTGCGGCTGCTGCCGATGACCGGGATGCTGATCATCGGGGCCCCGCTGGCGGGCCTGGCGATCGGCCGGGTGGGCCCGCGGCTGCCGATCGTGGCCGGGATGACGCTGGCGGCGGTCGCGCTGTTCGGCCTGTCGCTGCTCAGCGCCGCCTCCAGCCCGAACGACACCATCGCCTGGTTCCTGCTGCTGGGCCTGGGGCTCAGCCCGGTGATGGTCGGCGCCACCGATGTCATCGTGGGCAACGCGCCGGTCGCGCTGGCCGGGGTGGCCGGCGGCCTGCAGTCGACCGCCATGCAGGTCGGCGGGACCCTCGGCACCGCCGTGCTCGGCGCGGTGATGTCCGCCCGGATCAGCAGCCTGCTGCCGGTTTCGTGGCACGCGGCGGGCCTGCCGGCGCTGGACGCAGCGCAGCTGGCGCAGGTGAAGAGCGCGGTCTCGGTGGGCGCGGCGCCGGTGACGTCCAGCACGCCGCGGCCGGTTGCCGCCGCGATCACCGACATCAGCCACGCCACGTTCGCCAGCGGGATGCACACCGCGTTCCTGGTGGCGGCCGCGGTCGCGCTGGCCGGGGCGGCCATCGGGCTGCTGACCAGGCGGGGCTCCGGGGAGACCGGGGCTCACGCCGGGATCTGAGCGGCGGCGCCCTGGGGTAAGGCCTGGCTCAGGCGGGCGCGGGCGCGGGGTCGGGCTCCGGGGCCGGGTCGGGAGGGGCAGGGGCGGGGGCGCGCCAGAAGACGGCGAGCTGGAGGGCGGCGGCGCCGAGGCCCAGGCCGGCGGCCAGGGCGGCGCGGCGGGCCGGGGTCAGCTTCTCGTGGATGCCGAGGAGGCGGTCGACGCTGAGATCGCCGGGGCCGAGGGCGGCGAGGGCGACCGACGCGACCGACAGGTTCAGCACGTACTCGTAGCCCTCCGTGGTGATGAAGAACCCGTTGGGCAGGTGCACGGTCCGGGCCGCAACCGCCAGCGTGCCCACCACGGCGGACGCGGCGACCGGCGTGCCGGCCCCGGCGATCAGCGCGACCCCGGTCCCCGTCTCCACCGCGGCGCTGGTCATGGCCTGCAACCGGGGCTGCCGGAAGCCGATCGAGGAGAACCAGCGGGCCGTGCCGTCCAGGGTCCGGCCGTGCCGGACGCCGTGGGCGATCATCGTGGCGCCGATCGTCACGCGCAGGCCCAGGCGGGCCACGTCGATACCCTTCACGCCGCCCACCCTAGCGGAGGAGTCGCCCCCGGTCCTGGGGTCATTGAGGGCATGATGAGCAAATGAGCAGCAGCGGGTATGAGTCGTGGTTCCTCAGCGCTCGTGACCCGGTGGCGGACCGGGCGCTGTGGATCCGCCATACCCGTCACCACCCCGGCACGGGCCGGAGTCGGCTGCCCTGTGGTGCACCGTCGTCGATCATGACCTTGACCAGCCGGCCGCCGTGGTCAAGGAGGTGTTCGCGGACTTCCCGGCGGGCACGGAGGCGGGGCCGGGGCGGTTCCGGGGGCGGGCCGCGATGGCCGGGCAGAGCGCGCGCTGGGACCTGGTCATCACCGGTGCCCAGGCGCCGCTGCGGCCGCTGCGGCCGGCCGCGCTGTACCGGGCGCCGCTGCCGCGGACCAAGCTCGAGGCGGTGGTCCCCGACGGCTTCCTGGACGGCACGCTCGAGGTCGGCGGGCGCGAGATCGCCGTGTCCGGGTGGCGCGGGCCGTCCCGACGTCACCTTGACTACCCGCCGCGGCGCCTACGAGTACGGCACCGCCCAGCCCGTGCCGGGGATCGTGCCACGGCCGCTGCCCGCGGGCTGAGGATGCGCGGCGCGGCATGAGGGTGCGGTTCGTCGGCAGCGGGGACGCGTTCGGCAGCGGCGGGCGGTGGCAGACGTGCATCCACGTGTCCGGCGAGGGGCAGGTCGTGCTGGTCGACTGCGGGGCGACCAGCCTGACGGCGCTCAAGGCCCAGGGAATGGATCCGAACGAGGTGGGTGCGGTGGCCGTGACCCACTTGCACGGGGATCATTTCGGCGGGCTGCCGTTCCTGATTCTCGACGGCCAGTTCTCGGGCCGGACCGCGCCGCTACGGGTGGCGGGGCCGCCCGGGATCCGGGCGCGGCTGGCCGCGGCGATGGAGGTGCTGTTCCCCGGCTCGAGCCCGGTCCGGCGGCGGTTCGCGGTGGAGGTCACCGAACTGCGGGCCGACGGGACGGCCGCCGGTCTCGGCGCGGCGACCGTCCGCGGCTGGGAGGTCGTGCACGCCTGCGGTGCGCCGCCGCTGGCGCTGCGGGTCGAGCTGGCCGGCCGGAGCTTCGCGTACTCCGGGGACACCCAGTGGACCGGGGCGCTGACAGAGGCGGCGCACGGGGCGGACCTGTTCGCGGTGGAGGCCTACACCTTCGACCGGCCGGTCCGGTATCACCTGGACTACCAGACGCTGCGCGCGCACCTCGGCGAGTTCAGCGCCCGGCGGATCGTGCTCACCCACATGTCCGCTGCCATGCTGGCCAGGCTGGCGGACGCGGATACGCCTGCCGCCTACGACGGGATGAGCGTCGACCTGTGACGCCGATCGGGTACAAGAGGCACGCGCCGCACTCGTTCGGTTAAATGGTCTTGAACTTGACCGGCGGAAAAACCAGGTGCCCGGGACCGGGCTGCGGACCTACGCTCCGGAGCATGGATCTTCGCGAAGAACAGCCGGGTGACAGGGAAGCCGTGCGGAGCGTCCAGCTTCAGGCATTCGGCGATGAGGGACCCGTGGTGGCCGAGCTGGTCGACACGCTGCGCGACGGCATCACGGCGGGCGAGGGTCTCGCGCTCGTCGCCGAGGTCGACGGGCAGGTCGCCGGGCACGTCATGTTCACCCGCAGCCTGCTTGACGCCCCGCGGCGGCTGGTCGGGGTGCAGGTGCTCAGCCCGCTGGGGGTGCTGCCCGGGCGGCAGCGGCAGGGCATCGGTTCCGCCCTGGTCCGGCACGGGCTGAAGATCATGGCCGACCGGGCGGTGCCGCTGGTCTTCCTGGAGGGCTCCCCGGTCTACTATCCGCGCTTCGGCTTCGTGGCGGGCGGGACGCTGGGGTTCCGCAAGCCGTCCTTGCGCATTCCCGACGCCGCCTTCCAGGTGGCCACGCTGCCGGCTTATGAGTCATGGATGACCGGGACCCTGGTCTACGCGGAGGCGTTCTGGCGGCACGATTGCGTCGGCCTCCGCGATCCTAGCGCCTGATGGCATTTACCTGAGGCTGGGGCTTGGCGGTGGCCGTAGGCTGGCGCTGGTGGTGTCGTGCGGGAGGTGGCGGATGGATCGTCCGGGCGGGCTGTCGGCTATCGGCGATACCCCGGTGGTCCGGCTGGCACGCATGGCCGGTGAGGGCGGCGCCGAGGTCTGGGTGAAGATGGAGGCGGCCAACCCGACCGGGTCGTACAAGGACCGGATGGCGCTGGCGATGATCGAGGCAGCCGAGGCCGATGGCCGGCTGCGGCCGGGCCAGCTGGTGGTGGAGTACACCGGCGGGAGCACCGGTTCGTCGCTGGCGTTCGTCTGCGCGGTGAAGGGCTACCCGCTGCGGATCGTGTCCTCCGACGCGTTCGCCGAGGAGAAGATCCGCACGATGCGGGCGTTCGGCGCCGACGTCGAGCTGATCCCGAGTCCCGGCGGCATCACGCCCGGCCTGATCCCGGCGATGATGCGCCGGGCGGCCGAGATCGCCGCGCAGACCGGCGCGTTCGCCACCGACCAGTTCAGCAACGCCGACATGGTCGACGGCTACCGGCGGCTCGGCGAGGAACTGCTCGGCCAGCTTCCCGGCCCGCCGCCGGTCACCGCGTTCTGCTCCTATGTCGGCACCGCGGGCTGCTTCCTTGGCGTCAGCCGCGCGCTGGCCGCCGGGCTGCCCGGGCTGCACCGGGCCGTCGTCGAGCCCGCCGAATCGGCGGTCTTGTCGGGCGGTGCGGCGGGGACCCACCACATCGAGGGCGGCGGCATCGGCCGGCGCCCGCCGCAGCTGCACCCCGCCGACTACGACGAGGTCCTCGCCGTCCCCGAAGCCGAGGCGTTCGCGGTGGCCCGCCGGGCCGCCCGCGAGGAGGGCATCTTCTCCGGACCCTCGACCGGCGCGAACCTCGCCGCCGCGCTGGCGATCGCCGCCCGGCTCGGACCCGGTCACCGGGTCGTCACCCTCCAGGTCGACAGCGGCCTGAAATACCTCACCGGTCCTGTCTACTCCTGACCCGGTCGCGGTGGCTTCTTACCGGCCATGTCAGAACACGTGGCCGAGCAGGTCTATCTCGCCTTCGGGCCAGGCCTGCTCCCCGATCGCCTTGACCATCAGAGCGCCCGTATCTTCCGCTTGCGCGAGGCCGAGTGTGCGGTGGTCGTGGATCTTCACCCAGGAACAGGGGTTCCCGGCCCGGACCCATCCGTTCCGGTCGTAGACCCGGCTGTCGTCGGCGAAGAGGATGATGAAGTCCATCCCGCAGGACCGGGCGTATTCGGTCAGTTCGGCCAGCAGCCGGCCAGCTAGCCCCCGCGACCGCTCACTTTGGCTGACGCACAGGTCGACGACTCCGAATGTGCGCAGGACGGTGTCACCGGCCCGGATCACCCGCAGTTCTACGCCCAGCTGGGCGGCCAGCTTGCCGTCGGCCAGCGCCAGATAGCGGAAATGCGGAGGAAGCTTGAAGTAGCTCCGGCTGGGATATCCGGCGAAGCTAGCCTGCAGCAGCGCCTGCGCCTGCTGACGGAGGTCTGCGCCCAGCTCGGCCTCGGCAATACGGGTGATCGCGATGGCCGCGCTGCCGTCTCGCGGAGTCACCGATGGCGTCCTACTCCGCCGTAGGCGGCGGTCTGCTCGGCCTGGGCGGCGTCCTGGAGGGTATCGGGCCGCCACCGGGGGACGTGAACCAGGCCGGGCTCGATCAGGTCGTAGCTGCCGAAGAACCGCAGCACATCCTCATAGCCACGGGGCCGGAACGGAGCGGCGGTCTGGTCGTAGTGGTCCATCGCGTCCGCGACGTTCCCCGGCTGGGCGTCGGTGGTGGCGTGGCTGATCACCAGGTAGCTGCCGGGTGCGAGCGCATCGCGGAGCACGGCAACCAGGCTGGCCGGGTCTTCCTCGTCGGGGAAGAAGTGCAGCACCGCCACGAGCAGCAGCGCGACCGGCCGGGAAAGGTCCAGCAGGGCGTTGATGGCCGGATGCTCCAGGATTTCGCGCGGCGCGCGCAGATCCGCCTGGATCGCTATGGCGTCCTGGTTGCCGGCCAGGATCGCACGGCTCTCCTGCACGGCGACCTCGGCACAATCGACGTAGGCGATGCGGGCGCCGGGCGCGACGTCCTGGGCGATCTCATGAACGTTGCCCATGGTCGGGATGCCGGAGCCGACATCGAGGAACTGCCGGATGCCAGCTTCCCCGGCCAGGTAGCGGACCGCCCGGGCCAGGAACGCGCGGTTGGCCTGCAGGGTGGCCGGCCCGTCCGGCCACCGGGCGCAGAATTCCCCGGCTGCGGCCCGGTCAGCGGGGAAGTTGTGCGATCCGCCGAGCAGGTAGTCGTAGATGCGAGCGATGTTCGCGCCGTCAGGTTCCCGCTGCCTAGGCCCGGCTCCGCCCACTGCCGCCTCCTTCTCGATATATCGACGCCTTTCATATTAGGGATAATTTGCGGTGGATAAGAATTTTCGGAATGTGTCGGGCAGCACCTGATGGCCGTCAGGCCGGGGCGCCCACCGGACGATCCGCGGCGCGGCCGCAGGGGGATCCGCGGCGCGGAGAACGCACCCGCGAGCAACGCCGCCACAGCGAGATGAATTTCGGCATTCCTTGTCCATTCTCAGGTTGGACGGTAGTCACTGCTGCTTATTAACACGGGCTGCGTCATGTTTTCTTCACGTTGAGCTGGTAGACCGTCTACGCATTGGAGTTAGCTCGAGAGGATGAACGAGTGCTACGAGCAGGGTCGCGTCGAAACGCGCGGCTAAATTCCTTGCCACACGGGCTAGGGGCGCCGTACGAGCTAGCGCCAGCCAGGCAAGTCCGAAAGCTGTGAGGGTGCTGGTCGCGGAAGACGACGAACGCCTGGCCGAGGTACTGGCACGGGGGCTCGGGGAACAGGGCTACGTCGTGGATAGCGTGCCTGACGGCGAGACCGCAGCGGCATACCTGCGGCTCTGCCAATACGAGGTCGCGGTGGTCGACTGGCGCATGCCCGGGCTTTCCGGCCTTGAGCTGATCCGGCGGCTTCGCCGCGGCGGCACGCCAGTGCCGGTGCTGATGCTGACGGCCCGTGACACCCCGGCGGACCGGATCGCCGGCCTGGACGCGGGCGCGGACGATTACCTGGTCAAGCCGTTCGACTTCGGCGAGCTGCTGGCCCGGCTCCGGGCACTGCAGCGCAGGCCCGTGGTCAGCCAGTCACCCCGGCTGACAATCGGGGAACTCGAGTTCGACCCGGCGGCGCGTGACGTGCTGATCCGTGGCCACCGGCCCGCTCTCACCGGCACCGAGCTCGGCATTCTGGAGATTCTCATGCGGCGGTCCCCCGGTATCGCTGACCGCCGCTCGATCGCCCAGCATGTATGGGACAACGAGGCCGACGCGTTCGGGTCGAACACCATCGACGTCCACCTGGCGAGGCTGCGATCCAAGCTCACGGGGGCTGGGGTGCGCATAGTGACCGTGCGCGGCGTCGGCTACCGGATCACTCAGGCATGAGGGTTAGCCCCGCGGTAAAGGTAGCCGCGGTCGCCACAGCAGCGGTCGCGGCCGTGTGCATCGCCACGGTCATCGTGCTCAACATAACGGTGTCAGCGCACCTGACCAGGCAGAACGACGACCTGCTGGCCGCGCGCCTGTCGACTGCCCGCAATGACCCGGCCATACTCGGCCAGCCAGCGAGCAGGACCGGCGCTTCCCGGCGAGCGGACGGCGGTGATTACGACGGCGACGCCGCGTCCGTCTTCCTGTGGCTGGCGAACGGCCGCGGCGTTATCACTACCCACACCCCGGGTGCTCCCGCATTGCCGGCATCCCTTTCTGGCCGGTACCCGTCCCGCGGAACGTTCTCGGTCACCGCGGACCTGGCCTCGGCGGGTGCATTCCGGCTGCGCGCAACGCCGGATGGCACCGGCTGGCTGATCGCCGGCAAGAGCCGGGCGGGCGACGCGCATACCGGGCACCTGCTGGCGAACGCCGAGATCATCGCCGGGCCATTCTTGCTGCTGGCAATGTTCCTCGGCTCGCTGACAGTGGGCCTGCGGGCGCTGGCCCCGGTGGAGCAGTCACGGCGCCGTCAGGTGGAGTTCACCGCGGATGCCTCGCATGAGCTGCGTACTCCGCTCAGCGTGATCAGGGCGGAAGCCGACGTGGCCCTCAGTACCTCACGAGATCCGGCCAGGTACCGCGACGCGCTGACCCGTATCCAAGGGGAGAGCGAGCGGCTGCGGCAGCTGGTGGACGACATGCTGTGGCTCGCCAGGTCCGACTCCAGGCCGCCGCCACCCGGTGATGAACCGGTTGACCTTGCCACCCTGGCACAGGCCTGCGCGGACCGGTTCCGCGCGGTCGGCCCGGCCGTTACCGCCGAGACAGCCGACGGTCCGGTTCTTATCAGCGCGCCACCGGAGTGGATCGACCGGCTGGCGGGCGTGCTGGTCGACAACGCGTGCCGCCACGCGAGCCCGGCCGGGCAGGTCCGGATCCAGGTCCGCGCCCACGGCAGCCGCGTCAGCCTGATCGTCGAGGACAGCGGTCCTGGCATTCCCGAGGCGGACCGGCTGCGCCTGTTCGACCGGTTTCACCGCGCCACCGAGCAGGGTTCGGGCGCCGGCCTGGGGCTGGCCATCGGCGATGCGATTGTCCGCTCGACCGGCGGACGCTGGCACGTCGGCGACTCGCCGCTGGGCGGCGCACTGCTGTCGGTGTCGTGGCGCCATTCACAGCCTTCAACAGGGCCAGAGAGTCCCGTTAAGTTTCCCCGGATCCGCACGGCGCAGATGCGGAAGTACACCTAATGCACAACCACGGCGCGAGGTTCATCTCGAGCGACGGCTGCTGACCATGCCGGCCGGGATTCAGCTAGACCTCGGGCGGCCGTCAAGGCGTGGGCCGCTGACCGAGCCGCGGACAGGATCGGCTCACGGCTTAGCTGCGGGGTGCTGGTCAGCCTGGGCGGGGACATCGCGGTGGCAGGTCCCGCCCCGGAGCTGGGCTGGCAGATCCGGGTACAGGACGTGACCGGGCCACCGCAGGACCCGCCGGCCGGCCCGACTGGCCGACGGCTAGCTCCCGGGCGGACCGCCCTCGCCGGGCCGGACAAGCCCCGTCTCATACCCGTAGATCACAGCGTGCGCGCGATCGCGTAGCTGGAGCTTGGTCAGGATCCGGGTGACGTGGGTCTTGGCTGTCGTCTCGCCGATCACCAGGCTGCGGGCGATCGCGGCGTTGGACAGCCCGCGGATCATCAGGACGAACAC
Organism: Streptosporangiaceae bacterium; assembly: GCA_025934635.1. The sequence goes on along the minus strand of JAICWX010000135.1, from coordinate 11,134 downwards.
CTCGCGTTCCCGGTCGGTGAGCCGATCCAGGTCAGCTGATTGACGTGGCTGGCTACGGACGAAATGCTCGACGAGCCGCCGCATCGGCCCGGAGGAGACCAGGGCATCACCAGCGGCCGCAGCCCGTACCGCGAGCAAGATCTCTTCAGGTAGCGCCTGTTTCAGCAGGAATCCGCTGGCACCGGCAAGCAGGCCGTCGAAGACGTACTCGTCCAGGTCGAAGGTCGTGAGCAGCACGACCCGCGGCGGCTTCGGCGTCAGTGCGGCCACCTTCCTGGTGGCCTCGATTCCGTTGAGCCGGGGCATGCGCACGTCCATCACCACGACATCGGGCCTGAGCTCGGCTGCCTTAGCGACTGCCGCCAGCCCGTCGGGCGCCTCGCCGACCACTTCGAGGTCCGGCTGCGTGCCGATCATCATGGCCACGCCTGCCCGGATCACCGGCTGGTCGTCGACCACCAGGATGCGGATGGTCACGGTGGCCCCGGCAGGAACGCGCGCACCACGAAACCCCGCTCGGCCGCGCTCCCGGCCTCAAGCTGACCGCCGAGCAGGCGGGCTCGTTCCCTGAGCCCGGCCAGTCCGACGCCGCCGCCGTAAATCGGGGTGCCGTCCGCCGTACCAGGCCCGTTGTCCGTGACCTCGACCATGATCCCGCCGTCGCGGTAGGCCAGCCGGACCGTGGCCGCGGCACCCGCTGCATACCGGATCGCATTGGTCAGGCTTTCCTGCACCACCCGGTAGCCGGCAAGCTCGACAGCAGCCGGCAACGCGCAGGGCTCACCGGTCACGCGCAACTCAGCGCGCAGTCCCGATTCCCCGGCCCGCTCGATCAGGCGGGGGATGTCACCGAGTCGCGGCTGCGGCGACATGTCCGGGCCCGTATCACCAGTCGGTCGCAGTCCGCGGACCAGCTGGTTGAGTTCGGTCAGGCCGTCGCGGGCCTGCCGCTCGATCACCGCTATCGCGGTCGCCGCCCGCGGGTCACCGGCAGCTGCCAGCCGGGCTGCCCCGGCCTGGATGGCGATGGCGCTGAGCTGGTGAGCTACCACGTCATGCAACTCCCGGGCCAGGCTGGCCCGTTCCATATCCTGCGCGTGCCGGGCAGCGGCCGCGGCCGTATCACGGTGCGCGCCGGTGACTTCGCCCATGCCCAGCGCGATGGCTAGCAGGGCGCAGGCGACGGCCGGATCGTGGCTGTTGTTGTCAGCCGGCAACGCGATCACAACCGCGAGCAGCGCGCATGCTGCCAGTGCCCGGCCGGCCCGGCGCACAGGACTGCTTCCGTAGGCCCCCAGGCCGTAGGCGGCAGCGAGAACCGCGGCGCCGGCCGACCATAGGTTCAGGCTTGCCGTGTACTTGGCCGCCAGAGCCGCGCCCGCCAGGGCCAGCACTGCGGCCGGTTGCCGCCGCCGCCACAAAACCGGCACCGACTGCACAGCGGCCAGCGCGATGACACCCAGGATGACCGGTGCGGAACCGCCGTGCCCGGGCGGCCGCCACCACCAGGGCACATCGAATAGCGCCCAGATCAGCAGTACCGTCGCCAGCAGCCGGTCGGCGGTCTCGGCGCGCAGCCGCCGCGGCGGCCAGGCTCTCCACACGACTTGACCCTACGTCGGCATTCGGGCGGTCACACGGTGACGTCGGCGGAGAACCGCCAGCGGGCGATGACTGCCATGGCAGCGGCGGTGAGCACGATGCCCAGCAGCCCGGCGAGCTCGCCGGGCTGCTGGGTGCCGCCGACGAACCTGCTCCAGAAGTTGGTGGGCAGGTAGCCCGCAGCGTCAAAGCCCATCCAGGCCTGCACGAATGACGCCGGGGACAGCCACCCGATGCTCGCGATGCCAGCGACCAGGAGCGCGAGCAACATGGAGCCAGCCGTGATCGCCGTCGTGGCGAGCTGTCCCCGGGCGATCACGCCGGCCGCGGTCCCGATGGCGGCGAACAGCCCGAGCACGATCACTGCGTGCCCGGCGGCTGATACCGATGAGCCCAGGCCAGCCCACAGCGAGGCATGAGCGGCCGGGAGGCCAGCCGCAGCCGCGATCAGCGGCGCGGCCACCGCCATGACCAGCCAGCAGCACGCCAGGGTCGCCACTCCCGCGGCCCAGATCGTCAGCCATTTGGCAGCGAGCACCCGGGTCCGGCGGCTCTGCCTGGTGAGCAGCTGCCTGATGGTCTTCGACCCCCATTCGCCGCCCCAGTGCCCGCCAGCGACCAGGGCGATCAGGAGCAGGCCCGGCACTGAGGCGAGCATGCCGGCCGCCACGTGGCCTATCTCGCCGGGCCGCGCGAGCAGGCTTGCCGCGATGGCGGCAGCCCTGGCCGCAGTGTGCGCGTGCGCGGCGACCTGCCTGCACTGCGCGGTCGCGGCCCGCACGCAGATATCGGGAATCCGGGGACTCGCGAGCGCGCCGCGGGCATTGTTCGCGCCGCCCCAGGTAATGAGCAGACAGAAACCGATGATGACCAGCCCGGTTCCCCAGACCAGCGGCCTGATGAGCTTGCGGAGTTCAGCGACCAGCAGCCACAGCACGCGCATCCTCCTCCTCGGTGATCTCCAGGAACCTGTCCTCCAGCCGGGGCCGCTCGACGGTCACCGACTCGGCGACCACCCCGCCGGCGGCCAGCACGCCGTTCACGTCCCGGCCGCGGTCATGCTCTACGAGAAACTGCCCGTCCACGTGCCTGGCCGGCCACCGGGCCAGCAGCCGGGCGGCCGCTTCGGTGTCCGCGGCACGGACCTCGATCCGGACCCGCCGCCTGATCGCGCCGAGCGACGCGGGCGTGCCTTCCTCGACGAGCCGGCCACCGACGATCACCGCTACCCGGTCGCATACCTGCTCGACCTCGGCCAGCAGGTGACTGGACAGGAATACCGTCGTTCCCTCCGCGGCCAGGTCACGCAGCAGGCCCCGGATTTCCCTGATGCCAGCCGGGTCGAGCCCGTTGGTCGGCTCATCGATGATCAGCAACGGCGGCCGGCCGAGCATCGCCGCGGCCAGGCCGAGCCGCTGGCGCATGCCCTGGGAGTAGTTCTTGACCTTCCGGTCAGCAACATCGGCCAGACCCACCAGGCTCAGCAGCCGGTCGACCTCGCCGGGAGCGCAGGCACCCCCGGTGGCACCGAGCACTTCGAGGTTGCCCCGCCCCGTCATCCACGAGTAGAAAGCAGGCTCTTCGATCATCGAGCCGGCCTGCGCCACGGCCCGGGGGTCGGGAAGGCGTCGCCCAAGCAGGCGGATCTGGCCGGCCGACGGCGCGATCAGGCCCAGCAGCATCCGGATGGTCGTGGTCTTGCCGGCGCCATTCGGGCCGAGAAAACCATAGACCTGACCGGACGAGACCGTCAGGTCGAGCCCTTTCACCACCGTCACCGGCCCGAACCGCTTGGTCAGGCCCTGACAGCTGATCGCATCCACGCGACTGACCGTACGGGCACAGCATTCCAACCGCGTCCACCGTCGGGACGATCCGGCCTCGCCTTTTCGGCGACGACATCTCGGTCAGGATCGCTGATCGAGCTCCTGGATATCTCCGCTCGGCTCAGGCTGGTCCAGAGAACCGGCCGCCCGCCGGTTCCAGTTCCGCCAGATGAGCCGGTGCACCGGGATCCACCTCGGGATGTCGCGCAGGCCGGGGATAAACGGGATGAACAGCAGCAGCAGGGTGCCCACGCCGGTCATGAGGATCGCGATCAGGTCGATGTTGTCAGAGTTACCCCAGCCAGGCTGCATGTGGTACCACACCTGGAACAGCCACAGCCAGGGCTGGCCCGGGTAACTGCCGGTCTCGTTCATCACGCCCCAGTCGTCACCGGTCAGGTGCTCGGCGGCCGCCAGGTTGTTGTAGTAGTCGCCGTCCGCGAGGAACAGCAGCGGCTTGGTGAAGTCAGAGCCGTAGAACTGACGCTGGGCGAGCAGGTCGGTGTCGATCGCGCCGCTGCGGGCCAGGGTGAGCTCGGTGGCCAGCATGACCGGGACCGGGCCGTCGCTGGCCGCGGGGACCACCGGGGTGCCGCGGCTGCCGAACTTCACCTTGGGGGCCACGCTGAAGTAGGCGGTGGCCCACTTGACCTGCTGGTCGGCCGAGGCGGCCTTGTAGGTGGCCAGCGCCGACGCCAGCGCCGGGTCAGTAGGCGCCACGCTGGACAGCGGGCCGAGCACGAAGACCTGCGCCGTGTCGAGCGGCTGCCGGACCCCGGCCCAGCTCGCCGGGGCGACCAGGACCCGCTGCGGGTCGCCGTTGGTGTTGTAGGGCGGCCCCAGGGTGGCACTGCCGCTGGTTGCGTTCAGCTCGGAGGCGGCGGTGGCGAGGAAGCCGCCCGGGTCGACCTGGACCCAGCTCTTCACCGTGACCGACGGAATGTCCGGCGAGGACAGCAGGCTGGCCAGGCCCACGGTGAGCACCGCGATGATCAGCGCAGCGATGCTGCCTTCTTTGAGGATGTCGTATTGCCTGGTCGGGCCGCGCCAGGCAGCCCGGTCGGCGCGGGCGGCGGCGCGCCTGGCGGCGAGACCGCGGGGTCGGGCGGCCGGCAGCGGGTGGCTGACGCCGCGCATCCGGACCAGCAGCACGTGCGCGCCGATCAGCGCGACCAGCAGGACCGGGATGAGCACCACGTGCCACAGCAGCATCTGGCCAGAGTTCATCAGGTTGAAGAACGCGCCGACCCCGGCCGCGTTGAACGCGTCCTTGCCGTTGGTGGCGATCCACTGCGAGTCGAAGTTCTGCTGGGACAAGTAGCCGGTGAAGCATTCCACGACCGAGGCCAGGAACGCCACCACGCCGGTGATCCAGGTCAGCGCGCGGCGGCCGCGCCAGGCGGCCATCCAGAACTTGCCCCACAGGTGGATGACCAGCAGCGCCATGAACAGCTCGACGCTCCACAGGTGCAGGCTGTTGAAGAAGTGGCCGACCGGGTTGGTGTGCCACCAGTCGGTGCCGCCGAGCGCGATCGTGAAGCCGCTCACGACCGCCATGCCGAACGCGACCAGAGAAGCCACGCCGAAGATGTACACCCAGGAGGAGACGTAGGCGGGCTGGCGGTCGGGCAGGAGCTTGCCCGGCGGGAGAGTGGTGAGGGCGCGGCGGCGGAAGCGCGCCGTCCACATTCGCTCGTCACCGGGGAGGGCGCCCGAGCTGTCGGTGGCGGTCTCGGTCTCGTCGGCCTCGGGTGCCTGCTCGACCAGCTCACCGTGGCGGTGCCGTCCGGGGAACGGGAGCAGCAGAGCGGCCCCGAAGATGACGACCATGACCGCGATGAGCACGAGGTTCGCCACTGAGATGGTGAAGACGTTCCACGTCACGTACGAACCGGGGTGGTTCAGGTCAACGGCGGCGGGGGCGTGTCCTGCCAGAACGAGGGAATCCACCGGGGCCTCCAGGTCGGCCAGCAATTGATGCGCCCAGCTTGTCGGTCTTTCGCTAGCGACCCGTAGTGATATCGGTCATCGCCGACCGGGACCAAGGTCCCACAGCGCAACCGGCCACAGCTTCACCTCCGCCGCGGACAGCCCGCGTAACTCTGGACTGCCCGGTCCGGCGTCGACGGCCACGATCACGATTGATGCGGCCACTTCCAGTTGGCCACCTCGGGGGCGTCTTCGCCCTGATCACGGATGTAGGCGCGGGCCTCGATACGCTTGTCCGCCATCAGCTGACGAACGTGACCGGCCGTGGCGGCCAGCCCGGGCAACCGGTCGATCACGTCCATGACCAGGTGATAGCGGTCCAGGTCGTTGAGCATGACCATGTCGAACGGCGTGGTGGTGGTGCCCTCCTCCTTGTAGCCGCGGACGTGGAAGTTGGCGTGCCCGTTGCGGCGGTAGTACCGCGCCGTCGGTGGCGGGATTGAGGAACTTATTAGCGTGCCAACTGGCGGCGAGCGGCCCGGTCTCGGCCTCCCCGTCGCCGATCACGCAGGCCACGATCAGGTCGGGGTTGTCGAACGCCGCCCCCGTAGGCGTGGGCCAGCGAGTAGCCGAGCTCGCCGCCCTCGTGGATCGAGCCGGGCGTCTCCGGTGCGACGTGCGAGGGGATACCGCCGGGGAAGGAGAACTGCCGGAACAAGGCAGCCATCCCCGCCGCATCTGGAGTGATGCTCGGGTACACCTCGCTGTAGGTGCCCTCGAGCTAAGCGTTCGCCACCATGCCTGGCCCGCCATGCCCTGGGCCCGCTATGTAGATGACGTTCAGGTCCTGGTTCTTGATCACCCGGTTCAGGTGGGCGTAGATCAGGTTCAGCCCCGGCGTGGTGCCCCAGTGCCCGAGCAGCCGCGGCTTGACGTGCTCGGGCCGCAGGGTTCGGTCAGCAGCGGGTTGCCGAGCAAGTAGATCTGCCCCACAGATAGGTAATTGGCGGCACGCCACCAGGCGTCAAGCGCGTCAAGCTCGCGGGCGGTCAGCGGGCCCGGCTCAGTCATGGTCATTCTTAAATTTCTTATCCGAACGGGTGGTGTGCCTGATTTCGGCTCGGGTCAGCGCAACCGGCGGAGGAAGGGGTCCTGCGGCGGGCAAGGCGCTACCTTGATCCGCGCGCCCAGCGTGAACACGCCGTGCGGCTTGGCGATGACCGGACTGAGGTCGAGCTCGGTGACCTCGGGCAGGTCATCGGCGAGCCGGGAGACCCTCAGCAGCAGTTCGCGCAGGGTCTCCAGGTCGGCGGCTGGCTCCCCGCTGCCTCCGAGCATCAGCGGCGCGGCACGGACCGAGCGGATCAGTGCGTCGGCGTCGGTGTCGGTCAGCGGCGTGAGCCGGGCCGCGTGGTCGCTGGGACCAAGTTCCACCAGCGGACCGAACACGTGGTCATCGGTCACCCCGATCCGCAGCTCGGTGCCGCCGGTGATCACGGCCGACTTGGCATCAGCCAGCCCTATCCCGTAGCAATGCAGCAGGTCGGCGGCCTTGCCGGCGGGCAGCCAGCCGCCACCGGGCTCGTGATGCAGGAACCCGGTGACCAGCGCGTGGGCATCTGCGGCCCGGACGTCAGGCAGGCTGGGCACCTGGCCGCGTGGCTCGGTCCGCCAGGTCCCGTACCTGACCGCGTGGGCCAGGGCGGTGGCGGCCGACTCCGGGTAACCGTAAACGGGAAGCTGACCGCCGTCAGCCGGCCGCGGCAGCAACCGGACGGATTCCGCCTGGTCGAGCGCGACGGCGGCGAGCGGGATGCGAACGTCAGCGTCCTGGATCGCCGTGATCAGGTCGCTGGTGGCGCCGGTGGGCAGGACCAGCGCGATCATCGCGTCCACCCCGTCGGCGGCGGCGAGCAGTTCCAGGCAACGGCGGAAATCCTCGCCGGAGACGGCGGCCGTGGTGTCGACCGGGCCGGTAACCGTGCCGCCGGGCAGCAGCGTGCGCAGCCGCCGCCTGGTCAGCCCGCGTGGCTGATGGACGGTCAGGCCGAGTTCCGCGCACGCGCTGGCGGCCAGCGCCCCGGCGCCGTCCGCGTTGGACACGATGGCGACGGTCGCCCCGGCCGGGACCGGCTGGGTGGCGAGCAGCGCGGCAGTATCGGCCAGCTCGCCGAAGCTGCCCGTGGCAATGACCCCGGCCTGCTCGAACAGCGCCTGGTCAGCGGCGGAGCCCTGCCCGTTACTGGCAGCGCGGACGGTAAGCACGGGCATCTTCGCGCCGACCCGCCGGGCCGTGCGGGCGAACTTGCGCGGGTTGCCGAACGACTCGAGGTACAGCACGGCCAGCCGGGTCACGTTGTCGTGTTCCCACCACATCAGCATGTCGTTGCCGGACACGTCGAGCTTGCCGCCGACCGAGGCGAACGAGGAGATCCCGATGCCGATCCGGGACAGCTGGCCGGCCAGGGCGACGCCGACCCCGCCGGACTGCGACATCATCCCGGCCGCGCCGGGCCGCAGCCGGGTGGCGTCGAAGGTGGCGTCCAGTCCGAGGCCGGGCACGGCCACGCCGAAGCAGCCGGGCCCCACCAGCCGCATGCCGTGCCGCCGGCACACGGCGAGCAGGTCGGCGCAGGCCGCGGCGTCCAGGCCGGACGTGATCACCACGAGCGACCGCACGCCGCGCTGGCCGCACTGCTCGGCCACGCCGAGCACGGCCGGGGCGGGCACGGCGATGACCGCCAGGTCAGCGGGCTCCGGCAGGTCGAGTACCGAAGCCAGGCAGTGCTCGCCGTCGATCTGCCGGGCCCGGGGGTTCACGGTGTACAGGCGGCCCGCGTACCCGCCGCCGCGGATATTCTCCAGGATCACCCGGCCGATCGCTTCGCGGCGGCGGCTGGCGCCGATCACGACGACTGACTCGGGCGCGAGCAGGTGCCGCAGGCTGGCGATGTCCGCGCTGCTCTCCCGCGCGGCCACGGCGCTGAGGTAGGTGTCCAGCGCGGTGCCGTCCTCGTCGCGGGGCAGCGGGAACGTCAGCTCGTAGGCATCGCCGTCGAAGCGCCGCTGGACCGGCAGGCCGGCATCGGCGAACACCTTCAGCATGGCCCGGTTCTCGGTCAACGTCTCGGCCGTGAACGTGGTGACCTGGCGGCTCCGGGCCAGTGAGACCAGGTGCTCGAGCAGCAGGGTCGCGATGCCCTTGTGGTGCATGTGGTCGGCTACCGCGAAGGCGACCTCGGCCAGCCCGGGATGCCCGATGAGCTCGGCGTAGCTGGCTACGCCGACCAGTTCGCTGCCGCTCAGGGCGAGCAGGGCGGCGTTCCCCGGGGCCGGATCGCGGCAGATCCGCCCGGCCTCGATCTCGGCTGACCGCCGGCTGTAGCTGAAGAAGCGCAGGTAGATGTTATCCGGGGCCATTGCCTCGTGCATGGCGAGAACCGCGTCGTGGTCGCCCGGACCGGCTTGCCTGATCTCGACCGTCGTGCCGTCGGCCAGGAGCGCGTACACCCGGTCGGTGTCCTGCGCCGTATTCATCGGTGTCTCCTTTAGCTGAAAACCGCGCCGGTGATCTCGGCCCGGAAGAACTCGCCCTCGCGGGCCCGGCCGGTACCCCACCACCAGCCGGCCCGGAACACCGAGGGGATGGTGATCCCGCCGAACGTCGATTCGGCCTCGACCCGGACGCCGAACGGATACCGGTCGAACGGCGCGCCGCCGGGGTTGCCCCAGCGATTCACGCGGATCTCGGCGAGCCGACCGCTCCGCCTGACCCGGATTTCGGCGGCTTCGGTGTCGTCACCGAACTGCCAGGTGGCGATCGCGGTGTTGGCGCACTCCGCCTGGCTCCAGGCTGCGTGCCGGAACGCGGTCGGGATCAGGACGATCTCCCCGGCCAGGCGCCCGCAGGCACTGCGGGTGATGTCGGGGCCCGATGCGGTCAGCACCGGGATCAGTCGCAGCAGCCGCCAGCGCATTTCGCCCCCGTCAGCACCGAGCCGGTCGTAGCCGGTCACTGGCAGGCCCGCCACCCGGGCCGTGGCGGCCCAGATGTAGCCGCCGGGCGGGGTCAGGACCTGGCGGGCGGTGAACGGCCGCCACCGGCCGAGCTTGATCTGGCCGTGCATGGTCAGCTCGGCGCGGCTCCACAGCGGCGTCCCCGGCTCGATCGCGTGGTCGAGCCACCGGCGCGCAGGTTCGGGGAGTCCCGTGGTCATGGCCGGATCGAAGGTCACGGCGGCAGTGGCGGCGGTCATGGCTCAGAGCACCGGTCCGGCGACGACGGGGTAGTCGTCGGGGTAGCTGAGGCGGTCGTTGACCGCCACCACGCCCGGGACGTGCCGGGCCTTGCGCACCAGGGCGCGACCGAGCGCAGTGGTCTCCGGAGTTCCCTCCATGGTCACCACGCCGGTCTCGACAGTCACCCGGAACTGGCGCGGGTCGATAAGGAACTCGTGCAGGAGCATGGTGTCGACGATGTCCTTGCGGATGTCCTCGTCGGGCCGGTCGAACACGGAGAGTACGTCGGAACGGCTGACGATCCCGACGAGCTCACCGCCGGAGTTGACCACCGGAAGCTGCCTGACCCGGAGGAAATGCATCATCCGGGCGGCCTGCTCGATCGAGTCGTCCGGGGAGACGGTCACGACCTGATGGGTCATCAGGTCGCCCGCGGTCAGACCCCCGGCCTTGCGGACATCGGAGTGGTGCAGCAGCCCCGCCACCACGCCCGGCTCAGCCAGCGCTTCCTTGGCCAGCATGTCGGCCTCGGAGACGACGCCAGTTACCCGGCCCGCCTCGTCGACGACGGGAAACCCGCTCACCCGGTACTGGCGCAATGCGGCCGCCAGCTCCTTGAAGGTCGTATCGCGCCTGACCGCTACCACCTCGGCGGTCATCACGTCCTTGACCGTGGCGTTCATTGTCGTCAGCCCTCTCAGTTCATCGGGAAGCCGGCCAGGCCGCCGAACCCGTCGTCGTGACGCTCCGGCGGGGGGGTAGTCGAGCCGGTCGCGGACCGCCACGACGCCCTGTGAATCTCGGCGTCGGTCCGGTCGAAGACGGTGAGCACGTCGGCCCGGCTGACGATGCCGACCAGGTGCCCGTCCGCGTCGGTCACCGGGAGTCGCTTGACCCGACGGTCGTACATGAGCTTGGCCGCGTGCTCGACCGTGTCCTGCGGCCGGACGGCCACCACCGCGGTCGTCATCAGGTCGCCCGCGGTGACCCCGCGCGCCTTGGCCTGGTCCCGGCGGTGCAGGATCCCGGCCAGCACGCCGGGCTCGTCATCGAGGGCCTCCTTGGTCAGCAGGTCGGCCTCGGAGACTACGCCGATCACCTTGTGGTCGTCGTCGACCACGGGAAAGGCGCTGACCCGGTTCTCGTGCAGGGCGACGGCCATCTCGCGGAACGTCGCCTCCTTCTTGACCCAGATCACCCGGGTCGTCATGATCTCCTGGACTGTCGTCATCTTCGTTCACTCCCTCAGGTAAGGACGACCTTGAGCGCCTTGGTCTCGGCCGCGCGGGCGAATACGTCGTAGGCCTCTTCGAATGCGTCAAGGTCGAAGTGGTGGGTGATGAACGGCTTGACGTCGACCTGGCCGGTGGTGATCAGGCGCATCAGGGTCGGCGTGGAGGAGGTGTCCACCAGGCCGGTCGTGATCGTGATGTCCCTGATCCACTGCTCTTCCAGGTGCAGCGTCGCGGCCTCGCCGTGCACGCCGATGTTCGCGATCCGGCCGCCCGGCCGGACCAGCTTGACGGCCAGCTCGAAGG
>JAICWX010000280.1 GCA_025934635.1 Streptosporangiaceae bacterium | reverse complement strand
TCATGATCACGAAGACTTTTATGTCAGAAAACGTAGTAAATCCTTCGTGATCATGAAATTTCACATTTTGTTATTCGGGCGCGGGCCGCCCTTCCAGGGCGGCGAGGCGGAGTTCGAGCTGGTCGATCCGGTGCCGGAGGATCTCGAGCTGGGCCTGGTCGGCCAGCCGCCGTTCCGTGGTGCGGCGCAGTCGCGGCGAGGCCTCGGCCCGGGCCGCCACCACCGCCAGCGGCACCAGCCGCTGCGGCCCGTGCGGCCCGTCCACCAGCCGGGAGGGAATCTGCCCGGTCCGGTACCAGCTGCGCAGGGCGGCCCGGGACGCGCCGGTATCGGCCGCCGCCTGCTCGAGCGTCACCCAGTCCGAGCCTTCCAGCCGGGCACTCAGCTCGAGCTCGAGCTCCCAGTTGTCCAGCCGCTCTTCCCAGTCCATAACCCTATTAATAACATGGTATTGACAGGGTATGAAGCACGTTGCACCCTGATTCCCATGTTCGAGCGATTCACTACCGCGGCGCGGCGCGTCGTCGTCCAGGCTCAAGAAGAAGCCAGGGAACTTCAGCACAACTACATCGGCACCGAGCACATCCTGCTCGGCCTGCTCACCGAGCAGGCGGGGATCGCGTGCCGTGCCCTGACGAGCCTCGGGTTGTCCCCCGAGGGCGTCCGCGAGGAAATCGTCGAGATCGTCGGCACCGGCAGCAAAGCACCCAGCGGGCACATCCCGTTCACCCCGCGGGCCAAGAAGACCCTGGAGCTCAGCCTGCGTGAGGCGCTGCAGCTCCAGCACGACCACATCGGCACCGAGCATCTCCTGCTCGGCCTGCTCAAGGAGGCTGAACGCGACAAGGACCAAGGAGTCGCGGCCAGGGTCCTGCAGCGGCACGCCTCGCTCCCGGCTATCAGGACGACGGTGCTGGGCCTGGTGCCCCAGGTGAGCGTCGAGGCATCACCGCCGCGCCACTGGCTGCGGCGGACGGCGACCGCGAGGGTGGCCCGCCTGGCTGAGCTGGGACGGGAATGGGAGGCGGGCGTCGAGCAGACCGGAGAGCAGCCGGTGCTGAGCGCCACCCCGGCGGCCGACGCCACCCTCAGCGAGGCGGCCAAGCTGGCCGGGGCGCAACCGGTCGGCTCGCACCACCTGCTGCTCGCTTCCCTGGCCGACCCCGGGACCGCCGCCGCCCGCGCCCTCGCGGCCCTCGGCGTGGACCTCGACCAGGCCAAGGAGGCGCTGCGCGGCATAGACGTCACCGGGACCAGCGACGAGCTGCCGGAGGAAGCAGGCCGGCGGCAGCTGGTCATCCGCGTGACCAGTGAGCAGCTCACGCTCGAGGCGGCCGACCCGGTGCTCGTCAAGGCCGGGAACGCGGCCCTCGCTGCGCTGGGCGACCAGGCGAAGGAGGCCGGCGCTATCCACGGAGACCTGCCCGCCAGCGCCAGCCTCAGCCGGACCTGGCAGGCGCTCCTCGAGAGCCTGGCCGACATCCAGCGCCGCGCCGCGGCGTCAGCGGAGCCCTCAGCCGGATCGCCGGCGGAGCCCTCAGCCGGCCCGGCGGGCGAGTCGCCCGCCGAGCCGGCCGCCCCGGATTCCTGAGACCGTCCGCCTAGGCCGCGCGCCCGCTTACGCACTCGGCCGCCCGGCACTCGGCTGCCCGGGACTCGCCAGCCTGGTAGCCCGCCCAGTACCCAGGCTGGCGCCCGCGCTGGCGCCGGGCCCGCAGCGGCGCGGTCAGCGCGTGCCAGCGCAGGCTCACCGTCCGGGCCAGCTCGGCGTGGGCGATGTCGGCCTGCCGCTGCTCGGCCGCGCCGCGCGGCCGCTCGGCCTGGTAGATCAGGTACCCCGTGTTCATCTCATAGCCCCTTTCGTGGTTCTGCCCCGAACCTACGAAGACGCTGTTCCCGCGGTGTTCCCGCGCGGGCCGGGCCCAGCGGGGCGGCCGGGTTCTGCGCGACAATAGGGGCGTGTCCGCGGAAAAGGCGCAGGTCCGGGTCAGGCTGCTCGGCCCGTTCTCGGTGACCTCCGGCGGGCGTGAAGCCGGCCCGTGGCCGCGGCCGACCGCCCGGCGGCTCTGCCAGCTGGTGCTGGTGAGCCCGGGACGGCGGATCAGCCGCGACCTCGCCTGCGAAGAACTGTTTCCCGGACTGGATCCACGGGCGGCCACCCGTTCGGTATCTAAGGCCTTGTCGATGGCCCGGGCCGCACTCGCGTCGCTCGGCCCGGCCGCGGACGCCCTGCTCGCGGCCGACCTGACGCACATCTGGGCCGCCGCGGACGCCGCCGTCGACGCCGAGGAGACCGAACGGGACCTGCGCGCCGCGCTGGCGCTGGAGCCGGGGCGGGACCGCGACGCCCGGCTCACCGCCGCCCTAGCCGCCCACGGCGAGCTGCTCGCCGACGAGCCGTACGCCGACTGGGCGCTGCGCCCGCGCGAGCGGCTGGAATCGCTGCGCCAGGAGGCCCGGCTGACGCTGGCCCGGGACCGGTCCCGGGGCGCCGGCCAGGCCCGGCCGGAGGCGGTGCTGGCCGCCTGGGAAGCCTGCTTCGAGCACGACCCGGCCGCCGAGGAGGCAGCCGGCGCCCTGGTCCGGGCCTACTTCACGGCCGGCCACCGGGACCTGGCGGTGCGCGCCTACCAGCGCTGCCGGGCCGCCCTGGGCGAGCTCGGGGTCGGGCTCTCCCCGTGGCTGGAGGAGGTCTACGCCACCGCCGCCTTCGAGGCCGTGCCGTCCCGGTCCGCGTTTTCCGGGACCGGGGCCCCGGGTGGCGCGCCGCGGGAAGAGCTGCGGACCGTGAGCGTGCTGTCGGCCGAGGTGGTCCCGCCCGGCGCGCTGGACCCGGAGCGCCTGCGGGACGCGGTCGGCCGCGGCCTGGCCGCGGTGATCGCCGCCGCCGAGGCGCTCGGCGGTACGGTCACCGCGGTGTCCGGCCACGGGGTGCAGGCCGTGTTCGGCGCGCCCGAGGCGCACGAGGACGACCCGGAGCGCGCGGCCCGGGCCGCGTTCCGCGCCCTGTCCGACGCGGCCCGGTCTGATGCAGCCCTGGCTGAGCCGCCGGTAACGCTGCGGATCGGCCTGGAAACCGGGCCGGCCGTGCTGGGTCCCGTCGGCGGCGGCGGCCGGGTCGAGTACGGGGCCGTCGGCGAGGTGGTGAGCCGGGCCGCCGCGCTGCAGGCGCTGGCCCGGCCCGGCTCCGCCCTGGTCGGCCCGGTGACCCGGGCCGCCGTCGGATCCCTGTTCACCTGGGGTGAGCCCGTTCCGATCGGCCTCCCGGCCCCCGGTACCGAGCCGGATCCGGCCGCCCCGACCGCGACCTACCTGGGTGAGCCCCGGTCGCGGAGCGCGGCGCGGCCGCGCCCGGCGGCCCTGCCCCGGCGCGGGCCGCTGGTGGGCCGGACGGCCGAGCTGACCGCGCTCGGCACCGCCCTGCGCGAGGCGGTCCGCGGCCGCGGCTCGGTCGTGGCCGTGACCGGCGAGCCCGGGCTCGGCAAGACCCGGCTGGTGCACGAGTGCCGCCGCCGCGCCCCGGCCGGGACCGTGTGGCTGGAAGGACGCTGCGCCTCCTACGCCTCGTCCACCCCGTACAGCCTGTACCAGCAGCTGCTGGCCGGCTGGGCCGGTGTCCCCCCCGATCAGCCCGAACGGGTGATCCGGCCCGCCCTGGAACGCCTCCTCGCCACCGTGGGCGGCCGCGACGTGATCCCGCTGCTGGCCCGCATGATGGGCCTGCCCGCCGGGGCGGCGCTGGGGCGGATGAGCCCCGGGGAACTCCAGCGGGCCACCTTCGCGGCCTGGCGCTCGGTGGTGACCCGGCTGGTGGCGGCGGCCCCGGTGGTCCTCGTCCTTGAGGACCTGCACTGGGCCGACCCGACCTCGCTCCGCCTCACCCTCGACCTGGCCGGGCTGGCCCCCGGCCGCCGCCTGCTGATCCTGGCGACCAGCCGGACTCCCTGGGAGGGGCCGGTGCGCCGGGTGGAGCTGCGCCCGCTGCCCGGGGCGGCCGAAGAGGAGCTGGCCCGGTCCCTGATCGGCGCGCTATCGCCCGGCGCGCGGCCTGCCGGCGCGGGCGGCGCGGGTGCCAGCCCGGAGGTCCTCCAAGCCGTGCTGGCCAGCGCCGACGGCAACCCGCTGTTCCTGGAGGAACGGCTGGCCGCGCTGCTGGAAACCCGTGCCCTGGTCCGCGAGCGGGACGGATGGCGGCTCAGCCCCGCCCCGGGCCCGCCGGTTCCCCAGGTGCTGGAGCGGCTGGTCCGGGCCCGGGTCGACCGGCTCAGCCCGGCCGCCCGCGACGCCATCCGGCCCGCGTCCGTGCTCGGCACCGAGTTCGGTCTGTCGCTGCTGAACGCGGTGTGCGACCCGTGCCTGGCGACGGCCCTGGACGAGCTGTGCGAGCGTGACCTGCTGCGTCAGGTGGCCGGGGAGCCCGAGCCCGTCTACCGGTTCCGCCACGCCCTCATCCAGGAGGCCGTCTACCACAGCCTGCTCGGCGCCGAACGCCGCCTGCTGCACGGCCGGGCGGCCTGGGCCCTCGAGGCGGCGGCCGCGGGCCGGACCGAAGACGTCGCCGCCGTCCTCGGCCGGCACTTCGCCGCCGCCGGGGAGGCGGCCCTCGCCCTGCGGTACTACGAGCAGGCGGGCGACCACGCCACCGACGCCTTCGCCAACGACGAGGCGCTCGCCTCCTTCCGCGCCGCCCTGGACCTCGCCTCCGGGCCGGACGTGGCCGGCGAGCCCGAGGCGGGCAACACCGCGGCGGACCTGCTGGCCAAGCTGGCTAACGTGCTCTGGCGCACCGGCCAGCGCGCGGCCGCCCGGGATGCCTTTACCGAGGCCCTGCGCCTGGCCCGCGACGATGACACGACAGACAGCAGGCGGCGCCGGGCCCACCTGCTGATCCGGCTGGGGCGGCTGGAGGAGGCCGACGGCGACCACGTGGCGGCCTGGGCTGCCTTCGACGCCGCCGAGCCGCTGCTTGGCGGATACCCGGAGGACCTGGACACGGCCACCTCCCAGGAGTGGCTGGAGCTGATGGTGGACGGCCGGGTCTGCCAGTACATCAACCAGTACCAGCCGGAGCTGGCCCTGGCCACGCTGGCGTCGGTCCGCGGGATCCTCAACGACGTCGGTACCCCGGCCCTGACCTACAGCTTCTACCTGCATCTGGTCATAGCCCGGGTGATGCGGAACCGGTACCAGGCGGACCGGGCCGACCTGGCCAACCTGCACCGGGCCCTGGCCGCGGCCACCCAGTCGGAGGAGAAGGACGCCGGCTACGCCCTGTATTTCACCGGCCAGTTCCTGTGGCTGCTCGGCGACCTGGCCGACGCGGAGGAGTACCTGGAACGGGCCCTGGCCATGGCCGGGCGCATCGGGGAAAGCGCGCTGCACGGGTGGAGCCTGCTCGGCCTGGCGCTGACCGCGCTGCGCCGCCATGACGCCGGCCGGGTCCGCGCCCTGCTGCCCCGGGTCCTCGCCGTCGCCGACGCCATGGCGCCCCCCGACTACCTCGCCGGCGTCATGTCCTGCCAGGCCTGGCTGGCCTGGCAGGACGGGCACCGGGACGACGTGATCAAGCTGTCGGGCGAGATCGCGGCGGCGATGACAAAACCTCAGTACCCGTGGGCCTACCACTGCCTGCTCCACCAGTGGCCCCTCGTCGCCGCGCACCTGGACGCCGGCGACGTCGCCGCGGCCATCGCCGCCGCCCGCGACTTCCCGCGCTACGCCCCGCCCCTCCCGGCCGCCCTCGGCGAAGCACTAGCGGCCGCCATCACCAGGTGGGACCCCGTACATCCCGACCCCGCCGGCATCCACCTAGCCGCCGCCCTCACCCAGGCCCGTGACCTCGGCTACCTCTAACCAGAGGCCTTCATGCCGCGGGCGTCGAGCCCGCCCAGCGAATGCCCGGACACCTCCGCGTTGTGCGCGTGCGCCAGGTGGTGCAGGCCGAACACCGAGTCCATCCCCGGCCGCATCCCCATCTGGTCCTCGCACTGGTTGACCGCCCGCTTGGCCAGCGCCAGCCCGAACCGCGGCATCTCCGCGACCTTCTCCGCCAGCGCGAACGTCACCGATTCGAGTTCCGCGGGCGGCACCACCTGGTTCACCATGCCCACCTGGAAGGCCCGCTCGGCGGTGAAGCGGCCGCCGGTGAACAGGACTTCCTTGGCGAAGCGGGGCCCGAGGACCCACGGGTGGGCGAAGTACTCCACCCCCGGGATGCCCATCTTCACCACCGGGTCGGCGAAGAACGCGTCCTGGGCCGCCACGATCAGGTCGCACACCCAGGCCAGCATCAGGCCGCCGGCGATGCACGCCCCGTGCACCATCGCGATGGCCGGCTTGGGGATCTCCCGCCAGCGCCGGCACATGCCCAGGTAGACCTCCATCTCCCGGGCGTAGCGGGCGTCGGCGCCCTCCTTGCCCACGTGGTCCCACCACAGCACGGCCTCGCGGTCGAAGGACTGGTCCGCGTCCCGCTGCGGGGTGCCGATGTCGTGCCCGGCGCAGAAGTGCTTGCCCGCCCCGGCCAGCACCAGCACCGCGACCTCGTCGTCGTTCACCGCCCGGGCGAAGGCCGCGTCCAGCGCGTAGGTCATCGCCGAGTTCTGCGCGTTCGCGTAGTCCGGCCGGTTCAGCGTGATCAGCGCGATCCGGCCGCGCACCTCGTAGCTGACCTCGTCCGCCATCAGGGCTCCTCCTTCAGCACTCTCTTCAGCACCTTGCCCGAGGGATTCCGCGGCAGCGAACCGCGGAACTCCACCCGCCGGGGCACCTTGTAGTTGGCCAGCCGTTCCCGGCAGAAAGCGAGCACATCCTCCGAGGCCAGCGCGAACCCGGGCCGCACGACCACGAACGCCCGGCCCACCTCGCCGAGCCGCGGGTCGGGCGTGCCGACCACGGCCGCGTCCGCCACCCCCTCCAGCCGGGCCAGCACCTGCTCCACCTCGGCCGGGTACACGTTGAACCCGCCGCAGATGTACATGTCCTTGAGCCGCCCGGTGATGGTCAGGTTGCCCGCCGCGTCCAGCCGCCCCGCGTCGCCGGTATGCAGCCATCCCTGCGAATCGATGGCCGCCGCGGTCGCGGCCGGGTCGTCGAGGTAGCCGAGCATCATGTTCGGGCCGCGCAGCAAGATCTCCCCGGCCGGGCCGATCCGCACCTCGAACCCGGCCGCCGCCCGCCCCGACGTACCGGAGACCACGGAGGGCGCGTCGCCCGGGCGGCACATCGTCGCCACCACCGCCTCGGTCAGGCCGTAGGCAGTGAGCACGGTGGCGAAGGTCAGTTCGCGCCGCATCCGCTCGATCAGCGCGACCGGCACGTCGGCCGCCCCGGTCACCGCGAGCCGCAGGCTGGACAGGTCAAACGACGCCCGCGCGGGGTGGTCCAGGATCATCTGGTAGATCGTCGGCGCCCCCGGCAGGACGGTGATCCGCTCGGCCGCCACCAGCCGCATCGCCTCGCCCGCGTCGAAGACCGGCTGCGGTACCAGCGCCGCCCCGCTGACCAGGCAGGCCAGGATGCCGGCCTTGTAGCCGAAGGTATGAAAGAACGGGTTCACCACCAGGTACCGGTCCCGGCGGGTCAGGTTCCCGCCCGCCGCCCAGGCCCGCGCCACCGCCAGCGACCGCTCGTGCGAGGTCATCGCGCCCTTGCTCCGCCCGGTCGTGCCGGACGTGAACATGATGTCGCTGACGTCCCCCGGCCGCACCGCGGCGGCCTGCCGCCGCGCCCGCGTCAGCGAGCCGGCCTGCCGGAACCGGTCCCACTCCTCGGGCACCCGGACGACGAGCGCGAGCCGCTCGAGACCGCCGCCGGCGTCCGGCGCGCCCGCCGCCGCCAGCAGGGCCCCCAGCCGGTCCGTGCCCAGGAAATTGCCCGCCACGAACAGCGCCCGCGCCCCGCTGCGCGCGATCACGTCCAGCGCCTCGGGCCCGGTGAACCGCGTGCTCACCGGCACCAGCACCGCTCCCGCGCTCAGCGCCCCCAGCGCGGCCAGCATCCACTCCGCGCCGTTGGGCGCCCACAGCGCCACCCGGTCCCCGGCCCCGATACCCGAGTCCATCAGCGCGCCCGCCACCCCGGCCACCTGCTCCTCGAGCTCGCCGTAGCTGAGCCGGAGCCCGCCCGGCCCCGGGCTGGCCGGGCCCTCCGGCACCGCCAGCGCCTCCGCGTCCCCGAACTCCCGCGCCGCCCGCGCCACCGCCGCCGGGACAGTCAATTCGGGGATTGGCAGCTCCAAGGGATCCTCCCGCTAGCAAGCAAGTGCTTGGTAGGTTTAGCCTACGCACGAAGGGCGATCAGGAGGAGGCCCAGGTGCGCTTCACCGCGGCGGACGAAGAATTCCGCGCCGACGTCCGCGACTGGCTGGAAGCCAACCTGACCGGCGAGTTCGCGAGCCTGCGGGGCGCCGGCGGCCCGGGCCGCGAGCACGAGCGGCCCGACGGTCGGCTGGCCTGGAGCCGGCACCTGGCCGCCGCCGGCTGGACCTGCCTGGGCTGGCCCGCCGAGCACGGCGGCCGCGCCGCCCCGCTGGAGCAGCAGGTCATCTTCTACGAGGAGTACGCCCGGGCCGCCGCCCCCGCCCGGATCTCGATCATCGGCGAGGAACTTCTCGGCCCCACCCTGATCGCGTTCGGCACCAAGGAGCAGCAAAAACGCTTCCTCCCGCCGATCAGGAACGTCACCGAGCTATGGTGCCAGGGCTATTCCGAACCCGGCGCCGGCTCCGACCTGGCCGGCGTGACCACCCGGGCGACCCTGGACGGAAACCAATGGGTGATCACCGGCCACAAGATCTGGACCTCGCTGGCCCACCTGTCCGACTGGTGCTTCGTGCTGGCCCGGACCGAGCCACCCCGGACCGAGCCGCACATCAGCCGTGCCGCCGGCCTGTCCTACCTGCTGGTCCCGATGAACCAGCCAGGCGTCACCATAAGCCCGATCAAGCAGCTGACCGGCACGGCGGAGTTCAACGAGGTCTTCTTCGACGAGGCCAGGACCGCCGCCGGCCACGTCGTCGGCGCGCCCGGCGACGGCTGGCGGATCGCCAAGGCCACCCTGGCCATCGAGCGCGGCGCGGCCATGCTCGGCCAGCAGGTCGGCTTCCGGCGCGAGCTCACCGACCTGGCCCAGCTGGCCAGGCGGACCGGGGCGGCCGGCGACCCGGTGATCCGCGACCGGCTCGCCCGCGCCTGGATCGGCCTGCGGGTCATCCGCGCCTACGCGCTCGACACCCTGGCCGGGACCGATGATTCAAAAGCCTCGGTCCTGAAGGTCCTGTGGTCCCGCTGGCACCGGGACCTGGGCGAGCTGGCCATGGCGGTGGCCGGCGCCGCCGCCCTCGCGACCGGGTCGGCCGAGTTCGACCGCTGGCAGCGGCTGTTCCTGTTCAGCCGGGCCGACACGATCTACGGCGGCTCGGACGAGATCCAGCACGACATCATCGCCACCCGCGCCCTCGGGCTCCCCCGGTGAACGGCGGAGTGAAGAGCCACCACCTGCTTGAAGACAAAGTCGTCGTGATCACCGCCGCGGCCGGCACCGGCATCGGCTCCGCCGCCGCGCGACGCTGCCTGGAAGAGGGCGCCCAGGTGATGATCAGCGACCAGCACGAGCGCCGGCTCGCCGCTACCGAGAACGAGCTGGCCGGGGCCCACGGCGACGCCGTCGCCGCTCACCCCTGCGACGTCACCGACGAGGCCCAGGTCCAGGCGCTGATCGACGGAGCCGTGGACCGGTTCGGCCGGATCGACGTGATGATCAACAACGCCGGGCTCGGCGGCACCAGCCCGATCCTGGAGATGACCGACGAGCAGTGGCTGACGGTCCTCGATGTCACCCTCAACGGCACCTTCCGCTGCACCCGGGCCGCGCTGCGCCAGCTGGTCGCCCAGGGCGGCGGCGGGGCGGTGGTCAACAACGCCTCGGTGCTCGGCTGGCGGGCCCAGCCCGGCCAGGCCCACTACGCGGCGGCCAAGGCCGGCGTGATGGCCCTGACCCGGTGCGCCGCCCTGGACGTGGCCAGCCACGGCATCCGGGTCAACGCGGTCGCGCCGAGCCTGGCCATCCACCCCTTCCTGGCCAAGGTGACCAGCGAGGACCTGCTCACCGAGCTGGCCGCCCGCGAGCCCTTCGGCCGCGCGGCCGAGCCCTGGGAGGTCGCCAACGTCATGATCTTCCTCGCCAGCGACTACGCCAGCTACCTCACCGGTGAGGTGATCTCCGTCAGCGCCCAGCACCCCTAAAACACTGGCGCCGAACGAGTTCCCTGCTTCCGTTACGGTCGGCTCGGCGCTTGACGGCGGCCCTGACTGGGCCGACGGCGCTATCACCCGTGACGTCCGGCTCGTAGCGCGAGGTTAATTGCGGCGTTGTCGTCGCGCTGATGGCTGGCCCCGCACCCGGCGCAGGTCCAGTGCTCAGCCCATCCGATGTCCTGCACCTGCCCGCAGGCGTGGCAGGTCTTCGACGACGGGAACCACCGGTCGGCGACGATCAGCCGGGAGCCGTACCAGCCGGTCTTGTAGGCCAGCTGGCGGCGGGTCTCGCCGAGCGCGGAATCGGACAGGCCCCGCCGGCGGGCCCGCGCACCCGGCAGGCCCTTTTGCCGCAGCATTCCAGCTGCGTCCAGTCCTTCGACCACGATCTCGCCGTGGGTCTTGGCGAGTGTGGTGGTCAGGACGTGGATGTGGTGGCTGCGAGGACACCCGCGCACCCAACCCCTACGACCAGGCTGCCCCGCTCACACCCGCTCGATGATGGTGGCCGTCGCCATCGCGCCGCCCGCGCACATCGTGATCAGCGCCGTGCCCGCGCCGCGCCGCTCGAGCTCGTGCAGCGCGGTGGCCAGCAGCCGGGCGCCGGTGCTGCCGACCGGGTGGCCGAGCGCGATCGCGCCGCCGTTGACGTTGACCCGGTCCGGGTCGGGTCCGTGGACCGCCATCCAGGACAGCGCGATCGAGGCGAACGCCTCGTTGACCTCGAACAGGTCGATGTCGGCGATGGTCATACCGGTCCGCGCCAGCACCCGCTCGGTCGCCTGGACCGGGCCGTCCAGGTGGTAGTAGGTCTCGGCGCCGATCAAGGCTTGCGCCAGGATCCGGGCCCGCGGCCGCAGGCCGAGCTCGGCGGCCCGCTCCGCGTCGGCCAGCAGCAGCGCGGCCGCG
>JAICWX010000383.1 GCA_025934635.1 Streptosporangiaceae bacterium | reverse complement strand
GCACGTTCAGCTTGCCCGGCCGGTCAAAGGTGACCCACTGATAAGGCCCGCGACGCTCAACGGCGATGAATCTCATAGCCCGATAATGCCGTGCTGACCGGCGTTTGCGACATTTGCACCCCCGATCTCCCGGCGGGTTAGCCTCGCCTTGTGCCCGACGAACAAGGACACTTGATCGCCGGCCGTTACCGGCTGGGCAAGCTCCTGGGCAAGGCGGTATGGGCTTTGTCTGGCACGCCCACGACCAGGTTCTCGACCGTGAAGTCGCGGTCAAGGAAGTCTTCGTCCCCGGCCACGACGAGGATCGCGAACGACGGGCATTCCGCGAGGCGCGGGCGGCCGCGCGGCTGAATCATCCCGGGATCGTGACGATCCACGACCTCGTCTCGGCCGAAGGCCGCTCCTAAATCGTCATGGAACTCGTCCCCGCACCCTCGCTGGACGACGTCCTGCGTGCGTCCGGGCCGCTGCCGCCCGATCGCGTGGCCCGGATCGGCCTGGAGATGCTGGATGCGCTGCGGGCCGCCCGCAGCGCATCCAGCACCGCATCGAGAGCCAGCCGACCGTCGGCGGGCCGGCCAGGACCGTTACCGCCGGACGTCCGAGCACGCCGCGGCCGGCCCGGGAAACGCCCGGTGTCGTACTTCGCGCAGGCCGCCGAGGCGGAATCCACCCTCGTCAAACGCGGCACCCCCGGCGAGCTGCACGGCCGGGCCCGGGTCTTCACCATCACCAGCGGCGGCCAGGAATACCTTGTCCAGATGACCGCCTTGTCCGCCACCTGGGATCGTTCGCAGCCGATCTTCAACGCCTTCTTCACCACCTTCCGCCCGGCTACCTGACCCGGTCGGCCGGCTGTTGGTAGCCTCGCCGGCATGGCTGACTCCGGTTCAGTGATCGACTGGCTGCTGGACTCCGATCCGTCGATCCGCTGGCAGGTGATGCGCGACCTGCTCGACGCCCCCGAATCGCAGTGGAGCGCGGAGCGGGCCAAGGTGGCCACCGAGGGCTGGGGAGCCCGACTGCTCGCCTACGAGGACGAGGACGGGCAGTGGGCGGGCGGCGCCTTCATCCCGCGTGACTTCGAAGCCCGTGAGTGGCACCAGGTCGGCCAGCCGTGGACGGCCACGTCGTTTTCGCTGTCGCAGCTCCGGGAGTTCGGCCTCGATCCCTCGTCGGCCCCGGCCCGGCATGCCGTCCGGCTGATCGGTGCCAGCTCGCGCTGGGAGGAGGGCGGCCAGCCCTTCTGGGAGGGCGAGGTCGAGGAGTGCATCAACGGCCGGACCGTGGCCGACGGCGCCTACTTCGGCGTTGACGTCTCGCCCGTGGTCGCCCGGCTGACCGGCGAGCGTCTCGAGGACGGCGGCTGGAACTGCGAGCGGGCCAGCGGCTCGGTGCGCACGTCGTTCGATACGACCATCAACGTGCTGGAAGGGCTCCTGGAGTACGAGCGGGCCACCGGCGGCACCGGAGAATCCCGGGCGTCGCGCACGTCGGGTGAGGAGTACCTCCTGGAACGCCGCCTGTTCCGCCGGCGCAGTACCGGCGAGCCGGCCGACGAGCAGTTCCTGCGCTTCGCGCATCCGGCCCGATGGCACTACGACGTCCTGCGGGCGCTGGATTACTTCCGTTCCGCCACGATCCTGACCGGCGGCGTACCCGACCCGAGGCTCGGCGAAGCCGTCGAGCACGTCCGGTCCAGGCGCCGGACGGACGGCCGCTGGCTGCTCGACTGGACGCCGCCCGGCCGGGTCTGGTTCGCGGTAGACGACGGGGAGGGCCAGCCCTCCCGCTGGGTGACTCTCCAGGCGATGCGCGTGCTCGGCTGGTGGGACCAGGCGGCTAATCGACCGGGCTGAGCTCGAAGGTGACTTCATAGGTCATGACCGCCAGGCCCGGGAAGGCCGCCACGGCGTACCGCAGTGCGTCGTCCGCTTCGTGCGCGACGATGAGTCCTTCGACCGCCTGGCCGGGCATCGCCAGATGGCTGCGGACATACCCCATGTAACGCGCTATCTGGCCGATGACCATATCGGACGGCCGTCCCCGCTTTAGCTCCACGACGACCAGCGCATCAGTCACCTGGTCGATGCACAAGAAGTCAAGACGGCCGACAGGCGTAACGAATTGATGGCCCGACTTGCCGTCCGGGCCTTCGCAGATCCGCAATAGCCGGCCCCAGTTGATTGATTTCCAGTTGCCGACGAGGAACGTCTCCAGATGGGCCTCGAGAATGAATCCCGCCGAGTACTCCGCCGCTACCTCCCCGAGAGCATCAGAATCATCAGAGATGATCATCGGCTTCCTCCTACAACCAACGGCCACGTAGGCTGCTTACCGGGCGAAGAATACCGGAGTACTCTCCGGGCCCTGTTAAGCACTCGGATATATCCCAAATGACCGGGTATGCAATGGCGCTACGGATAAATGACTTCCCGCTGTCCCTTCGTACTGTGCATAGTCCAGAGCAGGCCGGCGAGCTGTTCGGGGTCGACGACCGGCATCTCCCAGACCGGGTCACCCGCGGCCTTGGCCGTCTCCAGCTCGGTGTGGAAGGCACTATCCCTGATCGCGGCACCGATGTAGAGCATGCCGACGTAGACACCTTTCCCGGCGACCTCGGCGTGCAGGGCTTGCAGGTAGTTGCGCTGGGCGGCCTGGGCCGGACTGGGGCCGCTCATGTCCGGCAGGCCCTGGACGGTGCTGCCGCCCTGCGCGGTCAAGATGGCGCCGTCCCCCTGCTCGAGCATGGGCGGCAGGAACTCCTGCACCAGGGCCAGCATCGTGTAGAAGATCAGTGGCATGAAATCCTGGGCGCGCTGCGGGGTCAGGCTGGCGGCCGAAACGAACCCGGTGGCCGGGGTGGGCGCATAGTAAAAGGCGTCGAGGTGGCCGGTCTGAGCGCGAATCTGCTCGGCCAGCCGGGGCGTGGCGCCCGTATCGGACAGGTCGGCCGTGATGACGTGCGCGGTGGCCCCAGCCCTGGTCAGCTCCTGCGCTAGCCGGTCCAGTGACTCCGGGCGGCGGGCCACCAGCGTGACGTCGTAACCCTCCCGCGCGTAGCGGCGGGCGACAGCCTGGCCGAGACCGGGCCCGGCTCCGAACACGGCGATGGATTTGTTCATCTCGTACTCGCCCCGGCCATGAGCGCGCCTCCTCTGACAGGAAAAGCATGACGACGTCCGAGGCTATCCGGGTGAGGATGGGCTGTGACGAGCTCTTGGCGGGTGAGATCGACTCCCCGGGTTTCGCCACCGTTGTCCACAGGTTGTGGGAAACCTGATGACCGCATGACCAGGTCTAACGTAATGGTCACGGTGGCGGGGACTGCTCGCTGTGGGCTTTCCGGCGTACGGCGGCGGGCCGTTCGAGCGGATCGGCCTGCGGACCTCGGTGCCGCTGCTGGCCGTGTACGTGCTCGTCTGCCTGGCCGAGGTGGCCGTCGGCGTGATGCTGCTGATGAAAACGCCGCACGCCGCCGCCATCAGCCATGCGCTGCTGCCCGTCGAGTCGCTTTCTGGATCGGCTTCGCGCTTCCTTTCGGGCCGCCGCTCGCCATCGCCCGGACGGTCTTGCTCCTACTCGCCTGACACCCGATGACTTTGACAGCGACGGCACGGCGGACGATACTTCTGACAAACAGACTTGATGTTCCACACCTGGTCACAGGGCCCGAACTAGCATGGACGAACTAGCCAGACTCAGTGCTCTCGTGCCTCGGAGGCTTTCCTCCGGGGCATTTGCGTTTCCGGCAAGTGCAGCTGGGAGGTGATTACCCTGCAGCACCTGGTGGCGGTTCGCGTCGGGGGAGCGGGCCCCTATCTAGAAAGCTGGCCCAAGTACGTCTTCCTCTTTTCCTGATCGCAGTCATAGCGGGAACCATCGCGATATGGAATCGCTCCCGCTACCATCCCTAGCCTCAATGCTACGAACCCGGACCGCGTACCCGCCGCCGGGAACCGCACTCCGCGTACTCATCAGACCGGCGACGACGACCGTCTGACCTCGCACCCGGCTGACCCCCGCATGTCCGTTCCGTTCAATCGCGATTCCCGGCGGACCTGCGACAGTAGGCCCCATGACGACAGAATCCAGACACCTCAGCGAGCGGATCGGCCGGCCCGCGGCGCAGGTCTACGACTACGCCTCAGACCCGGCCCACCTGCCCGAGTGGGCACCCGGGCTCGGGAGTTCCGTCGAGCACGTCGGTGGCCAGTGGTTCGCGGACTCGCCGATGGGACGCGTCAGCTTCGCCTTCGTCCCCCGCAATGAATACGGCGTCCTCGACCACGACGTCACGCTGCCCTCGGGCGAGATCATCTATAACCCCATGCGCGTGACGAAAAACGGAAGCGGCTCCGAGGTGGTGTTCACGCTCCGCCGGCTTCCCGGTATGAGCGACGAGGACTTCGAACGCGACGCGAAGTCCGTGGCGGCCGACCTCGCCCGGCTCCGGCAGGTGCTCGAAGCCGCTCAGTAGCCGAAGTCGAGGCCATGGCTTTCCTCGACCGCACCGTCTGGCTTTAGCGCTCCGCCGCCAGGCGCTTGCCCGCCTCCCACGCCATCTCCTCGATGGACTGATTCGCGCGACCGGTGAGACGGGAGAACATCAGGAAGCCGTGCGGCATGTCGTCGTAGTGGGTGTGCCGGGTCTCGACCCCGGCCGCGCGCAATGCCTCGACCAGCCGCACCCCGTCGGTCAGCAGGACGTCGTGGCCGCAGGTGATGACGGTGGCGGGCGGCAGCCCGCGGAGGTCAGCGAGGTGTCGGTGAAGGGGTAGCAGACCGACTGGTGCGCGATGGCCGGGAGCCAGCCGGTAGGACAGCCCGACCACCACCCAGCCGGGCCTGGTGCCGGGACGGGTGTAGACGCGGGCCGCGATCGGGCCGTCGCGCCCCTCGACGATGACGTCCCGACCCGGACTCGTCAGTGAACCTGGCGCTCGCTCTCGCCCCAGTACTTCTGCCGCAGCTCGCGCTTGAGGACCTTGCCCGCGCCGGACAGCGGCAGCGCGTCGGCGATCTCCATGCTGCGCGGCGCCTTGTAGCCGGCGATGAGCGTCTTGGCGTGCTCGCGCAGTTCGCCGGCGGTCAGGGTGGCGCCGGGCCGCAGCACCACGACGGCGTGGACGCGCTCGCCCCAGTCCGGGTCGGGCACGCCGATGACGGCGCACTGGGCCACTGCCGGGTGGCGGGCCACGGCGTTCTCCACCTCGGCCGAGTACACGTTCTCCCCGCCGCTGACGATCATGTCCTTGAGCCGGTCGACGACGTACAGGTAGCCGTCCTCGTCGAGGTAGCCGCCGTCGCCGGTGTGCATCCAGCCGCCGCGCAGCGCGTGGGCGCTCTCGTCGGGCTGGTTCCAGTAGCCCTGCATGACGTGCCCGCCCCGGACGATGATCTCGCCCACGGTCCCGGTCGGCACCTCGGCGTCATCCGCGTCGACCACTCGCACCTCGGCATGCGGCGCGGCCCGCCCGGCCGCGCGCAGCCGGCCCGCCTCGTGGTCGGCCGGGCTGAGCATGGTGGCCACCGGGGCCAGCTCGGTCATGCCGTAGGCCTGGGTGAACGAGGCGCTCGGGAAGGCCTTCATGGCCCGTTCCAGGACCGGCTGCGGGATCGGCGAGGCCCCGTACACCACCCCGCGCAGGCTGCTCAGGTTGTACCGGCCGATACCGGGGTGATCCACCAGCAGCTGGATCATGGTCGGCACCAGCAGCGCGTCGGTGACCTGCTCCGTCTCGATGGCGGACAGCACCGCCGCCGGATCGAAGCCGGGCAGGATCGCGTGGCTCCCGCCGACCAGCACCGTGATTCCCCAGAACGCCAGGTCAGCCAGGTGGAACATCGGCGCGGCGTGCAGGGTGCGCGAGCCAGGCCGGCCCATGTACCCGGTGGCGGCCGAGCCGAGCCAGGAGATCCCCAGGTTGGCGTGCGAGAGCATGACGCCCTTGGCAAACCCGGTGGTTCCGCCGGTGTAGAACAGCCCGGCCAGCCCGGGGACGGCCGCGCGCAGCGCGGGCAGCATCGGCGCGAACACGTCGTCCACCGGCAGCACCCGGGACCCCGAGTCACGCAGCGAGTAGGCGATCTCGGCCACGCTCCACCGGAAGTTCACCGGGTTCAGGACGGCACCGGCC
Organism: Streptosporangiaceae bacterium; assembly: GCA_025934635.1. The sequence continues at coordinate 1,348 of JAICWX010000383.1, read as the reverse complement.
CAGGGCACGGCGAGCAGGTACTCGTTGTAGCGGTCGGAGTTGAGCGCCAGCATGGCCACCCGGTCGCCGTCCCCGACGCCGAGCTCGCGCAGCGCCCCGGCCAGCCGGGCGACCCGGTCCGCCACCGCACGGAAGGTGCGCCGCCGGGCGCCGAAGATCGTCATCACCTCGTCCGGCTGCTGCTGGACGGCGCGGTGCAGGCCCTGGGTCAGGTACATCGAGCGCTCTATTTGTGAATCCGCGCAAGCGTGGTATGGAACACAGTCGTTGATGGACCTTCACATGTCAACCTCTCACAGTGTATTAAGTGAATAGCCACTAGCAAGGAGACCAAGATGACCGAACGGGTGGCGGTAGCCGGGGTCGGCATGGTGCCTTTCGCCACGCCGAGCAAGGCCGACAGCTACGACGTGCTCGCCGAGCAGGCGGTGCGAGCCGCGCTGGCCGACGCCGGCCTCGACCTGTCCGCGGTCCAGCAGGCCTACGCGGGCTACGTCTACGGCGACTCGACCAGCGGGCAGAACGCGCTGTACCGGGTGGGGATGACGGGCATTCCGGTGATCAACGTGAACAACAACTGCTCGACCGGGTCCTCGGCCCTGTACCTGGCCCGCCAGGCGGTGGCGTCCGGCGCGGCCGACTGCGTGCTGGCCCTGGGATTCGAGCAGATGCGGCGCGGCGCGCTCAAGGCGCACTGGGACGACCGGCCGAGCGCGTTCACCCGGTTCGACGAGGCGTTCACCAGGGAGCTGGGCGACGTGGGCGACGTCCCGGCGGCGCCCCGGTACTTCGGTGCGGCCGGGGCGGCGTACTGCGACAGGTACGGGATGGACCCGGCGGTGTTCGCGCAGGTCTCGGTGAAGTCGCGGCGGCACGCGGCGGGCAACCCTTACGCCGTGTTCACCGCCCCGGTGACCGTCGAGGAGGTGCTGGGCTCACCGCCCGTCTTCGGGCCGCTGACCCGGTTGCAGTGCTGCCCGCCCACCTGCGGCGCGGCCGCCGCGGTGGTCGTCAGCGAGGCGTTCGCCCGGGGCCGCGGCCTGCGCACCGACGTGGTCATCAGCGCCCAGGCCATGACCACCGACACGGCCACGTCGTTCGACGGGGACCTGATGCGGCTGGTCGGCTACGACATGACGGCCCAGGCGGCCCGGCAGGTGTACGAGAGCGCCGGGGTGGACCCGCGCGACGTCCGCGTGGTCGAGTTGCACGACTGCTTCACCACCAACGAGGTAATCAGCTACGAGGCGCTCGGGCTGACCGCCGAGGGCGCCGCCGAGAAGTTCATCGCCGACGGCGACAACACCTACGGCGGCCGGGTGGTGACCAACCCGTCCGGCGGCCTGCT
>JAICWX010000292.1 GCA_025934635.1 Streptosporangiaceae bacterium | reverse complement strand
TCCCCCAGCGCCGCCCCCAGCGCCGCCACATCAAGCTCCCCCCGCAACCGCACCACCAGCGGCACGTTATAAACCGCGCTCAGCCCCTCCAGCTGACCCAGGAACCACAACCGCGCCTGCGCGAACGACAACGGAATCACAGGTAGTCACTTTCCTTCATCAGCTCGGGGCATGACAGTGACGCGCTAGAACTGCCCTCATTAAAAAGCGGCGGCCGTCCTTTCGTAAAGCAAGGTATTATGAATGGTCCGGCTATCTGTTCAACTGGAGAATCGCCGCACTTGGACGGGTGAGATTAACCGGCTGCCTTTTCCCGTGCCATGCTGTCGGGGCAGCCCGCGAAGGGCTCGGCGATACCGGACGGAGGGCCGACCATGTGGGACGAGGGCTTCGAGGCGACCGTACGTAAGTTCCTGCCCTTTCTGCCGGCCGAAGAGCCGCTCGACGAGGACACCCCGCTGCGAGACCTCGGGCTCGACTCGCTCGGCGCGGTCGAGTTGCTGTCGGTCCTGGAATCGCAGTACCGCACCCGGTTCGTCGACGGTGCGCTCAGCATCGAGAGCTTCGCGACCGCGGGTGTGCTCTGGCGCACGCTGGGCGCCATGATCGCCCGGGAAGGCTGAGCCCGGTCAGGTTTCGTCCGCCACATCCATGTGCAGGCCGGGCGGGAGGTTCCGCCGGTCGACCTGAAGCTTGCGGTAGACCTGCGTGAGGTGCTGTTCCACGGTGCTCACGGTGATGTACAGCTCGCGGGCGATTTCGCGATTGGTGTGGCCGATGGCGGCGAGCGATGCGACGCGGCGCTCCGCCGGGCTCAGCTCGGTCAGCTGCATGGCCGGCCCGGCCGGGTTGAGGTCACGAGCCTGGGCGCTGGCCGACAGCGTGCGGACCAGGCCGAGTGCGTTGCACTGCCGGGCCATGTGATGGGCGGCGCGCAGCATGCTCCGGGCCCGTCCCCGGTCACCCAGGGCGAACAGCGTGTGGCTCAGGTCGGCGAAGGCGTGCGCCAGCTCCAGCCGGTCCCCGGACTCCCGCAGCAAGCTGATCGCCTCCTTGAGCAGTCCGGGACGCTGGGGAACGTCGCTGATCCCGGCCAGCGCCCGCAGCGTCATGCCGCGCGCGCGCCGGTGCGCGGGCAGCAGCCGCTCGAGCTGGTCCCGCAGCAGGTCGCGGGCCCGCTCCTCGTCGCCCAGCCGATAGCAGGCGGCGGCCTGGTCGAGCCGCCACGGCGCCAGGCCGGGCATGTCCACCCGCCACGTGGTCATCAGGTCCTGGCACACCCGAAGGTCTTGCAGGCTCGCCTCGTACTGGCCCGTCGCCAGGGAGTAGCGGGCACGCCCGTACAGGTAGTGCAGCCCGGGAAGGCTCTCGAACACCGCGGCCGGGACCGGGATCTTGAGCTGCTCGGCGGCGAGGTGCAGCTTGCCGGCCGCGAGGTAGGTACGGACCAGCGTTCCGATCGGCAGCGCGATCGCGACGCCCCAGCCCTTGCCGGAGATGGCCTGCATCGCCTCTGTCGCCATCGCCTCCGCGGTCACGATGTGCCCCTGCCGCAGTCTGATCTCGGCCTGGAGCGCGGTGAGCAGCGCGGCCGTGGTCGGCGCGGTGTGGTTGGCGGGCTCGGAAAGCAGCACCTCGCAGTGGCCGGCGGCCTCGTCGAGCAGCTCATGGCAGATGAGCGTGCCGAGCGCGGCGACTACCTGTCCCGCGCTGTCGGCCGGCGCGGGGGCGGTCCGCAGGTACTGCCGGGCGACGACCAGGCTGGCCTCGTCCGCCAGCGTGCCGCCGCCGTCGCCGGGCAGCACCGCGGACGCGACGTCGACCGGGACGCCGGCCAGCTCGTAGGGCTCGAACACACGGTCCTGGCAGATGACGGGGACGTCACGGGCCGGGTACATGCCCTGCACCCAGCGGATAGCCGACCTGAGGTCGCGTGCCGTCGGCGCCTGCTCGGTCAGCGGCGGCGTCGTCGCGAGCTTGTCGATCAGCGCGACGGCGTCGCCGGGCCGCCCGTGCCAGAGCAGGTAAGGCACCGTCGCGAGCGCCTGGCTCCCGGGCAGCCGGCCCTGACGCGCCGCCTCGGCCAGGCCGTCCAGATGGTCGACGGCGATGGCCGGGTCGATCCGCCACTTCGCGCGGTGGAGCGCGAGCTCGATCGCGGTGTCCTGGTGCTGGTCCGCGCAGGCCCGCCGGGCCGCCAGCAGGTGGCGCAGGGCGGTCTCGAGGTCTCCCTCCGCCAACGCGAGATCGCTCGCCTCCTGGAGCACCCGCACCGCCCAGGGCGCCTGCAGGCGGCCGGCGGCCAGGTGAGGCGCGATCACCGGGGCCTCCTGACAGTACTCGTAGAGCAGGCAGGCGGCTCGGTCCTCCAGGTCGGCCCGCTCGCGCGGGGTCATGATGCCCAGCACGCCGCGGCCGATCCGCGGATGGCGGAACGACTGCTCGTACAGCAGCCCGGCGGCGCTCAGCAGGTCCTCGCTCCAGCGAGCCGCCTCGGGTTCGAGCCCGGCCAGGCGCCCGCGCAACTCGGACGGCACCGAGGGGCCGAGGATGGCGAGGGCCTGCGCGTACTGGAGCATCGACGGCTCGCCACGGTAGAAACAGCCGAGCACCGCCTGGACGAACGTGTCGCCGATGACCAGGTCGTCGCTGCTCGGGTACGACACCGGCCGCTGATCCTCGGCCAGGGCGCGGGCGAGCAGCGGATTGCCGCCGCTGATCTGGTGTACCGGCCCGGCCAGCCGGCCGGCCAGCGCGTCGCTCAGCTCGTCACGGAGCAGCGCCGCGGTCCCGTCGGCGTCGAGCAGCCGCAGCCGCAGCTCGCGGCAATGCGGCAGCCGGGCGAACGTGCTGGTCAGCTCCGGACAGGTCGACTGCGCGAACGGATCGAGGGTGACCAGGACCTGAATCCGCGCCGACGCGATGCGCCGGATCAGGTAGGTCAGCCCGAGCAGGGAAGCCGCATCGGCCTGGTGGACGTCATCGACGGCGACAACCAGCGTCGTCCGCTCCGCCACATCGAGCAAGGCGGTGCTGAGCCCCTGCAGGGCCGGCGCCACCAGTTCCGGCAGCGCCCCGGAGCGGGCGTCCTGCAGGATGGCCAGCCGCCTGCCGTCCTCGAGCAGGCGCTGCACCCGTTCGGCGGCGGCCGGCTCGAGCGGCGCCTGCCGGAACAGGTGGCTCATGACGCCGAAGGCAAGCGCCCGCTCCGAGCGCTCGGCGAAGGCCGTCAGCACGCGCGCCCCGTCCGCCCGGGCCCGGCCGGTCGCGGCCAGCAGGAGACTGGTCTTACCGACCCCTATCGCCCCCGAAATGAACGTGGCCGTACCGCGCCCGTTAATGCCTTCGAGGAAGAGATCTCCAATGAGGTCCAACTCCTGCTCACGATTTGTCAGACGCACTGAGATCGTCTCCGATCGGGCTATTCAGTCCCCTATTGTCACCGGACGAACCCCTACCGGAAAAAGTAGCTACAGGCATAAGAGGCAGTCAATAATCACTGCATTGACCTCTGGTGCGGCGCTCCCGGCGCACGACAGGGGTCCGCATAGGGGGGATGCCCGGCCGTCGGCTGATTACCGTTCTGCGGTAGCTCGCGATGCCACGACCCGGAGATACCGCCTCATGACCCTCGTGACCCCCATGACCCAGCCGCCCAGCCACCTCGGGGCCGGCTTGTCGCCCAACCTGCGGCTGAACCAGACCGTCGCCCGGCGGCAGGCGGCCGGTGAGCCCATCGTCAACCTCGGGTTCGGCGAGGCCCGCCTGCCGGTCTTCGCCCCGCTGGCCGAACGGCTGGCGGCCGGGGCGGCGCGCAACGCGTACGGGCCCGTCGCCGGGGCCGACGACGTGCGGGGGGCCGTGGCCGGGTACTTCCGCCGCCGCCGCCTGCCCACGGACGCGGAGCAGGTCGTCGTCGCGCCGGGCAGCAAGCCGCTGCTGATGGCGCTGAACCTGGCCGTCCCGGGCGACGTGCTGCTGCCCCGGCCCGCCTGGAACACGTACGCACCCCAGGCGGAGCTGGCGGGCAAGCGGGCCTTCGGCGTGCCGATCCCGGACGAATGCGGCGGGGTGCCGGATCCCGCGGCGGCCCGGGAAGTCATCGCCGCCCTGCGGCGGCGCGGCCGCCACCCGGGCGCCATCGTGCTCACCTTGCCGGACAACCCGACCGGCACCCTCGCCCGGCCGGCCCTGATCCGCGAGATCTGCGCGCTGGCGGAGGAGGAAGACCTGCTGATCGTCTCGGACGAGATCTACCGCGACCTGATGCACGACCCGGCCGCCCCGTACCTCAGTCCGGCCGAGATCGCCCCCGGCCGCACGGTGGTGACCACGGGGCTCAGCAAGGCGCTGGCCGTGGGCGGCTGGCGCATCGGCGCGGCCCGGTTCCCCGGCACCGCGCCCGGGCGGGCGCTGCGCGACCGCGTGCTGGCCATCGCCAGCGAGGTGTGGTCGGCGCTGGCCGGGCCGATGCAGGAGGTCGCCGTGTACGCGTTCGCCGAACCGGCCGAGCTGCGGGCCCGCACGGCGGCCTGCGCCCGGCTGCACGGCATCGTGGCCCGCGAAGTACACGGGTTCCTCGTCGCGGCCGGCGCCCGGTGCCGCCCGCCGGCCGGGGCTTTCTACGTGTACCCCGACTTCGCTCCGGCCGCCGGCCAGCTGGCCGAGCGCGGCGTCACCGACTCCGCGTCGCTGCAACGGCACCTGCTGGACGAGTACGGGCTGGCCGTGCTAGCCGGCCACCAGCTCGGCGACGACCCGGCCGCGCTCCGGTTCAAGGCGGCCACCAGCCAGTTGTACGGCACCACGAGCGAGGAGCAGCAGTCCGCCCTCGACGCGGTCGACCCGCTGCGCCTGCCGCACATCCGCGAGGTGCTCGACCGGATCGCGGAGAGCCTGCTCAAACTGGGCGGATAGGGGTCCGTAGGGGCTGAGTGGCCAGGGGGTCAGAAACTACCATTCGAGCATCATGGACAGATCCGGTTCCGCATTCGTCTTTCCTGGCCTGGGACCCACTGCGTTCGGGGACTCCGCCCGGTTCATGCTCGTCGACCGGTACGCGCGCGAGCTGCTCGGGGTCGCCGACGAGGCGCTCGGGTACTCGCTGTTCGAGCGGTACTCCGCGGGACGGGCCGACGGCGACTACGCCACCGCGACCCAGCTCGCGTTCTTCGTCAACTGTCTCGCCCTGGCCACCTACGCGGAACGTGAGCTCGGCGCGCAACCCCAGGTGCTGGCCGGGCCGAGTTTCGGCGGGCGCTGCACGGCCGCGTACAGCGGTGCTCTCGGCGTCGCGGACGCGGTACGGATGACCGAGCGCTGGGCGCGGTGCGTCGACGACTACTTCGCCTGCGAGCACACCGACCTGGTGACGTTGTCGTTCACCCGGACTCCGGCGGCCGCGCTGCAGGAGATACGCGCCGAGCTGGACGGGCTGGGCGAGTGGCACGACCTCTCGTGCCATATCGACGAGGACTTCTTCATGGTCTCTGTCCGCCAGGGCCGGGTGGAGTGGCTGGAGCGGCGCATCCGCGCGGCCGGGGGCTTCTCGCTGTACACCATGCGGCCGGCCATGCACGCCAGCGTCCTCACCCGCCTGCGCGATCGCGTGGCCGAGGAGGTGCTCGGGGGCCTGCCGTTCGCGGACCCGCGGCTGCCGGTGATCAGAGACCAGGACGGGGTGACGGTCACCACCGCGGCCGGCATCCGCGCGATGCTGCTCGACGGCTTTGTCGGCACCGTCCGCTGGCCGGCCGTCGTCGGGGCGCTGCGTGACCATGATGTCGGCACGCTCTACGTCACCGGCGTGGACAACCTGTTCGGGCGGGTCGGGTGCACCGTCCGCAACTTCCAGGTCGTGACGGTGAACCCGCGGCTGGCCCTGCGCCCGCGGCCCCGGGTCCCGTATCTCAGCATGGCCGCGGCGGAGCCGGCGTGAGCGGGCCGGGCGCCGCGCTGCCCAGCCGGTTCCTGCGCGGCCTGGCCCTCGCGCCGCGCCGCCCGGCCATCCGGGCCGGGGACCGGGACGTCAGCTACGAAGCGGTCCATGAGATGGCGCTGCGTTGGGCGGGAACGGCGTGTGACGCGCCGGGCGGCCCGCCCGCCGTGATCGGGGTGCTGGCCGCCAAGAGCGCGGCCGCGTACGTGGCCGTGCTCGCCGCGCTGTACGCGGGCGCGACCGTGGTGCCGCTGAATCCCGAGTTCCCGGCCGGCCGCACCCGGCAGATGCTCGACGCCGCCGGCGTGCGCCTGGTCTTCGCCGACCGGGCCGGCCGGGCCGCGCTCAGTGCGCTGGGTCAGGAACAGCGGCGCACCGTGCTGGACATCGACGACGGCCAGGGCGCGAGTCCCGCCGTCGGCCCGGCGCTGCCGGCCCCGCGCCCGGCGGCGGCCGGGGATACGGCGTACGTGCTGTTCACCTCGGGGTCCACCGGGCGCCCGAAGGGGGTGCGGATCAGCCACGGGAGCCTCGCCCACTACTTCTCGCTGCTGGACGAGAACTACGGTTTCGCCGCCGAGGACGTCTTCTCGCAGACGTTCGATCTCAACTTCGACTGCGCGATGTTCGACATGTTCGGCGCGTGGGGCGCCGGGGCGAGCATCGACCCGGTACCGGCCGCCGCGTACCGCGACATCCCGGCTTACGTCACCGGACGCGGGATCACCGTGTGGTTTTCCGTGCCCAGCACGATCGCGCTGCAGCGGCGGCTGGGCGTGCTGCGGCCGGACTCGCTGCCGTCGCTGCGGTGGAGCCTGTTCGCCGGGGAGGCACTGCGCGCGGCCGACGCCGCCGGCTGGCAGGCGGCGGCGCCGGCCTCGACGGTGGGGAACCTGTACGGCCCGACCGAGCTGACGATCACGGTGACCGGCCACCGCTGGGACCCGGCGACCTCGCCGGGGCTGAGTGTCAACGGCCTGGCGCCCATCGGGTTCCTGCACCCCGGGCATGAGCATTTCCTGCTCTCCGACGACGACGACGGCGAGCCGGCCGAGGCCGAGGGGGAACTGTGCGTTACCGGACCGCAGCTCACTCCCGGGTACCTCGACCCCGCCGACGGTGCGGGACGCTTCGTCGAGCGTGCCCGGCGGCGCTGGTACCGCACCGGTGACCGGGTCCGCCGGCTGGCCGACGGCCAGCTGGTGTACCTGGGACGGCGTGACTCGCAGGTGCAGATCCAGGGCTGGCGGGTCGAACTGGCCGAGGTCGAGCACGCGATGCGCGGCTGCGCCGACGTCAGCGACGCGGTAGCCGTGACGCGTCCCGCGGCCGCCGGACTCGAGCTGGTGGTCTTCTACACGGGCAGCCCGCGCCGTACGGCCGACCTGGCGCGGAACCTCCGCGCGGCGCTGCCGGCCGGCCTGATGCCACGGGCATTCGTCCACCGGGACGCGTTCCCGCTGAACGGCAACCGCAAGATCGACCGCGGTGCGCTGGCCCGGGAGGCCCAGGTGGCGGCGCGGCCCTGAGGACGTGGCCCGTCCCCCTCATACCCGCCGTAGGCCCAGCCAGTCGGTCAGCGCCCGCCGGTCGACCTTGCCGTTCGGCGTGACCGGCAGCTCGCTCACCACCCGCAGCTCGTGCGGCACCATGTAGTCGGGCAGGGACTCCATGCAGAACGCGCTCAGCTCGAGCTCGTCGAGCGCGTTGTCCTGGTCCGCCATGACGACGAAGGCCGCCAGCACCGGGTCCTGGTCGGCCCGCGGCAGTACCAGCGCGGCCGCCGCCGAGATGCCGGGGAACTCCAGCAGGCGGCGTTCGACCTCACTGAGCTCCACCCGGTTACCGCGGATCTTCACCTGCAGGTCCACCCGGCCGCAGAAATAGAAGTCACCTTTCTCGTCCCGGTACGCGAGGTCGCCGGAACGGAAGACGATCTGCCCGGAACGCGGATTCAGCGGGTCCGGTACCAGCGCGGCCCGGGTCGCCGCGGGGTCGTCCCAGTAGCCGGAGAACAGCGAGGGTCCCCGCATGTAGATCTCGCCGATGACGCCGGGCCGGGTGATCGGCTGGCCGGCCTGGTCGAAGATCGCCATTTCGGCACCGGGGAATGCCCGCCCGATCGACAGCTTGGTCAAGTCCGCCGGGATCGGATCCGGCACGTCGGTCAGCGAGAACGCCATCGACTCGGTGGGCCCGAAGCAATTGGTCACGCGGAGCCCGGGCAGCAGGCCGCGGAGCTGGCGCAGCTCGGGCAGCGGGAAGTTCTCCCCGGAGAAGAGCACGCCGCGGATACCGGTAAGGCCGGACAGCTGCTCCGGCTCGTGCCGCAGCGCGGACCGCCAGATCGTGGGCACGCCGTCCACCTGAGTCGCGCCGGAGTCGGCGAGGAAGCCCAGGAACCGCCGGGGCCAGTTGAGCACGTCACGCGGGACGGGGACGAGCGCGGCCCCGCTGCCCAGCCCGAGCCCGATATCGAGCAAGGCGAAGTCGAACTGCAACGGCGACGTCGTTACCAGCCGGTCTCCTGGCCCGACGATGTTCTTGGTCAGCATGCCGCGGTAGAACGCCAGCACCCCGCGGTGGCTCATCACCACGCCCTTGGGCCGGCCGGTCGTGCCGGAGGTGTAGATGATGTACGCGGGGTCGGTGCCCACCGCGTGCTCGCGGTGCGCCGCCCGCGGCGCCGGCGCGCGGTCCACGGTGAGGCCAGCCGGCCCGAAGCGCCCGGTGCCCACCGGTACCGGCAGCTCGCTCCGCCGCCCGGTCGCGGCCTGGACGTGCAGGGCGGGCACGGCGCTGTCGATGATCGACAGCAGCCGTTTCTCCGGCGTCTCCGGGCTCACCGGCACGAACGTCAGCCCGCGCATCGAACAGGCCAGCAGCATGGCGATGGCCGGGCCGGACGTGTGCGACTCGAGTATCACCCGGTCGCCGACCGCGAGCCGCAGGCCGTCGAGCGTCCTGGCGTAGTCCCGGGCCAGGTCGCCCAGCTGCCGGTAGGTAAGAGCACGGAGGACCCCGTCGCCGGCCATCTCCAGCACCGCGGGCGCATCCGGGGCCAGCCGCTCCGCGGCCAGCATGAACTGGTCGACCGTCTGCGCATGGGCATGCGCGTGGCTGAAATCGCCGCTGGTCCAGATCACCATAGTGTCCGCCTATCTTGCCGTTTCCTACCTGTCATCCGACCGGCACCCAGTCCACCTGGAACAAGCTCTCCGGTACCGCCAGCGGCACCGCGGCGCCCGTACTCGAGGGCAGCGGCCGGCATATCAGCGACTGGACGACCGCGACCAGGGCCCCGGCCGGGTCGGCCAGGACCAGGGACAGCCCGTCCCCGTTCGCGGCCGGGCTGATCTGGACCCGGACCGACCGGGCGCCGGCCGCGGCCAGCGATACCCCGGCCCACTCGAACGGGACCATCACTTCCGCTGGCTGCAGGCCGCCCGCGTCCGCGGCGTGCAAGACCGCGTCGAGCAGCGCGGGGTGCAGCCCGAACCGGGCCGCGTCCTCGGCCATTTCCGGCGGCAGGGCCACCTCCGCGAACACCACCCCGTCACCGCGGCGCCAGACTGCCCGCAGTCCCCGGAAGGCCGGCCCGTAGACCAGGCCGCCCGCCGCCAGCCGCGGGTAGACCCCGGTCAGGTCCACCGCGGTGGCACCCGGCGGCGGCCAGGCGGCCAGGTCGGCGGTCCCCTCCGGTAGCGCCGCGGCCCCCGGCGCCAGCATCCCGGACCCATGCCGCACCCAGTCGGCCGCCGCGGACTCCACCCGGGCGAAGATCTGCACCGGGCGGCGCCCGTCGTCACGGGCGGCGGCGACCTCCACCCGCAGCTGTATCCCGGCCTGTTTCCCGACAACCAGCGGGGTCTCGATAACCAGGTCCTCGATGACCGGACAGCCCGCTTCGTCGCCGGCCCTGACCGCCAGTTCCGCGAACGCGGTCCCCGGTACCAGGACCTGCCCGGCCACCACGTGATCGGCCAGCCATGGATGGGACCGGGCCGATACCCGTCCGGTCAGCAGGACGGCGCCCGATCCGGGCAGTTCGGCCGCGGCGGACAGCAGCGGGTGGCGGACGGCACCGAGTCCCGCCGACGCGACGTCGGTGGCGGTGCCCGGCCGGGGCTGCATCCAGTAACGCTGACGCTGGAACGCGTACGTGGGCAGCTCGGTCCGGCGGGCACCAGTCCCGGACCAGAACGCTTCCCAGTTCACGGCCGTGCCGCGGACGTGCAGCCCGGCGATCGCAGTGACCAGGGTCTGTTCCTCGTCCCGGCCGGCCCGCAGGGCCGGCCGCCACGCGACCGCACGGTCATCGCCGGTGATCTGCGCGCCCAGCGCGGACAGGGCCGCATCCGGGCCCAGTTCCAGGAACGTGGCCACGCCCGCGCCGCGCAGCGCGGTGACCGCGGCCGCGAAGCGGACCGGTTCACGCGCGTGCCGGACCCAGTAGCCCGCGTCGGCCAGTTCCCCCGGGCGGGCGAGTTCTCCGCTGAGCCCGGAGACCAGCCCGATCCGCGGGTCGGTGAACGACAGCCGTTCGGCCACGGCCCGGTACGGGCCGAGCATGGGGTCCATCAGCGGGGAGTGGAACGCGTGGGAGACCCGCAGCCGCCTGGTCTTGCGGCCCCGCTGCCGCCAGTACCCGGCGACCTCGAGCACCGCCGCCTCCCGCCCCGACACCACCACCGCGGCCGGGCCGTTC
>JAICWX010000147.1 GCA_025934635.1 Streptosporangiaceae bacterium | reverse complement strand
GCACTGCAACCGCACCAGCGGGGTACCGATCGCCGCCGCCAGCGCCTTGGCGGCCTCGGTCTTGCCCACCCCCGGCTCGCCCTCCAGCAAGATCGGCTGACCCATCCGCACCGCCAGGAACAACGCCGCCCCCAGCTGATCACCGACCAGGTAGCCGACCTCTCCCAGGGCCGCGGACAAGTCACCGGCCTGAGGAAACCGGTCGTGGAGATCATGGGGAGGCAGGCTCACAAGGAGCGAGTTTATCTTTCGGGGGCGAATCAGCTGATCGCGAGGTCGGTGCGGAACGGGCGGCCCTGGATGGCCCGCCACACCTGGGCCGGGGTGAGCGGCATGTCCGCGTGCCGCACGCCGTACGGGCGCAGCGCGTCGATGACCGCGTTGACCACGGCGGGCGGGGACCCGACGGTGGCGGACTCGCCCACCCCCTTGGCCCCGATGGGGTGGTGCGGCGACGGGGTGACGGTCGCGCCGAGCTCCCAGGACGGGCACTCCAGCGAGGTGGGCAGCAGGTAGTCCATGAACGAGCCGCCCAGGCAGTTGCCCTCGGCGTCAAAGGCGATGCTCTCCATCAGCGCCATCCCGATCCCGTCGGCGAGGCCGCCGTGGACCTGGCCCTCGACGATCATCGGGTTGATCCGGACGCCGCAGTCGTCCACCGCGATGAACCGCCGGACGTCGACCTTGCCGGTGCCCGGATCCACGTCGACCACGCAGATGTACGCGCCGAACGGGTAGGTCAGGTTGGGCGGGTTGTACACGCAGGTGGCGTCCAGCTGCCCCTCGACACCTTCCGGCAGCTCGAGGCTGGAGTGCGCGGCCAGGGCGATCTCGGTCATCGTCCGGCCGGAGTCCGGGTCGCCGCGGACGAACCAGCGGCCCGGCTCCCACTCCAGGTCGTCCGCGTCGACCTCGAGCATGGCGGCGGCGACCACCCGGGCCCGCTCGCGCACCTTCCTGGCCACGATGGCGGTGGCCGCCCCGGACACCGGCGTGGACCGCGATCCGTAGGTGCCCAGGCCGAACGGCGTCTGGTCGGTGTCCCCGTGCACCACCTCGACGTCGTCCGGGGACAGGCCGAGCTCCTCCGCCACGATCTGGGCGAAGGTGGTCTCGTGGCCCTGCCCCTGGGTCTGGACCGCGATCCGCAGCACGGCCGTGCCGGTCGGGTGGATCCGCAGCTCGACCCCGTCCGCCATGCCGAAGCCGAGGATGTCCATGTGCTTGCGGGGACCCGCCCCGACGGCCTCGGTGAAGAAGCTGAGTCCGATGCCGATGAGGTGACCGCGGGCTCGTTCGGCCTCTTGTTCCCTGCGAAGTTGCTCGTAGCCGGCGATGTCCATCGCCAGGCGCAGCGTGCGCGGGTAGTCCCCGCTGTCGTAGACCCAGCCGGTCTGGCAGGTGTAGGGGAACTGCTCGGGGCGCAGCAGGTTCCGCATCCGCAGCTCGGCCGGGTCCATGTCCAGCTCGAAGGCCAGCACGTCGACCATCCGCTCGACCAGGTAGACCGCCTCGGTGATGCGGAACGAGCAGGAGTAGGCCACCCCGCCCGGCGCCTTGTTGGTGTACACCCCGGTGACCTGGCAGTGCGCCGCCTCCAGGTCGTAGGAGCCGGTGAACACGCCGAAGAACCCGGCCGGGAACTTGCTCGGCTGGGCGGCGCCGTTGAACGCGCCGTGGTCGGCCAGCACCTGCACCCGGACCGCCCTGATCTTGCCGTCCCGGTCGGCGGCCAGTTCGCCGCGCATGTGGAAGTCGCGGGCGAACGCGGTCGACATCAGGTTCTCCGAGCGGTCCTCCATCCACTTCACCGGGCGGCCGGTGATCATCGTCCCGGCGATCGCGCACAGGTAGCCGGGGTAGATGGGCACCTTGGCGCCGAAGCCGCCGCCGATGTCGGGCGAGATCACCCGGATCTTGTGCTCGGGCAGGCCGGTCACCATCGAGTACAGGGTCCGGTGCGCGTGCGGGGCCTGGCTGGTGGCCCAGACGGTCAGCTTCCCGCTGATCTTCTCCCAGTCCGCGACGATGCCGCAGGTCTCCAGCGGCGCCGGGTGGACCCGCGGGTAGAGCATGTCCTGGCTGACCGTGACCGGCGCCGCGCGGAAGACCGCGTCGGTGCGGTCGGCGTCGCCGGCCTCCCAGTCGAAGATGTGGTTGTCGGTGCGCCCGTCGAGGTCGTCCCGGACGACCGGCGTCCCGGGATCCAGCGCCCGGAGCGCGTCGACCACCGGCGGCAGCGGCTCGTACGCCACGTCGATCAGCTCGAGGGCGTCCCGGGCGGCGTAATGGTCCTCGGCCACCACGAACGCCACCTCCTGGCCCTGGAAGCGCACCTTGTCGGTGGCCAGCACCGCCTGCTGGTCCCCGGACAGGGTCGGCATCCAGGCCAGGCCGCGCTCCTTCATGGTCTCGCCGGTCAGGACCGCCTTGACCTTCGGATGCGCCTCGGCCGCGATCGTGTCGACGGAGAGGATCCGGGCGTGCGGGTACGGGCTGCGCAGCACCGCGCCGTAGAGCATGCCGGGCAGCTGCACGTCGTCGGTGTAGGTGCCGCGGCCGCGGATGAACCGCTGGTCCTCCTTGCGCGGCCGGGAGCCGAAGCCGCCGGTCACCGGGTCTGCGCCGGAGCCGGGTGCCCGGTGTTCCCCGGATTCTCGGCGGCCCAGCGGACCGACCGGACGATGTTCTCGTAGCCGGTGCAGCGGCAGATCTGACCGGAGATGATCTCCCGGATCTCGGCCTCGTCCGGGTCCGGGTTGCGGTCGAGCAGCCAGCGCGCCGTCATCATCATGCCGGAGGTGCAGAAACCGCACTGCAGGCCGTGGCAGGCGACGAAACCCTGCTGCACCGGATCGAGCTGGCCGTCCCGCTCCAGGTCCTCGACGGTACGGACGGAATGCCCGTCGGCCATGGCGGCCAGCACCGTGCAGGCCTTCACCGGCCGGCCGTCCAGCCACATCACGCAGCTGCCGCAGTTGGACGTGTCACAGCCCCAGTGGCTGCCGGTCAGGCCCAGCTCGTCGCGGATGAAATGGATGAGCAGCAGCCGGGGCTCCACGTCACGCGCGTACTCGGTGCCGTTCACCGTCACCGCGACCCGCACCGTCATGCGCTGTTTCCTCGCTTGGGGCGGCCTGCTCTCTCGGCGGCGAGGGCCGCGCGCCCGGCCGCGCGGCGCAGGGCGCGGGCGGTGAGCTCGGCGACCAGGTGGCGCTTGTAGTCCTCGGGCCCGCGCTGGTCGGCGACGGGATGGCAGTGCCCGGCGGCGATCCGGCCGGCCGTCGCGAAGCTCTCGTCGTCCGCGGCCCGGCCGCGGAGGTAGTCCTCGGCCTCGGCCGCCACGAAGTGCTCGGCGCCGACCGCGGTAAGCCCGATGCCCGCTTCGGTGATGATGCCGTCGCGGCCGAGCCGGAGCACGGCGCCCGCGGCGGCCACCGACCAGTCCCCCACCCGCCGCGCCACCTTCTCGTAGGCGCTGCCGGTACCGGGCCGGACCGGCACCCGGACCTCGGCCAGCAGCTCGCCGCGGCCGACCACGGTCTCGTAGGGGCCGAGGTGGAATTCCCTGATCGGCACCTCGCGGTCGCCATCTCGACCGCGGATGACCGCGGTGGCGTGCGTCGCGGCGAATGCCGCGGACAGGTCCTCGGACGGGTCGGCCTGGCACAGCGACCCGCCCACGGTGCCCCACAGCCGCACGATCGGGTCGGCGACCACCCGTTCGGCGTCATGGAAGATCGGGAAGTGCCGCCCGGCCAGGGCCGAGTCGAGCAGGTCCGCGTGCCGCGCCAGGGCGCCGATGCGCAGCTGGCCGGCGTCGAGCTTGATGGCGGAGAGCTCCGCCAGCCCGTTGATGTCGACCAGCATCTCCGGCTGGGCCAGGCGCAGCTTCATCATCGGGATCAGGCTATGACCGCCGGCCAGGACGCGGGTATCCGGCCTGCTCAGCAGCGCCAGCGCATGGTCGACGCTGGTCGCCCGCTCATACTCGACGTGCGACGGTACCTGCATGTACAGCATCATTCGGCCTGTCCGGGGCTTGCGCAACCGCGGTTAAGTCATCGCTAATCTGAGCAGCGTCTGGCGAGCGGACAGAGACAGGCAGTGACGGGCAATCCCGTCTCGGCCACCGGATCGCCGAACAGAAGGGTACTGCTGCATAAATAACGCGGTGGATCCGGATTATCCGGTGGATCCGGTACCCCAGAGGGGCCTGAATCCACCGCTTAAGACGGATCCACCGGACTAAATTTCCGCCGGATCGCATAAGTATGCAGGTTGGTTACTAGAAGGGTGGATGTGGCTGGTGAGGTGAGGCGGGGGCGGGCTGGGCGGGTTAGCGGCCGCCGATGTCTTCGGACCAGACTTCGGGGTAGCGCTGCTGGAACTCGGCCATGACGGCGACGCAGGCGGGGTCCTCGAGCAGGACGATGTCGACGCCGTGGCTGACCAGGAAGTCGAGGTCACCGGGGAAGGACTGCGCCTCGCCGACGACGACGCGGGGGATCTGGAACAGCAGGATCGCGCCGGTGCACAGCTGGCACGGGGACAGCGTGGTGTACAGGGTGGTGTCGAGGTAGGACGGGCGGCGGCCGGCGTTGCGCAGGCACGAGATCTCGCCGTGGGCGACCGGGTCGCCGCGCTGGACGCGCTCGTTGTGGCCCGCGGCTACTACTTCTCCGTTGGCGGCCAGGACGGCGCCGACCGGGACGCCGCCGGCATCGAGGCTGATCCGCGCCTGGTGCAGGGCGAGCTTCATCATGTCGTGATCGTCAGGTGCCGCCGAGCCGTATGCCATGGCGGTTTACGTTACCCCGTTCGGTCCCTGGGGCTTGCGGAGGCGCCAGACTATTCCGGTGCCGTTGCCGGCCGGGGCCGGGTGATCCAGCGGGCGGCGCTCGATCTCGGTGAAGCCGAGCTTGCGCGGGATCTGGCCGCTGGCCACGTTCAGCTCTTCGTGGACGATCTCGACCCGGTCCACCCCGGGCAGCCGGAACGCCTGCTCGACCAGCGCCGCCGACGCCGCCGTGGCCAGGCCGCGGCGGGTCCAGTCGCGGTGCACCCAGTAGCCGATCTCCAGGCCGCCCGGGCCGATCCTGGCCATCAGGCCGATGCTGCCGACCAGCACGCCCTCGGTGCGGATCGCGTAGTTGTACTCGGTGCCGTCCGCCCAGTTCCTGATCGAGCCGTCCAGGTACTGCTCCGCCGTCTCCCGGGTGTAGCCCGCCGCCCACGGCATCCACGGGAGCAGGTGGTCGAGCGACTCGGACGCCGCGGCGAACAGGGCGTCGAGGTCGTCCGCGCGGAACCGGCTGAGGGTAACCGGGCCGTGCTCGATGACCTCGTCCGGCCGCTCAGTTTCCTGGCCACTCATAGCTCAGCTCCTCTCCGACCCGCAGCCGGGCCCAGCGGGCCGCTTCCACCTGCAGCGCCCGCGCGGCGGCGGCGATCACGACCGGATCTACCTCGGTATCAGGCAGCACCGCGAGCTTGTCCCGGGTCAGCTGCCTGATCTTGTCCTGGGTCATAGTCTCCAGCGCCGCGGCGCGGCAGACCAGATCCGCGAGAGCCTCGGCCCGCAGGCTCGGCGGATGGGAGGCCACGCCGGCCGCGATCCCGGCCCAGGTGCCGTCGCGGATGCGGAGCTCCCGTTCGGCGACCAGGTGCATGATGTCGTGCGGCAGCCGGGACCCGGCCATCTCGCCGTACAGCCGGTAGACGACCCCGTCGTCCCGCTCCACCAGCGCGTAGGCGCGCTGGTGGTCGGGGAGCCGGGGGAACGTCACGCGCATATCCCCAACTATGGGGACGTCGCGCGCGGGGCGCCTAATGGTTTTCGCGCCTGGCTCGCCATGCCGTAAGGTGCCGGTCGTGGCAGGACGCGGGACGACGGCGACGGCGGCGCTTGACCGGGCTCAGGTGGCGTACACGGTGCACGAGTACGCCCACGACCCGCGGGCCGAGTCCTACGGCCGCGAGGCCAGTGAGGCGCTCGGCGTCGTACCGGCGCGCGTGTTCAAGACCCTGGTGGCCGAGGTGGACGGGGCGCTGGTGACCGGGGTGGTGCCGGTCGAGGGGCAGCTCGACCTCAAGGCGCTGGCGGCCGCCTGCGGCGGCAAGAAGGCGGCGATGGCGCAGGTGACGGCGGCCGAGCGGGCCACCGGGTACGTGGCCGGCGGCATCTCCCCGGTCGGCCAGCGCAAGCGGCTCTCCGTCGTGGTGGACGAGTCCGCGCTGCGGTTCGACACGGTGTTCTGCAGCGCCGGGCGGCGCGGGCTTGAGATCGAGCTGGCGCCCGCCGACCTGGTGAAGGCGGCGGGCGCGACGGTAGCCCCCATCAGCCGGTGACACTGTTCAGCCGGTGACACTGTTCAGCCGGTGACGCCCTTGAGCGTGTCGGCCTTGATGAAGCCGAACAGGTAGCCCGCCACCCGCCGCAGCTGGATCTCCTCGGCGCCCTCGGTGATGCGGTACCGGCGGTGGTGCCGGTAGATGTGCTCGAACGGCTGGTGCCGCGAGTAGCCCAGGCCGCCGTGCACCTGCATGGCCCGGTCGGCCGCCTCGCAGCACAGCCGGTTGGCCACGTAGTTGCACATGGAGACCTTGTCCGCCTGGGTCAGCGGCCCGTAGGTGTCCATGCTCCAGGCCGTCTCGCGGATGAGCGCGCGCAGCATCGCGGCCTGCGTCTGCAGCTCGACCAGCGGGAACTGGATGGCCTGGTTGCTGGCCAGCGGCTTGCCGAACGGCTTGCGTTCCTTCGCGTACGCCACCGAGCGGTTGATGCAGAACTGGGCGGCGCCCAGGCTGGAGGCGGCCTGGCGGATCCGGTTCTCGTTGAAGAAGTGCTGGACGAGCTGCAGGCCGCGGCCCTCGGTGCCGAGGATCGCGCTGTCAGGCACTTTGACGTCGGTGAAGGAGACGTGCGCGTGGTCGGTGGGCATGTTGAAGGTCCACAGGTACTCCTCGACCTTGAACCCCGGCGTGCTGACCGGGACCAGGAAGCCGGTGATGCCGTGGCCGCTGCCGGGTTCGCCGCTGGTGCGGGCGAAGACCAGGTCGTGCGAGGCGGTGTGGATGCCGGTGTTCCAGGTCTTCTCGCCGTTGATCACCCAGTCGTCGCCGTCGCGGACCGCGGTTGTCTCCATGAAGGTGGCGTCGCTGCCGTGGGCGGGCTCGGTGATGCCGAACGCGAAGCCTTTTTTACCGGCGGCCAGGTCGTCGACCCATTCTTTTTTCTGCTCGGCGCTGCCGTAGTGCAGCATCAGCAGCAGGCCGACGTTGTTGCCCACGATCGCGTGCTCGTTCTGCAGGTCGCAGTGCAGGCCGAGGCCCTGGCTGGCCAGGTGCTCGCGGATGACCGCCATGCCCAGGTTGGTGCCGTCCCGGCCGCCGTACTCCTGGGGGAACGCGTACCGGTAGTGGCCGGCCGCGTCGGCCCTTCGGCGCGATTCGGCCAGCAGCGCCTCCCACTCGCGGCTGGGCAGGCCGCCGCGGTCCCAGTCGGTCCTGGCGTCCTCCCGGCGGTGATCGAAGAACCGGATGTTGTCGTCCTGTTCCTCGAGGGGCTTTATCTCCCGGGCGATGAACTCGTCGAGCTCGTCCAGGTACGCCTTCAGGTCCGCGGGCAGGGCGAAGTCCACTGTTAGCTTCCTTATCCGGGGATGGCCAGGTGACGGGGGTTGGCGACGGTGAGCTTGTCGACGGTCAGGTCGCGGACCGCTTTGGTTACGTCGCCGAAACGGTCGTCCAGGGACCCGTCCTTGATGGCGGCGCACAGCGCGGCGTCGTCGCTGACGCCGAGGGCGGCGAGCCGCTGCTGGTGGCGCTGCTCGTGCGCGGCGCCGAGCAGCGCCTCACGTTCGGCGATCTTCAGCGCGTTGGCCGCGACCCGGGTCAGGAACCGCAGGCGGGCACCCGGGCCGGCCTCGGCCGTGAGGAACCCGCGGACCGCCCGGAGCAGCTCCGGGCCGTACGGACGATCATGAGGCCGAACGGGCCTGGCTTCCGCGCTTTCGTCCAGCGGGTCTGCGATCGTGACCGGGGCGGCGTACCCCAGCGCGAGCAGGATGTCCCACTCCTGCTCGCAGACGCGGCGGCCGAGGACCGCGAGCTCGATCGACGGCTCGGCTTCGGCTAGGTACCGTTCGGCCTGGCGGCGGCACAGCAGGCCCCAGCGGATGGTGCCGTACAGCTCCCACCAGCGCTGGGTCTCCTCGTCGGGCGGGGTACCGCCGCCGTCCGCGTAGCCCGCCAGCAGCTCGTCTCTTGCGCCGAAGCCGCCTACGGGCTTCGGCGAGCCGAACCGCCAGGCCTTGGTGCACAGCCAGCCCAGGTCCTGCCGGGGGTCGCCGCGGTGGGTGAGTTCCCAGTCGAGCACCCCGGTGAGGCCATTCGCGCCGATCATCAGGTTGCCGGTGCGGAAGTCGCCGTGCACCAGGGTGTCCCTGACCGGCGCGGGCTGGTGCTCGTCGAGCCAGCGCAGGCCGATCTCCAGGGCGGGCCGGGGCTCGGCGAACGCCTGGTACAGCTCCTTCAGCTGGCCGAGGGCGTCGACCGGCGGGAGCCCGGGGATCGCGCCCGGATCGACCTGGTGGATGCGGGCCAGGACCTCGCCGAAGCGGCGGGCGAGGCCGGGACGGGCCTGGGCGTAGATGTCGTCCCGGAGCAGCCGCCTGGGGATCGTCTCGCCGTCCAGGCGTTCCATCAGCAGGTAGGCGTGGCCGAGGGCGCCGTCCCCGTGGTCGTGCAGTTCGGGGGCGGGCACCCCGGCCTGGCGCGCCACGATCATCGCGGCGGCCTCGGTTTCGATGTTCTTCTCTCCGGTGGCGGCCCGGTCGGCCGCGTTGCGGAGGAGGATGAGATGGCTAGCCGGGCGGCCGTCCGGGTGGGCCTCGATGTCCCAGGCTTCCCGGCTGGCGCCGCCGGATAGCTGCGTCAGTCCGGTGATCTCGACGCGGGTTCCCCATAGCTGGTGCAGACGCGCGGCCAGTACTTCGGCTAGCCCCTCGCTCATGCCCACACCTTTCATTGCCGGGACCTTGATCGTCAAGCTCTGGGCTCAGCCGGTGCGGCGGCGGAACAAGATGGCGGCCAGGCCCATCGAGACCACGCCGATGCCGATGCACCAGGCCAGCGCGGTACCCAGCGGCAGCGGGGCCGAGTGGCCGAGGAGCAGGCCGCGAATGGTCTCGGTCACCGGGGTGGCGGGCTGGTGGCTGGCGAACCCGCGCAGCCAGGTCGGCATGGTCCGGACCGGCACGAAGGCGCTGCTGGCGTAGGTGAAGAACATCAGGAAGAACATGGCCGAGTTGGCCGCCTCCGGCGCCCGGACCAGCAGGCCGAACGCGGCCGCGAACCACGAGGCCGCCGCCACGAACAGCAGCAGGATGCCGAGCGCGGCGGCGAAGTCGGCCACCGACGCGTGCGGCCGGAACCCGATGCCGAACGCGACCGCGATGACCAGCAGCGTCGAGACGAAGTTGCGCAGCAGGCTGGCGGTCACGTGCCCGGCCAGCACCGCCGGGCCGGACACGTCCAGCGACCGGAACCGGTCGATGATGCCGCCCGCCATATCCTGGCAGACGGTCACCGCGGTGGTGGAGGCGCCGGTTACCGCGCACAGCAGCAGCACGCCGGGCGCCACGTAGTCGACATAGTGGGTGCCGATGCTCACCGCCCCGCCGAACAGGTACACGAACACCACCATCAGCATGACCGGCAGCATCAGCGCGGTCAGCAGGGCCTCGGGGCTGCGGGCGGACAGCCGCAGGCTGCGTCCGGCCATGATCAGGGCGTCAGACATTTCAGTTTCTCCTTCGTTACGTCGCGTTGGCTAGCTGGCGCTGGTTATTTGGCGTGGCCGGTCAGGGTGAGGAAAACGTCGTCCAGGGTGGCCCGGTGGACGGTGAAGTCGGCGATCAGGTCGCGGCCGGGGTCGGCCGCGTCGAGCAGCGCCCGGATCTCGGCCGCGTCGCCCTCGGTGGGCACGCCCACGGTCAGGCTCCCGTCGTCCTGGTGGACCAGGAGGCCGCTGAAATGGCGGACCAGTTGATCGAAGGCGGCCCGGCTGGCGCCGGTGATGTCCAGCCGCTGGGCGGCGACCTTGCGCTTGAGCTCGGCCGCGGTGCCCTCGGCGATGATCTGGCCCGCGTCGAGGACGGCGATCCGGTCGGCCAGCCGTTCGGCCTCCTCCAGGTACTGGGTGGTGAGGAAGATCGTCACTCCCGATTCGGCCAGGCCCTCGATCACCCGCCACATGGCCAGCCGGCTCTGCGGGTCCAGGCCGGTCGACGGCTCGTCCAGGAAGATCACCGACGGCCGGGCGACCAGGCTGGCGGCGATGTCGAGGCGGCGGCGCATCCCGCCGGAGTAGGTGGCGACCCGGCGGCCGGCCGCCTTGGTCAGGTCGAACTGGCCGAGCAGCTCATCGGCCCGCTGCCGGGCTTTTGTCCGGGACAGGCCGGACAGGCGGCCCATCATGCGCAGGTTCTCGGTCCCGGTCTGCACCTCGTCCAGCGCGGCGAACTGGCCGGTGAGGCTGATCTTCCGGCGGACTCGCGACCGGTCCCGGCCGACGTCGAAACCGGCCACGCGGGCCTGGCCGCCGTCCGCCTGGACCAGGGTGGCGAGGATGCGGACGGTGGTGGTCTTGCCTGCCCCGTTCGGTCCGAGCAGGGCGAACACGGTGCCGGACGGGACCCGCAGGTCGACGCCGGACAGCACGTGCACGTCCTGGTAGGACTTGGCCAGCCCGCTGGCCTCGATGGCCAGGCCGGCGCTCGCCTGGCTAGCGCTCCCTTGGTTAGCGCTGGCCTGGCTAGCGCTGGCTCCCTTTTGCCCGATCATGCTCTTCCGTCCTTTCTGCGTATGTCATACGCTGATATGCGTAAGCTATACGCAGTACTAAGATGATGTCAACCGGGATCCGGGAGGATGGGGAAATGGCAGCTCGCAGCGTTGAGACCACGGAATCGGCCGGGATCCCGGCCGAGGTGGCGGCGGCCTGGGGGGTACGGGAACGGTCGCACAAGGGGCCGAAGCCGTCCCTGAGCCAGGCCCGGATCGTCGACGCGGCGGTGGGGGTGGCCGATTCCGAAGGGCTGGACGCGGTGTCCATGGGGCGGGTGGCTACCGCGCTCGGCGCCGCCCCGATGTCGCTCTACCGGCACGTGTCGTCGAAGGAGGAACTGCGCCGGCTGATGGTGGACGCCGCCTGGGGCGACTCCCCCGGGCCGCTGGCCCCCGGCGAGACCTGGCGGGACGGGCTGTCCCGGTGGGCCTGGTCGATGCGGGCCGGGGCCCGGCGCCATCCCTGGGTGGTGCGCATCCCGATCAGCGGGCTGCCGATCTTGCCGCGCGAGATCGCCTGGTTCGAGGACGCGCTGGCCTGCATGGCCGGCACCGGCCTGACCGAGGCGCGCAAGGCCTCGGTGATCATGCTGCTGTCCGGCTACGTGCGGAACCTGGCCGCCACCGAGGCGGACATCACGGCCGCGGTGCTGGCTTCCGGCCTCGGCTACGACGAGTGGATGGCCTCCTACCCGCGCATGCTGGGGCAGCTCACCGACCCGCGGCGGTTCCCGGCGCTCACCGCGTTCATCGCGGCCGGCGTGTTCGACCAGGCCGACGATCCCGACGACGAGTTCATCTTCGGCCTGGACCGCATCCTGGACGGCATCGCCGCCCTCGTCGGCTCGCCGGATGGGGTGCGCCAACGGCATTGATGGAGCATCCGGGGCGGCATTCCAGCGGCCAGATCCCTTAGGGGCGCGAGATGAGACGAGTAACGAGGCTGGCGGGGGTGCTCGCCCAGAACCTGCTGGCCGGCCGGCCGCTGACCATGGACACCTGCAACCGGACGACGACCACCGGCCAGATCTGGTGGGAGCTGCACGGCGTGGGCAGCGCCGCCGGCCCGAACTTCGAGATCTTCCCGTGGCCGGTCGGCTACACCTACGACAACTGCGTCGCCGCCAGCAACCTGACCAGCAATAACAACACCCGCCTGGTGATGGAGCCGTGCGACGGCAGCGCCGGCCGGGTCTTCCGGCTCGGCTAGCACGAGGCCGGCGTCCCCTGGGCGGCGCCGGCCTGTTTATGGCCGGCCGGCCCGGGTAGCGGGCCGGCCGCGCTGGACCGGGAGCAGGTCCGGCGAAATCGCCAAGCTTAGGGAGAGACCATGACGACACCGGGACAGTGGACCGACCTGATCGGTTCCACCGCCATCGACTCCGATGGCGAGAAGGTCGGCAAGATCGGCCAGATCTACCTCGACGACGCTACCGGCCAGCCGGCCTGGATCACCGTCAGCACCGGCCTGTTCGGCATGCGGGAGAGCGTCGCGCCGCTGTACAACGCCCAGCCGAGTCAGGGCGAGGTGCGTCTGGCCGTGACCAAGCAGATGATCAAGGACGCCCCTAACATCGACGCCGACGCCCACCTGACCGAATCCGAGACGGGCGAGCTGTACCAGTACTACGCCAACTACCTCGACCCGAGCGTCGCCCGCACCGGCGCGGACCAGCCCGGGAACGGCGACTATGCCACCGGCACGACCGGCACCGGCGCCGGGTACGACGACCGGGACGCCCGTTACGCCGACCGGACCGGCCCCGGCGCCGGCACCGCCGGGTACGACGAAGCCGGCGTGGCCGGCACCCGCGACCGGGACGCTTCCGGGCTCACCGGCGATGACGCGATGACACGCTCCGAGGAACGCCTGAACGTCGGCACGGAAAACGTCACGGCTGGCCGGGCCCGGCTGCGCAAGTACGTGGTCACCGAGCCGGTCAGCACCACCGTCCCGGTCAGCCACGAAGAGGTCCGGGTCGAGCGCGAGCCCATCACCGACGCCAGCGCCGGAGACGCCTGGTCCGGATCCGACATCAGCGAGGCGGAGCACGAGGTCACGCTGCGGGCCGAGCGCCCGGTGGTGGACAAGGAAGCAGTGCCGGTGGAGCGGGTCCGGCTGGGCACCGAGACCGTCACCGAAGAGCACCAGGTCAACGAGGAAGTCCGTAAGGAGCAGATCGACGAGCCTGACGTCGACGCCGGCCGGCGCGGCGACTACCGCTGACGCGGCCGCTGGCCGGCACCGCCTCGGCCCCACAACGGCGGCCGACGGCGCGGGGGGCGCTCCGGAGGGGGAGCGCCCCCCGCGCTACGGGGGGCCCAGCCGGCGCGATAACCGGTTGAGGTCCGGGCGGCAGGCCGCCCGGACCGGTAACCGGGTCGCGGGCCGCGGCGCGTATCAGGCGGCGGACTGGACGTTGTCCAGGATGGCTTCGAGGATCTGGTTGTGGAGAGGCTCGATCCGTTCGGGCCAGATCGTCTCGTACCGGCCGATCGCGGTGCCCTCGACCGTGTGGCGCAGGAGGGTACCGCCAGCGGCCGGGATCAGCTCGAACCAGTGCCCGGCCCGCAGCTCCTCGGGGCTGACCACGCGGAACGCGCGGACGGAGCCGGGGCGGTCGTACTCCTCCCAGACCATCAGGCCGGTGTCGTACGTGCGGTCACCCTGCGACGCGGGCACCGGCGCGAGCCGGGCGGGCCAGATGAGGCCGAAGTCGGCGACGAGAGCGGCGATCCGCGCGGGCGTTGCCGCGATCAGCCGCTCGTGCCGGTTGAAGATCTTCATGACCGGTATGACGCGGACCGGCGCCGGGGCGTGACACCCGGCGGTCAGGGCGAGCCGTACAGGCCGGGGCCGGTGATGTCCAGATCGCGGAGGAACGAGCGGGCCGCCTCGTAGGAGGTCTCGATGAGCATGCCGGTCTGGCGGAAGTCCAGCGGCGAGACCCGGAGCGGCTCCGGGCCGTGCAGGTAGACGACCGGGACGTTGGCGGCGACGAGCGGGGCCTCGAAGCCCGGCTGGGCGCGCATGGTCACCAGCGCGGTGTAGAACAGCACGTCGGCCAGCGTGGCGGGCGGGTCGGGCACGTGGCCGGGGAAGTTGCAGTCGAGGACGACGAGGGAGCGGGCGCCCATGGCCAGGGCCTGCCGCAGCGGGACGTTGGCGACCAGGCCGCCGTCGTAGAGCCGCAGCGGGCCGACCTCCACGGGCGGGAAGATGCCCGGGATGGCGGAACTGGCCAGCAGCGCGGGCCGCAGGGGCCCGTCACTGAGGACGTGCGGCCGGGCCGTGGCGATGTCCATGGCCATCGCCGTGAACGGCAGGGCCAGGTCGGCGAACGTGGCCTCGGGCCCGAGGAAGTCGTCGATCACGGTGGCGAGGCCGGTGCTGGCGAACAGGTGGGTCTTGGCGTGCTGCAGGGTGCGCGCCTGATGCAGCAGGCCGCCGGGGAACACCTGCTCGCGGGTGAGCCGCGCCCACAGGTGGGACAGCCGGTTCGCTGCGCTGGTGGGATCGAACGCGATGACCGCGCCGTTGAGGGACCCGACCGAGGTGCCCGCCACGATGTCCGGGGCGATGTCGTGCTCGCTGAGCGCCTGCAGCATCCCCACCTGGATCGCGCCCAGGCTCCCGCCGCCGCCGAGCACGTATCCCACCGGCCGGGGCAGGTCCGCGATGCTCATGTCCTAGGCCAGGGTGAGGAGGGCTTGGCGGAGGCGGGTCATGTCCAGCGGGGCCACCGGCGCCAGTCCGAGCCGGTCACGTCTCGGACGAGGCCTGGCCCGAGGACGCCGGCTGTTCGGATCCGGATAGTTCGGAAATGGAATTTTCTGAACTGGAATTTTCGGCGTCAGCTTCGGGCGGGCCGTCCGGCGCGTCCGGCCCGGACGCTGCGTCCACGCTGGCCTCCGCGTCCACGCTGGCCTCCGCGTCCACGCTGGACTCCGCGTCCTCGCTGGACTCGGCGTCCAGGCTGGACTCGGCGTCCAGGCTGGCCGCCGCGGCGGCGGGGTCGGGGTCGGCGCTCTCCACCGGGCCGGGGCGGCGCTGGCTGCGCCAGAACCAGAACAGGCCGATCAGCGCCAGGGCCGCGGCGATGTAGGTGTTGAGGCGCAGCCCCAGGAAGTAGGCGGAGGAGTCGATGCGCAGCGATTCCTCGAAGATCCGGTAGGCCGAGTAGCCGAACACGTACAGCGCGAACAGGCCGGGCGCCTTGATCTTGCGGTGGTGGCCGAGCCAGACCAGCACGGCGGCCCAGGCGAAGTCGAAGATCAGCTCGTACAGGAACGTCGGCTGGAACGTGGCGGCGTTCAGGTACTTCGTCGGGATCCCGCCGGCCGCCCGGTACTGGAACGGGATCTCTAGGCCCCAGGGCAGCGACGTCGGGCGGCCGAAGAGCTCCTTGTTGAAGTAGTTCCCGATCCGGCCGATGCCCTGCGCGACCAGCAGGGCGGGCGCGACCGCGTCCATGAACTGGGCCCGGTTCACGCCGAACCGGCGCAGCCGCCACAGGCCGACCACGGTGGCCAGCGCGATGCCGCCCCAGATGCCGAGCCCGCCGTCCCACACCGCGAACACGCCGTACCAGACGTGCGGGATGTCCATCGGGGTGGTGATGTCGAAGTAGATCCGGCCGCCGATGATCCCGGCCGGGACGCTCCACAGCGCGATGTCGCCCACGATGTCGGGGTCACCGCCGACGGCGCGCCACCGCCGCCGGGTGATGATGATCGCCAGGGCGATGCCGACCAGGTACGACAGGGCGTAGAAGTGAACGACCAGCGGGCCGATGTTGAAGCTGTTGATCGACGGGCTGGGAATGTGTGCAGGCAGGGCCGACGCCATAAGGGCGAGCGTACACCGGCGCCGGGACCGCCGATCACGTCTATATCAGCGGGATACGCCGCGAAAACGACGACGCCCGGGGACACCAGGCAGGTGTCCCCGGGCGTGTCAGATAGCCCGTTCGGGAGATTTTTATTCGGTGTCGGCCCCGGTGGTGACGGGGTCCGTTGCGCTGGCGACGTGCGCCGGGACGCCGGTGGTGGGCGGTACCGGCGGTACGGTGCTCGACTTGTCCGGGCGTTCCGCCAGCCGGTAGACCTCGGAGCCGTCGACCGTCTCGACCTCGAGCAGCAGGTCGGTCAGCGCGTCGAGCTTGCCGCGGTTGTCCCGGAGCAGGGACACCGCGCGCTGCTCGGCCTGGCGCAGCAGCGCGGCGACCTCCTTGTCGATCTCCGCCTGGGTCGCCTCGGCGAACGGGCGGCTGGACATGGGGCCGCCGCCACCGCCGAGGAACACCGAGCCGCCCTCGGGGTACCCGACCGGGCCGAGCGCCTTGGACAGTCCGAATTCCCTGACCATCTTGGTGGCCAGGTCGGTCGCCCCGGCCAGGTCGTTGGCCGCGCCGGTGGAACCCTGGCCGAGCACGACCAGCTCGGCGGCCCGGCCGCCGAGGCGGACGGCGAGCGAGTCGTGCAGGTAATCCTCGGTGTACATGTGCCGTTCGACCAGCGGCAGCTGCTCGGTCACGCCGAGCGCCTGGCCCGCCGGCAGGATCGTCACCTTGGCCACCGGGTCGGTGTTGTCGGCCAGCGCGGCCACCAGGGCGTGCCCGGACTCGTGCACCGCGACGGCGTGCTTCTCCTCCGGCAGCAGCACGTTGGAGCCCTCCCGGCGGCCCAGGATGATCCGGTCCCTGGCCGCGCTGAAGTCCTCGGCGGTGATCGTCTCCCGGTTGTCGCGCACGGCGAAGATGGCCGCCTCGTTGGCCAGGTTGGCCAGGTCGGCGCCGGAGAAGCCGGGCGTGCCGCGGGCCACCGCGTTCAGGTCCACGTCGGGGGCGAGCTTCTTGCTGCGAGCGTGCACGGCGAGGATCGCGGCTCGTTCGGTGACGTTCGGCAGCGGGATCGTGACCTGACGGTCGAACCGGCCGGGGCGCAGCAGGGCCGGGTCGAGTATCTCGGGCCGGTTGGTGGCCGCGAGGACTACCACGCCGGCCGACGGCTCGAAGCCGTCCATCTCGGCCAGCAGCTGATTGAGGGTCTGCTCGCGCTCGTCGTTGGACACGACGGCGCCCGAGCCGGCCCGGCGCTGGCCGATGGCGTCGATCTCGTCGATGAAGATGATGGCGGGGGCGCGCTTGCGGGCCTGCTCGAACAGGTCACGGACGCGGGACGCGCCGACGCCGACGAACAGCTCCACGAAGCTGGACCCGGTGACCGAGAAGAACGGCACCCCCGCCTCGCCCGCGACCGCGCGGGCCAGCAGCGTCTTGCCGGTACCGGGCGGGCCGACCATGAGCACGCCGCGGGGTACCAGCGCGCCGACCCGGGTGTACCGGTCGGGCTTGCGCAGGAAGTCCACCACCTCGGCGATCTCGGACTTGGCGCCCTCGTACCCGGCCACGTCGGCGAACGTGGTGCTGGGCCGCTCCTCGTCGAAGATCTTGGCCCGGGACTTGCCGACGCCGAGCGCGCCCTGGATGCCGGCCCCGGCGCCCTTGGAGATGCGGCGGAAGAACCAGACGAACAGCAAGATGGGCAGCCCGAATGTGATCAGGTAGATCAGCACCTCGGTGCCGAAGCCCTGGCCGCTGGCAGCCGCGGACACCTGCACCTTGGCGTCCTGCAGCGTGGTGAGCAGGTTCTGCCCGGCCTGCGGCGGGATGACCACGGTGAAGCTCTTGCCGTTGGTCAGCGTGCCGCTGCTGGTCGCGCCGACCGCGCCGAGCTGCACCGTCTTGACCTGGTGGGCGGATACGTCGGACAGGAACTGGGTGTAGCTCAGGCTGGTCGACGGCGACCGGGTAGGCAGCAGGAACCAGAGGGCGAAGATCACGACGAGCATGATCGGCCAGATCCAGTTCCGCCACGTGGGCGGCGGTGGCGGCGCGGTTGGCTTGGGTTTGTCGCCGGGCGGTGGCGGCGTGGCTTGCTTACTCATGGCGGCTCCTTGTGGTGCCCAGTATGCCCATTAGTCGAGACACCGTGATCACCGGAATGCTTCCTGGCTTAGGCGGATGCACAGCAGACCATCAGCGAACATTCAGGGGACCAGGACGGCGGCGCCGTCGAAGGCGCCGGCCTTCAGGTCGCGGAGCGCCTGGTCGGCGTGGTCGAGCGGGTAGGGATGCACGGTGACGGCCAGCTTGTGGCCGGCCGCGAAACCGAGGAACTCGCGTGCGTCCTGGCGGGTATTAGCGGTGACGCTGCGCAGCTGCCGTTCCTGGAACAGGTGCTTGGAGTAGTTGAGGGGCGGGATATCGGACAGGTGGATGCCCGCGACCGACAGCGTGCCGCCCCGGTCGAGCGCCTGGAGGGCGGGCAGCACCAGGTCCCCGACCGGGGCGAACATGATCGCGGCGTCCAGCGGTTCCGGGGGCATGGCGTCGGCGTCGCCGACACTTGCCGCGCCTAGCTCGGTCGCGAGCTGCCTGGCCTGCTCGCCGCGGGTGAGCACGTGGATGGTGGCGCCGCGGGCCAGCGCCACCTGGGCGGCCAGGTGGGCGCTGCCGCCGAAGCCGTAGATGCCGAGGCGGCCGTTGGCCGGCAGCTCGGCCCGCTGCAGGGCGCGGTAGCCGATGATGCCGGCGCACAGGAGCGGGGCCAGTTCCTCGTCCGGGTAGCCGTCCGGGAGCCGGTGCGCGTAGGCCGCCGGGACGGTCATGTACTCGGCGTAGCCGCCGTCGGCGTCCCAGCCGGTGTACGTGCTGGCGGGGCAGAGGTTCTCGGCCTCGCGGCGGCAGAACGTGCAGATGTTGTCGGTGGAGCGCAGCCAGGCGGCGCCGGCCCGGTCGCCTTCTTTGAAGCCGTCGGCCTGGCCGTCGTCGGCCTGGCCGCCGAGGGCCACCACTTCCCCCACGACCTCGTGGCCGGGGGTCACGCCGTGGCGGTGCGGCGGCAGGTCGCCCTCGGTCACGTGCAGGTCGGTCCGGCAGACGCCGCAGGCCAGGACCCGGAGCAGCAGCTCGCCGGGTCCTGGCCGCGGTACGTCGTCGTCGGTGTGCAGGCGCAGCGGGTGGCCGGTGACCGGCCCCGGGCGCTCCACGTGCCAGGCTCGCATACCCGCACGTTACTCCCGGGGCTTCCGGCGGCGCCCCCGTGGACACCACGGGCCGCATCCCCGGGGTTACCCCTCCTTGCGCGGCTCTCCCCGGTAGGTGCCGAACGACCAGCGGTTCCCCTCCGGGTCGGCGGCGGCGAAGTCGTGCGAGCCGTAGTCGGTGTCGTGCGGCGCGGAGATGATCTCGGCCCCGGCCGCCTTGGCCTTGTCGTACACGGCGTCCACGTGGTCGGTGACCACGTAGGCGCCGAAGGTGCCCGGCCGGGTCGGCGTGGCCTGGCCGTGCGCGTCTTCGTCGCCGTCGCGGACCGAGCCGAGCATGACGCCGCCGCCCTCCGGCCAGGACAGCTGGGCGTGATCGACCCGGTCGCCGTCCCCGTAGACGACCGTCTCCTCGAAGCCGAACGCGTCGACCAGGAACGTGATCAGGGCCCGGGCGTCGCGCGCCCGCAGCGTGGGCCAGACCTGGGGTTCCGGTGTTGCCGGCATGATGTGCCTCCTTGACTCCGGTTAACCTCAGCTGACTTTGGTTAACCTCATCGCTGTGGTTAACCTCAGCCTCCGTCATCGGCCCAGTGCCCGGCTTGGACGTTTCGGAACTCCTCGGCCAGCCACTGGCTCGGCGGCACGCCGGCCAGCGCGCGGAACTCCCGGGCCAGGTGAGCCTGGTCGAAGTAGCCCATCTCGGCCGCCAGGTCGGCCAGCTGGTAGCCGGCCTGCCCGGCGTGCTCAGCGTGCCCGGCGTGCTCGGCCAGGTGCCGCCGGGCGCGGTCGAACCGGACGACCCGGGCGGCGGCCTTCGGCGTCAGGCCGATCTCGGCCCGGAACCGGCTGGCCAGGTGGCGCCCGCTCCACCCGGTCCCGGTGGCCAGGTCAGCCACCCGCACGGCCCCGCCGGCCCGGAGCAGCTGGCGCCAGGACCACAGCACCTCGGGGGCGACCGCGGCGGCCTCGCTCCGGGTGAGCAGCTGCCGCAGCAGGATCTCGTCGAGGATGGCGAACCGCTCCGGCCAGCCGGTCACGGTGCGGACCCGGTCCCGCACCTCGGCGCAGACGCCGCCGAGGACGGTCTCGGCGTGCACGTCGATTTCGGCGAGCTCGCCGGCCGGCAAGCCGAGCAGCGTCCGTACGCCCGGCGGCTTGAGCGCCAGCTGGATGCCCGACTGCGCGCCGTCGTGCCTGATGAGCGCGGGAGTGGAGTGCAGGCCGCCGAGCAGCGTTGTGAACTCGCCGGGTGGCTGCCCCGGGTCGGGATGAGCCTCGATGCTGAGCGGCTCGTCCAGCGTGAAGATCATCGTCAGGTAGGGCGACGGCAAGCCGCGGTGCCTGGCCGGCGGGATTCCCCGCTGCCGGTAGCCGGTGTACCAGGCCACGTAGCGGCGCAGCGGCTCGCCCGGCCGGTACCGGTGGTGCTCATTCACCACGCCGGCCACGGGAACCTCCGCTACACCCGCCATGTCCGCCGCGTCAGTTGCGGAAGCTGAGGATCTGCTGTCCGTCCTTGAACCTGAGTCCCCCCTCGTACGTATTACTCAGCAG
>JAICWX010000286.1 GCA_025934635.1 Streptosporangiaceae bacterium | reverse complement strand
GGCAAGCTGGCCGACTGCCAGTCCACCGACCCGGAGAAGTCCGAGATCTACGTGGTCGAGGGCGACTCGGCCGGCGGCTCGGCCAAGGGCGGCCGGGAAGTGAAGTTCCAGGCCATCCTGCCGATCCGCGGCAAGATCATCAACGTGGAGAAGTCGCGGATCGACCGCGTCCTCAAGAACAACGAGGTCCAGTCGATGATCACGGCGCTGGGAGCCGGGATCCACGACGAGTTCGACATCACCAAGCTCCGCTACCACAAGATCATCCTGATGGCGGACGCCGACGTGGACGGGCAGCACATCCGCACGCTGCTGCTGACCCTGCTCTTCCGGTTCATGAAGCCGCTGGTCGAGGCCGGGCACGTGTACCTGGCCCAGCCGCCGCTCTACAAGATCAAATGGGAGGGGCGCGGCAACGAGCCGAGCTACGCCTACTCCGACGCCGAGCGGGACCGGCTGATCCAGGCCGGCATCGCCGAGGGCAAGAAGGACCCGCGGCCGCGGGACGGCGTGCAGCGGTTCAAGGGCCTTGGCGAGATGAACGCCAACGAGCTGTGGGAGACCACCATGGACCCGGCGCGGCGGGTGCTGGGCCAGGTCACGCTCGACGACGCGGCCCAGGCCGACGAGCTGTTCACCGTGCTGATGGGCGAGGACGTGGAGGCACGTCGGTCGTTCATCACCCGTAACGCCAAGGACGTCAGGTTCCTCGACATCTGACCTTCGCCTGACGCCAGCACACAATCTGAGGACGACGAAAAAGTGACTGAAGTTACCGATGCCACGGGTGGCGGCGGCGGGCACGACCGTACCGAGCCGGTCGACATCCAGTACGAGATGCAGCGCAGCTACATCGACTACGCGATGTCGGTCATTGTCGGGCGGGCGCTGCCCGACGTGCGGGACGGGCTCAAGCCGGTGCACACCCGCATCCTGTACGCGATGTACGAC
The DNA here is from genome assembly GCA_025934635.1 of Streptosporangiaceae bacterium. Next base: position 9,832 of record JAICWX010000286.1, on the reverse strand, counting down.
GGCGGGTTCCGGCCCGACCGCGGCTTCTTCAAGTGCTCGCGGGTCGTCGGTGACGTCATGGGCAACTACCACCCGCACGGCGACAGCGCGATCTACGACGCGCTGGTGCGGATGGCGCAGCCGTGGTCGATGCGGATGCCGCTGATCGACAGCCAGGGCAACTTCGGCTCTCCGGGTAACGACCCGCCCGCGGCCATGCGGTACACCGAGTGCCGCCTGGCCCCGCTGGCGATGGAGATGCTGCGGGACATCAACGAGGACACCGTCGACTTCCGGGACAACTACGACGGGCGCTCCCAGGAGCCCGTGGTCCTGCCCGCCCGGTTCCCCAACCTGCTGATCAACGGGTCCGAGGGCATCGCGGTCGGGATGGCCACCAAGATCCCGCCGCACAACCTGCGCGAGGTCGCGGCCGGCGTCGCCTGGTACCTGGACAACTTCGAGGCGTCCGACGAGGAGCTCCTGGACGCGCTGATGGAGCGGGTCAAGGGCCCGGACTTCCCCACCCGCGGCCTGATCGTCGGCCGGCGCGGGATCAGCGACGCCTACCGGACCGGCCGCGGCTCGATCATCATGCGGGCCGTGGTCGAGGTCGAGGAGGACGCCCGCGGCCGCGCCCAGCTGGTGGCCAAGGAACTTCCCTACCAGGTCAACCCGGACAACCTGGCCCAGAAGATCGCCGAACTGGTCAAGGACGGCAAGGTCAGCGGCATCGCCGACGTCCGGGACGAGAGCAGCGGCCGGACCGGGCAGCGCCTGGTCATCGTGCTGAAGCGGGACGCCATCGCCAAGGTGGTCCTCAACAACCTGTACAAGCACACCCAGCTGCAGGACACGTTCGGCGCCAACATGCTCGCCCTGGTCGACGGCGTGCCGCGCACGCTGCGGCTGGACCAGATGATCAGGTACTGGGTCACCCACCAGATCGAGGTCATCGTCCGGCGCACCAAGTTCCGGCTGCGCAAGGCCCAGGAGCGACTGCACATCGTGGCCGCGCTGCTCAAGGCCATCGACCGGATCGACGAGGTCATCGCGCTGATCCGGGCGAGCGCCTCGGCCGCCGAGGCCCAGCAGGGCCTGATGGGGCTGCTCGAGATCGACGAGATCCAGTCCCGCGCCATCCTCGACATGCAGCTGCGCAAGCTGGCCGCGCTGGAGCGGCAGGAACTGGTCAACGAGCGGGACGAGCTGGAAGCCAAGATCGCCGACCTCGAGGACATCCTGGCCTCACCGGAGCGGCAGCGGCAGATCATCGGCACCGAGCTGGCCGAGATCGTCCACAAGTTCGGCAACGACCGGCGCACCGAGATCGTCGCCTACGACGGCGAGGTGGCCGACGAGGACCTGATCGCCGAGGAAGACGTCGCGATCACGATCACCTACGGCGGCTACGCCAAGCGCACCAAGACCGACCTGTACCGGGCGCAGCGGCGCGGCGGCAAGGGGGTCCGCGGCGCGCAGCTGCGCACTGACGACATCGTGGATCACTTCTTCATCACCTCGACCCACCACTGGATCCTGTTCTTCACCAACAAGGGCCGGGTCTACCGGGCCAAGGGCTACGAGCTGCCGGACGCCGGCCGCGACGCCCGCGGCCAGCACGTGGCCAACCTGCTCGCGTTCCAGCCGGACGAGCGGATCGCCGAGGTGCTCACGATCCGCGACTACCAGATGGCGCCGTACCTGGTACTGGCCACCCGCAGCGGGCTGGTGAAGAAGTCCCGGCTGACCGACTTCGACTCGCCCCGGTCCGGCGGCATCATCGCGATCAACCTGCGCGAGGACGACGAGGTCATCGCGGCCCGGCTGGTCTCCCCCGAGGATGACCTGCTGCTGGTCAGCAAGGGCGCGCAGGCCATCAGGTTCCGCGCCGACGACGACTCGCTGCGGCCGATGGGCCGGGCCACCTCGGGCGTCATCGGGATGCGCTTCAACGACGGCGACCAGCTGCTCGGCATGTACGTGGTCAGGGACGGCGGCGACGTGCTGGTGGCCACCGGCAACGGGTACGCCAAGCGCACGCCGTCCGACGCCTACCCGGTGCAGGGCCGCGGCGGCCGCGGCGTGGTCACGGCGAAGATCGTCGAGGCCCGCGGTGAGCTGGTCGGCGCGCTGATGGTGCACGCCGGCGACGAGGTCTTCGCGATCACCTCCGCGGGCGGCGTGATCAGGACCAGTGCGGCCGAGGTCAAGCAGTCCGGGCGGCAAACCATGGGCGTACGGCTGATGAACCTCGCCTCGGGTGACAGCGTGGTGGGCCTGGCGCTCAACGCCGAGTCCCTGGACCCCGAAGCCCTCGAAGACGGTGATGAGCCGGTTGACCAGGACATTTCCGCCGAACCGGCCGAGCTGGCCGACCAGGCGGACCCGGTCGTGGACCAGCTCGAGGACGCCGGCGAGCCCGCGGGCGATGACGACGACGCGGAGGAGTAATCCGGGCGATTGTGTAAGGTCAGCTAGTACGACTGACTTTTCAGGCTGACTGACGGGCAACGGTTTCGGGGGCAGAAGCGTCCCATGAGTATGGCGAAGATCGTCATAACGCGGCTTTCTTCGCATAGGTGGTCATATGGGCGTCTCGTCCGGAGATAACCTCGTGAGGGTCTGGATCAGAGGGAGGACGGCTTGGACAGGCGCACGGATAGGCCCGGGGGCCCGGGCAGGGGCTCGCCTACCATGGTGACCTCGCGGGCCACTGGCGACGACCTGGTCGAGGACGATGACACCCAGGCTGTCGACGACATCACGGCACCGCCCCGGCCGTCGGCCCGCAAGCCGGCCGCCGCCAAGCCCGGCTCCGCGAAGACCGAGCCCGCGGACGAGACCCAGGACGTCCCGGCCAAGAACACCGCGGTGAAGGATGCCCCGCCGCGCGACGTCAAGGCCAACGGCGGCCCGGCGGCCAAGGAAGCGGCTCGCCCGGCTCCGGTGGACGCCACGGTGGTGGATGGCATCCCCGCGTTTCCCGCCGACACCATCGGGTCACCGCGGGGCACCAAGGTCAAGGATCCCGAGCCGGCCGCCATCAGCTTCGGCCCGCCCCCCTCGACTCCGGCCAAGCCGGCCCTCGAGGACCCGACCATCGCCTACCCCGCGGAAACGGCGGCCAAGCCGTCCGGCGACACCACCGCGGCCACGCCCGCCTCCAGCCCCGTGTCGCCCAGCCCCGTGTCGCCCAGCCCGGCGTCGTCAGGGACCAGTTCCGCCGCTCCCCCGGCGACCGAGGCGTCGTCCATGCCGCCGGCCGCCTTCGCGTGGGAGATGCCAGACCCGCCGGCCGACTCGCCGTCGTCCCCGGCGCGGGCCTTCCTGCGGTCGGGCCTGACCGCGAAGAACCCGCCCCCGGCCTCCTCCATCAGGACCACCCCGCCGCCCCCCGCGGGCAAGCCGGCGGCGACCGAGGCCCCGGTGCGCGGACCGGCGAAGAGCGGCCCGGTCACCTTCGGCCAGTCGCGGAGCGGCCCGGCCAAGGGCGGTACCGGGTCGAAGACCCAGAAGGCGCAGTCCAAGAAGTCGGCCCGGCAGGCCCACCTGACCATTTCCCGGGTCGAGCCGTGGTCGGTGATGAAGTTCAGCTTCGTGGTCTCACTGGTCGCCTTCGTGATCTTGTTCGTGGCGGTCAGCGTGCTGTACGGGGCGCTGTCCGGGCTCGGCGTGTTCGATTCCCTCCAGCGCGTCGTGACCAGCCTGACGTCCAGCCAGGCGTCCACCGGCGTGAACGCGAAGGCCTGGTTCTCGGCCTCGCGGGTGCTCGGCTACACCGCCCTGCTCGGCTCGCTCAACATCGTCCTGATCACCGCGATGTCGACGATCGGCTCGGTGGTGTACAACCTGACCTCGCGGCTTGTCGGCGGCGTGGAGGTTACCCTCCGGGAAACCGAGTAACGCCGCACTCCGAAGGCGCGGTACCATCGCGGGAGCGGACGGGATACTCCCGCGATGGGCAAGGTCGAAAACCACGGCACAACGCGCCCCGCGGGTACGGTAAGATGATGGTCGCGCCTGTTTCCGCAGGTCAGGTGCACTGTTGAATGTGCACTGTGCCGGATTGCGGCATGGGGTTATAGCTCAGTCGGTTAGAGCGCGTCCCTGATAAGGACGAGGCCCGTGGTTCAAGTCCACGTAACCCCACAAATCACCCCTTTACCAGCTACGACACCTCTCGCCGGTATCGTCCGGCTTGCGCGGCACGCCCGCCGGCCGACTAGGCTGGCGGGCAAGGCTGACGGAACGGCTTTGCTAAGCTGCCGTACACCTGCGGAGGGCGGGGCGTTTATTGCCGCCGGTCCGCTTTTTCGATGTCATCGAGCTGGAGGATTCCTCGCTGTGAAGAAGCTCATCGCGCTCGCCGTTCTCGGGCTTGGCGCGTTCGCCGTCTGGCGCAAGGTCCAGTCCGACCGTGCGGAACTCGACCTGTGGACCGAGGCCACCGCGGCCGACGAGGACTGAACCGCGCGGTCGGAGGCATATGTCCGACAGCGGCCGGGAAGCCGAGCCGGCGCTAGGAGGCAAGCAGGTGAGCGATACCGCAGGCGTGTCGCTGGTCTGCTGTGACGTGGTCGGGGCGGTCGCGGCCGATGGCAGCGTCCTGGAACGCGCGTTCGCCGAGGCGATCGCCACCCAGGGCGTTGTCACCGGCACCGCGGCCTACGTCAGGTCGATGGTCCAGTTCGACCGGACGCGCGGGTGGCCGCCCGCCGACGTCATCCGCAGCCTGTTCCCCGAGGACGAGATCCGGGCCCAGGCCGCCAACCACGCCTTCGAGCGGTCGTTCCAGACGGCCGTGGACCGGTTCGGGGTCCTGCCGCTCCCCGGTGTCAACGAGGCACTGGCCAAGCTCTCCGCGGCGGGCATCAAGATCTGCCTGATGTCCTCCCTGCCCAAGCCCGCGCTCGGCCTGCTGCTGGCGCACCTCGACTGGCAGCACCGCGCCGACCTGGTGCTGAGCGCGGACGACGTGGACCGGGGTTACCCCTGGCCCGACCTCATCCTCACCGCCGTCCTGCGGCTGGGGATCGGCGACGTGCGCGAGGTGGCCATGGTCACCGCCACCGAGGGCGGGGCGCTGTCCGCCCGGCGGGCCGGATCTCCACTGGTCGTCGGCGTACTCAGCGACGTCGACGACGCGAGCAGGCTCCGCCGGGCCGGGGCCACCCACCTGCTGGCCGACATGGGGGAACTGCCTGACCTGATAGCCGCGCAGGCCAGCCGGTTACGAAGGCTCCTACGGCCAGGTTAGAAGGCCCCCGGCACGTGGCAGACTGGAAAGCATGCCGGAACTGCCGGAAGTAGAATCGCTGGCCGCCTTCCTGCGCGAGCACGCCACCGGCCATGCCATCGCCCGGGCCGACGCGGCCTCGTTTACCGTGCTGAAGACGTTCGACCCGCCGCTCACCGCCCTCACCGGCCACGTGATCACCGGCACCGGACGGCACGGCAAGTTCCTCGACCTGGCCACCGACCAGGGCCTGCACCTGATCATGCACCTGGCCCGCGCGGGCTGGCTGCGCTGGCGCGACGACCTGCCGTCGGCCCCGCCCAAGCCGGGCAAGAGCCCGCTGGCCTTCCGGCTCCGGCTGGACGACGGCTCCGGCTTCGACCTGACCGAGCAGGGCACGCACAAGCGCCTCGCGGTCTACCTGGTCCGCGACCCGGCCGAGGTGCCCGGAGTCGCCACCCTCGGCCCGGATCCGCTGGCCGCCGACTTCACCGCCGATACCTTGGCCAGCCTGCTGGCCGGGCGCCGCACCCAGGTCAAGGGCGTCCTGCGGGACCAGCACATCATCGCCGGCATCGGCAACGCCTACTCCGACGAGGTGCTGCACGCCGCGAAGATGTCTCCCTACAAGCTGGCGGCCAGCCTGACCCCGGCCGACGTGGCCACCTTGTACGAGGCGATCAAGACCACGCTGGGCGAGGCGATGGAACGTTCGGCCGGACTGGCGGCGGCTGACCTGAAGGGCGAGAAAAAGAGCGGCCTGCGCGTGCACGGCCGGGCCGGGCAGGACTGCCCGGTGTGCGGAGACACCATCCGGGAGGTCTCGTTCGCCGACTCGGCCCTGCAGTACTGCCCGACCTGCCAGACCGGCGGCAAGCCGCTGGCCGACCGGCGCCTGTCCCGGCTGCTCAAGTAGTTAGGCCTCGTCCTTAACAGGGACGCGCTCTCACCGGGTACCCTGGGGCGAAGACATCTCGGGGCTATAGCTCAGCTGGAAGAGCACTTGGTTTGCATCCAAGGGGTCAGGGGTTCAAGTCCCCTTAGCTCCACGCATTTTCCGAACACGTATCCCTCCGTGAACACCAGCGGCTAATTCAGGCCGCCATACTTGCCGGGGTCATTAGCCGCGTCAAGGGCGGCAGCGGTCCCCACTGTCACAATCGCGGCGCTCGTCACCTTCAGCGTGAGCCCGACGTAATGGAGAAGCCCGCTACCGTCGCTCATCTTGTCGCTTACGCGGTCCAGTATCCACCCAAGGGCTAGCACGCCAAGGCCCACAACCCAGACCATCAGTACAAACATGGCACGGCTCCGTCACTGCCTAAGCGGAGGACCGGAATCCCCCAGTCACCTACTGAGAGTCCCTCCGGCCACTGCCTGATACAGCCACGGCCACGCCCTTAAGACCGGGAGAGCCTTAGCCGAGCTGGTGCGCGCTCAGCGGGATTCTGCTGGGACGAGGCGAACGGTACCTGGGCCGGTGCCATCTTCCCCGGCTGGCAACGGGGGTATTCCACTGCGCGACCTGACCGCACACGACGTGCGCCGCTAGTCCCGGCGCTCTTTCCACAGGCGCTCCCCCGGCTGTCCACAACGGCAATTACAGCATCGATGGAGCATCAATGCTGCTGGGGCGACATTGATGGAGCATCGATGTCGCTGCCCGGGGAAGGAGACCGGCCAGCGTGGCGGATCTTCCGCCGAGATACGTGATCCGGGAGAGCGGCCACCGCCTTTACAACCCCTTCACCAGCGAGAAGCTGGCCACTTGGGGACGCGCGCCGCATCTGTCACCGGGAACGAGCATGCTCGACCTGGCCTGCGGGTACGGGCGACGCAGCGACCGTACTCGCGGCGGAAGGCAGCCTCGACAGTCACGCCGTTGTCCACAGCGCTGTGGATAGCCGGTCAGCTAGGCACTCTTTCCACAGGTTCTCCTCAGGTTGTCCACCGGGCAGCGGGCTTCCATGTCCGTGACGCTGCCCGGCCTGACGTCAGTTGATGTCGAACTCATTGCCCTCGGGGTCCTTCATCCCGACCGCGTAGTGATCGAGGCCGCCGGAGTCCAGGGCCCCGGTGATCGTGGCCCCGAGATCCGCCAGCCGCTTAGCCTCGGCGTCGACTCGCTGCGTGCGGGTGGCGAGGGGGACGCTCCGGTCCACCACCGAGTCAGCACGGTCGCCGCTGGCGTGGATGTCGAGGTGCAGGCGGTTCTTGACCACCTTGGCGTCGGAGACGGCATGGAACCAGATGCGGGGGCCGCCGCCGCGAGGGTCGATGATGCTGTCCGCGCCGGTTCCCAGCTCGCTGTCGGGAAGCCCGATGTCGCGCCGCCAGTCGTCCCAGGTCGCGAACCCGGCGGGGGGCGGCTCGAGGACGTATCCCAGGGCCGCCGCCCAGAAGCGGGCCAGCGGCTCGGGGTCCTGGCAGTCGATCACCAGCTGGAATCGGGCAGTCATGGCGCCCCCTTCGGATCAGCAGCGGTCGGGCGAGGCAAGTATGTCACGAAAATGAGTTCGCCTGCCTCCGCAGCTGGGCGTTAGCCGCCTAGGCCGCCGGTCCGGCCATCGCCGGCGCGAGTTCGGCGTCGAGCTCGTAGCTCACGGGTCTGCTCCTTGTCGTGTCGGCCGGCAGTCGGCGGCGAGCACTGGCTCAGTACGGGGACGGCTGGTTGCGGATCACCTTGAGGCTGACGATCTTGCCGCGCGGACGGTGAAGTAGTCCGACATGACCAGCTCGGTCGGAAGGTTAGCCGCTAGCGGCCGCAGCCGCGTACTTGCTGCCGATCAGCGCGCTGAACGCCGTCCTCAGGACCCGCTCCAGGTAGGCGGCCTCAAGCACGATGCCGCCCAGCGCATGCTGCAACTCGCCGACATCCATGTCAGCCGGCCAGGATGCGGGCCAGCCAGCTGGCCCGGGCGGCCAGCGCCGCCCGGGCCACGCGCGTTTCGGCCGCCAGCTGGAAGCCGTGGAACCCGCCGGCCCAGATGTGCAGCTCGGCCTGGCCGCCCGCGGCCCAGATCCGCGACGCGTAGTCGACGATCTCGTCGCGGAACACCTCGGCCGATCCCGCGTCCAGGTACACCGGCGGCAGGCCGCTCAGATCGGTGGCCCGGGCGGGCGCGGCGTACGGCGATACGTCCGCGGTACCGCGCGCAGTGCCGAGCAGGGCGGTCCAGCCGAACCGGTTGTCGCTGCGATTCCACGGGCCCGGACCGTCGAACTGGCGGGTGGACGGGGTCGCGTCCCGGTCGTCCAGCATGGGGGCGCTGAGCAGCTGGCCGATGAGCGCGGGGCCGCCGTTGTCGCGGGCCATCAGCGTGGTCGCGGCGGCGAGCCCGCCGCCGGCGCTGTTTCCCGCGATGACGATGCGGGCCGGATCGATGCCGAGCTCGGCGGCATGGCCGGCCACCCACTGCAGTCCGGCGTAGCAGTCGCTGACCGCCGCCGGGTAGGGGTGTTCCGGAGCGAGCCGGTAGTCGACCGACACCACCGTGACGCCGAAGACGCCGGCCCAGCGGGTGAAGATCGGGGCGCCGGTCTGCCGGTCGCCCATGATCATTCCGCCGCCGTGGACGTAGTAGATGCACGGCGACGGCTCCGCGGCACCGGGCCGGCGGATCACCGACAGGGTGATTCCCGGTTCTCCCGGGACGGAGAGCTCGAGATGTTCCACGCCGGTTCCGGCGATCATGGCGTCGATCGAGGGGCTGACCGCGGCCAGCATCTCCCGCATATCCGGCAAGGTGCCGGACGACAGCGCCGCGGCCGGCTCGGGAGACGTCCCGTACTGTGCCTCGAGGAACGCGCCTAGTTCCGGGTCATACGGGGGTCGTGGAAGGGTCACGCCGCAGTCCTTCGATAGTCTCCGCCAGGCAGCCACCATAGTCAGTATCGGGGTGAGGTTCTCTTGAGTGGTCATTCTCAGCAGGCCGCGGGCCGGCCCGGCCGACGGCCGCAGACGGCGCTGATCGCAGCCGGACGGCCCGCCGATGAGCCGGGCCAGCCGCTGAACGTGCCCATTGTCCTGGCGTCGAACTTCCGGGCGGCCAGCCCGGACGGGGCCGGCGGCCGGGAGTACTCCCGCGGCGACGGCACCCCCGGCTGGGAGGCGCTGGAGGAGGTCATCGGGGAGCTGGAGGGCGGCGACGCCGTCGCGTTCGGCTCGGGCATGGGCGCCATCGCGGCGGTGGCGGACCTGCTGCCCGCGGGGGCCAGGGTGATGGCACCGGCCGACTGCTACGCGGGGGTGCACGCCCTGCTGGCCGACGGCCAGCAGCAAGGGCGCTGGCGCGTCGACCTGGTGGACATCACCGATACGGCCGCCGCCGTCGCCGCGGCCCGCCGCGCCGACCTGGTGTGGCTGGAATCACCGACCAACCCGCTGCTCGACATCGCCGACCTGCCCGCCTTGTGCGCGGCCGCCCGGGACGGCGGCGCGCTGGTCGCCGTCGACAACACCTTCGCCACCCCGCTGTTGCAGCAGCCGCTCGCTCTCGGCGCGGACATCGTCGTGCACAGCGCGACCAAGTTCCTCGGCGGCCACTCCGACCTGCTCCTCGGCCTCGCGGTGGCCGGCCGTCCCGAGCTGGGCGAGCGACTGCGCCGCCGCCG
>JAICWX010000298.1 GCA_025934635.1 Streptosporangiaceae bacterium | reverse complement strand
GCCTACTTCCGCGGCCGCTGCCTGCGGCAGTACCCGGAGTCGGTGGCGGCCGCCTCGTGGGACTCGGTGATCTTCGACATCCCCGGCCGGGAATCGCTGCAGCGCGTCCCCACGCTCGAGCCGCTGCGCGGCACCCGGGCGCACGTGGGCGAGCTGCTCGACCGCTGCCGCAGCGCCGCCGAACTGGTCGCCGCGCTTACCGGCCAGGAGTAACGCGCTCCGAGGGCTAGCCCGGGGGGACGACCCCCCGGAGCCCCCCGCTAGCATCCCTCTAGTCACACGTCCGGGGCTCGGATTCCGATCGCGAGTTCGTACCGATTTACCCCTGGCGGGATTGGGCGGGACTCCCACGGGTGACGATAGCGTTGGGACTGACGGAGGTAGTTACATGGCAACGAAGGACACAGGCGGTCAGCGGCAGACCACGAGGCGCGCCGAGGAGACCGAGGAGACCGAGACCGGGAGCACCGAGGAGGTCAGGGAGCGGCAGGAGAAGCTCTCCGACGACGTGGACGCGATCCTCGACGAGATCGACGAGGTGCTCGAGGAGAACGCCGAGGAGTTCGTCCGGTCTTACGTGCAAAAGGGCGGCCAGTAGCCGCAGCACCGTCGGCGTCGGCCGGTTCGCCGTAGGCGGACGCGTCGGCGCCTCTCGTGTCCTGCCGCGCTCAGCCGTGGCAGTAGGGTCAGTTACATACGTTCACTATGACTACGGGAGGAGGTCCGCGGTGGGCTCGTTTTTCGACCGCAGCCAATCAGGACCGTTCGCCGGGAACCCGATCGCGTCCGGCTGGGGTCCGGGTGCGGCTGGCGGTTCCGGCTCGGGTTTCCTTGGCCGGCAGACCTCCTCGTTCACCGACTTCCTCGCCTCGCACTCGCCCGGGCTGCTGCCCGGGCGCCTGGGCCCCCAGCCGGGTGATGGCCAGGTGTCCCAGGTCGTCCGCGACCTGCCGCACGCCACCACGATCGTGGCCGCCGTCTGCGACGGGGGAGTGGTACTGGCCGGCGACCGCCGCGCCACCGCCGGGAACATGATCGCCAAGCGGGACGTGGAGAAGGTCTTCCGCAGCGACGAGTACTCCGGCATGGGCTACGCGGGCACCGGCAGCCTCGGGATCGAGTTCACCCGGCTCTTCCAGGTCGAGCTCGAGCACTACGAGAAGATGGAGGGCCGGTCGCTGTCCCTCGAGGGCAAGGCGAACCGGCTGGCCACGATGGTCCGGGGGAACCTGGGCGCGGCCATGCAGGGCCTGGTCGTGGTGCCGCTGTTCGTCGGCTATGACGAGAGCGCCGGCACGGGCCGGATCTTCAGCTACGACGTGGCCGGCGGCCCGTACGAGGAGCAGCGGTTCTACTCCATCGGCTCGGGGTCGCTGTTCGCCCGGGGCGCGCTGAAGAAGCTCTACGCCGACGGCATGTCCGCGGACGACGTCGTGCTGGCCTGCGTGCAGGCCCTGTACGACGCCGCCGATGACGACTCGGCGACCGGCGGGCCGGACCTGACCCGGCGCATCTTCCCGGTCATCGCCACGATCACGGCCGACGGTTTCCATAAGCTGCCGGAAGCCGAATCCGAGCGGATCTCCGAGCTGGTCGTACGGGAACGGATGAACCTCCCGGACGGCCCGTCGGCGCCGCTGCGCAACGGCGGCTAGCCGGCCTCCCGCCTCAGCCCGACCCATTACCTAGGGAAAAGGAACGTCCGCGGTGTCAATGCCGTTCTACGTGTCACCCGCACAGGCGATGCGGGACAAGGCCGAGTATGCGCGGCAGGGAATCGCGCGCGGCCGCAGCTGCGTAACGCTCCAGTACGCGGGCGGAATCCTCATGGTGGCGCCGAACCCGTCGAGCGCGCTGCACAAGATCAGCGAGATCTACGACCGGATCGCGTTCGCCGCGGTCGGCCGGTACAACGAGTACGAGAACCTGCGCAAGGCCGGCGTCACCTACGCGGACATCACCGGCTACCAGTTCGACCGGCACGACGTGACCGCTCGCGGCATCGCCAACTGGTACGCGCAGACCCTCGGCACCATCTTCACCGAGCAGCTGAAGCCGTTCGAGGTGGAGATCGTCGTCGCCGAGGTGGGTACCAAGCCCAGCGACGACCAGATCTACCGGATCACCTTCGACGGCTCGGTAACCGACGAGCCCGGCTTCGTGGCCTTCGGCGGCCAGGCGGACCAGGTGTCCGCCGCCCTCAAGGAGCGCTACGCCGACGGCATGTCCCTGTCCGAGGCGTTCGCCGCCGCGCTGGCCGCGCTGTCCACCCCCGGCAACGGCGACTACACGGTCGCCCAGCTGGAAGTGGCCATCCTGGATCGCACCCGCGATCACCGGACCTTCCGCCGCATCCGCGGCGCCCGGCTCGAGGAACTGCTCGCCGAATCCCGCCCGGCCACCGATTCTTCCGACGGCGACGGCGACGGCGGCGAGGACTCCGGCACCTCCGGCTCCGGCACCTCCGGCTCCGCCTCCGCCTCGGGCGAAGGCTCCGGCCCGGCGTCCCCCGCCTCCGGCTCGGCGCCGCCCGCCTCGGAGTCCGCCCCGCCCCGCCCCGCCGACACCGGCCCGCCTACCGGCCCCACCCCCGGCAGCTCCGACCGCGGCACCGGCCTCAGCGGCGGCAGCCCCCTGTAAAGGACGACCCTCCTCAGCGCCAGCCCCTGGGCCGCGGCTCGGCCCGGGGGCAGGGCTACAGCGGGATGTTGGCGTGAGTGCCCTTCAGCGGGGGCGCCTCGGCGATGGCCCGGGCCAGCTCGCGGCGCGTCTGGCTGGGTTCGATCACCGCGTCGACGACTCCGAGGTCGACGGCGCGCTGCAGTCCGCCCGCGGTGGCCTCGTGCTCCTCGGCCAGCTGCGTCTCGGCCTCGTGGAGCTTCTCCGGCGGCACCGTGGCCAGCGTGCGCCGGTGCAGGATGCGTACCGCGGCCACGGCGCCCATCACGGCGATCTCGGCGCCGGGCCAGGCGAAGACGCGCGTCGCGCCGAGCGAGCGGGAGTTCATCGCGATGTAGGCGCCGCCGTAGGCCTTGCGGGTCACCAGCGTGACCCGGGGGACCGTGGCCTCGGCGAAGGCGTGCAGCAGCTTGGCGCCCCGGCGGACCACGCCGTCCCATTCCTGGCCGACCCCGGGCAGGTACCCGGGCACGTCCACCAGGACCACCAGCGGTACGCCGAACGCGTCGCACATCCGCACGAAGCGCGCCGCCTTCTCGGCCGAGGCGGCGTCCAGGCAGCCGCCGAGCCGCATCGGGTTGCTGGCCACCACGCCGACGGTGCGGCCGGCCAGGCGGCCCAGTATGGTCACGATGTTCGGCGCCCAGCGGGGATGGAGCTCGATGCCGGGCGAGTCCAGCAGCGCGTTCGTCAGCAGGTGCACGTCGTACGCGCGGCGCGCGGACTCGGGCAGCAGTCCCGACAGGTCGCGGTCGTCGGCGTCCTCGGTGACCTTGCCCTGGTCGCTCAGCATGGATGCGAGTTCGCGGGCCCGGTCCAGCGCTTCCGCGTCGGTCCCGGTGACCACGTGCACCACCCCGGACCGGCGGCTGTGCGGCTCGGGGCCGCCGAGCCGCTCCATGTCCACGTCCTCGCCGGTCACCGAGCGCACCACGTCAGGGCCGGTGACGAAGATGCGGCCCGGACCGGACAGGATCACGATGTCGGTCAGCGCCGGGCCGTACGCGGCGCCGCCGGCCGCCGGGCCGAGCACCACCGAGATCTGCGGCACCCGCCCGGACGCGCGGGTCATCGCGGCGAACACCGTTCCGACCGCGTGCAGGCTGGCCACGCCCTCGGCCAGCCGGGCCCCGCCGGAGTGCCACAGGCCCACGACCGGCACGCCCCGCGACAGGGCCTCGTCATAAGCCGCGACGATCGCCGCGCAGCCCGCGGTGCCCATCGCACCGCCCTGCACCCGGGGATCGGAGGCGAAGGCCACCACGCCCGCGCCGTGCACCAGGCCGGCGCCCGCCGCGACCCCGCTGCGCTCCTCGGGCCCGGCCGGCAAGATCTCCAGCGTGCCCGGATCGAACAGGGCCGCCAGGCGAGCCTGCGGGTCGCGGGGCAGCGCGGCCGCCGGCGCCACCGTAGAGGCCGGCGCAGACGCCAGCGATGACTGCGCCGCTACTCCTGGCTCCCGGGCGGCCCGGACGCCGTCCGGTCCCGCCGCCTGCGGCGGAACGGCCAGCTGGGCAGCACCATGATCCACTGCGGTCATCTCAGGTCTCCTCTGCCGGTAAGCCGGAACGAAGGATGCGGCGCGACGTAACCGCACGTGCGGAAGCGGGCCCGTCCGGGCGCCCGGTCAGGCCGCGGTGAATACCAGCGACACGTTGTGGCCGCCGAACCCGAACGCGTTGTTCAGCACCGCCATCGGCTCGGAGCCGCGCTTGCTGAGCGGCCTCGGCTCGGTGGCCACGTCGACCGGCACGTTCTCGTCGAGGTCCTCGAGGTTGATGGTGGGCGGAGCCACGTGCTCACGCAGCGCGAGCACGGCGGCCACCGACTCGATGGCGCCCGCGCCGCCGAGCAGGTGCCCGGTCATCGACTTGGTGGAGGTGACGACCACGCCGTCGGTGGCGCTCCCGAGCGCCTTGGCCAGGGCCTGGGCCTCGGCCGTGTCGCCCTCGGGGGTAGAGGTGGCGTGCGCGTTCACGTGCACCACCTGGTCCGGGCCGACCTCGGCGTCGGCCAGCGCGCGGGTGATCGCCGCGATCACGCCGGACCCGTCGGGCGCCGGGTGGGCGATGTGGTAGGCGTCAGAGGAGTAGCCGGCCCCGGCCGCGACGGCGTACACCGTGGCGTCGCGCTGCCGCGCGTGCGACAGCGACTCGAGCACCAGCACGCCGGCCCCCTCGCCGAGCACGAACCCGTCCCTGGCCTTGTCGAACGGGCGGGAGGCCCGCTCCGGCTCGTCGTTGCGGGTCGACATGGCCCGCATCACCGCGAACGCGCCGATGTTCAGCGGCATGATCGCCGCCTCGGTGCCGCCGGCCAGTACCACGTCGGCCCGCCCGGAACGGATCATGTCGATGCCGTAGCCGATCGCCTCGGCGCCGGAGGCGCACGCGCTCACCAGCGCGTGGGCGCCCGCCCGGGCGCCGAGTTCCATGCTGATCCAGCCGGCCGCGCCGTTCGGCATGAGCATCGGCACCGTGTACGGCGAGATACGCTGCCAGCCCTTCTCCTTGAGCGCGTCGTAGGCGGTCAGCGTCGAGCCGATGCCGCCGATCCCGCTGGTGATGCTCACGCCGAGCCGTTCGGGGTCCACGCCGGGCGAGCCCGCGTCGGCCCAGGCCTCGCGGGCGGCCACCATGGCCAGCTGCTCGCAGCGATCCATCCGCCGGGCCTGCACGCGGCCCACGATCTCCACCGGGTCGACGGCCGCCCAGGCCGCGATCCGCACCGGCAGCTCCTCCGCCCACGGCTCGGTGATGCGGCCGACCCCGCTGCGGCCCGCCAGCATCGCCGACCAGGTCGACGCGACGTCCCCGCCGAGCGGGGTAGTCGCGCCGAGCCCGGTAACGACGACCGTCTCGCGTGCGGTCACGCCGAGCCTCCGGCGTTCTTAGTGACGAAGTTCACCACGTCCTGCACGGTGGTGAGGTCCTTCAGCTGCTCGTCGGGGATCTCGACGCCGAACTTGTCCTGGGCGGCGACGGCGATTTCCACCATCGACAGCGAGTCGATGTCCAGGTCGTCGACGAAGCTCTTGCTCGGGGTGACCTCGTCGGCCGGCACGCCCGCGATCTCCTCGACGATTTCCCCAAGCCCGGCGAGAATCTCCTGCTCGTTCATGGTGTGTTACTCCTTCTGTGGTGTTCGTAATGGTCTGCGGCCGCGCGGCGGGTTCTGTCCCGATCTAGCCGCGCCCGGCCCGCGGGCCGGGCGCGGCTAGGGTACCGTGATCACCTGCGCCGCGTAGCACATCCCCGCGCCGAAACCCAGCAGCAGTGCCAGCGACCCCGGCTTGAGCGCGCCGCGTTCGACCATCCGCGCCAGGGCCAGCGGTACCGACGCCGAGGACGTGTTGCCCGCGGTCATGATGTCGTCCGCCAGCAACTCGCGCGGCACGCCGAGCTTGCGCGCGATGGACTCGATGATCCGCAGGTTCGCCTGATGCGGGACGAACGCGGCCAGGTCGCTCACCGCGACGCCCGCCCGCTCGCAGGCCTGCGCCGCGATCGGGTGCATGGAGGTGGTGGCCCAGCGGAACACCGCCTGGCCCTCCTGCTGGAGGAACGAGTCGCGGTCGGCAATGGTGATCTTCTCCGCCATGTCTCCGGCGCTGCCCCAGACGACCGGCCCGATGCCGGACGGCTCGCCGTCGGCGACCGGGCCCACGATCGCGGCGCCGGCCCCGTCGGCGAAGATGATGCAAGTGTTGCGGTCCGTCTGGTCGACCCAGGCCGTCATCTTCTCCGCCCCGATGACCAGCACGTACCGGGCGGTGCCGGCCCGGACCGCGTCCGAGGCGGTGGCCAGCGCGTAGCAGAAGCCGGCGCAGGCGGCGTTGAGGTCGTAGGCGCCGGGCGCGACGATGCCGAGCCGGTGCGCGACCACCGCGGAGGCGTTCGGTATGGAGGCCTCGGCACTGCAGGTGGCCACGATGACCAGGTCGATGTCGCCCGGGGCGAGGCCGCTGGCCGCCAGCGCCTTACCGCCGGCCACGGCCGCCATGTCGGTCACGCTCTCCTCGGGGCCGGCGAACCGGCGGCTGACGATGCCGACCCGGCTGCGGATCCACTCGTCGCTGGTGTCGACCCGGGCCGAGATGTCGTCGTTGGTGACTACGTTGCCCGGCTGGTAGGCGCCGAGCGACAGGATGCGCGCGCCCGGAGCAGGCGGGAACGAAGTGGAGGAAAGTGTCATGCGCCTACCCTTCCATCCCGCGGACCCCCACGGGCTGAACGCGGACCAGCGGCTGACCCTCGCTGACCGGATCCCCCTCTTCCACCAGCCATTCGATGATCTCCGCGGGCCACGGCGCCGTCACCGTACGCTCGCCCCCCCGTGCGACGACCGTCCCGAGCACTTCACCCGGGGGGACGAAACCCTGATCCCCCCTGGACCCCCCGATCATGGGGGGGCTGTCCGCCCCCCCATACCCCCCTGAGCCGGGCGGCGGGCGGAACGTCCCCGACGTCGGCGCCACGATCAGCCGCCACTCCGGCAGGTGGCCGTGCCCGTGTCCCTCCGGCTCGGCCAGGTGCTCAGCGATCAGCTGGCGGGCGGCAGCGAGCTGATCAGGGGTCTTGACGGCGAGCTGGGCCACGCCGGGCAGCGCCCGCCGGGCCAGGCCGGTCAGCGTGCCCGCGGGCGGCAGCTCGATCAGCGCGGTCACCCCCAGGCCGGCCATCGTCTGCATGCACAGGTCCCAGCGCACCGGCGCCGCGACCTGGGCGACGATGCGGTCCAGCCATTCCTTGCCGGTGGTGACCGCGGCCCCGTCCGCGTCGGACAGCAGCGTCATCGCCGGATCGGCGACGCTGACCGCCGTGGCCGCGTCGCGGAGCGCGGCCACCGCCGGGGCCATGTGCCTGGTGTGGAAGGCACCTGCGACCGGCAGCGGCCGCAGCCGCGCGCCGGCCGGCGGATCCGCCGCGAAGGCCGCCAGGCCGGTCATGGTCCCGGCCGCCACGATCTGCCCGGCTGCGTTGACGTTCGCGGGCGTCAGGCCGTGCCGGGCGAGCGCCGCGAGCACCACGTCCTGGTCGCCGCCGAGCACGGCCGTCATCCCGGTCGGCTCGGCCGCCGCGGCCGCGGCCATGGCCCGGCCGCGCACCGCGGTCAGGCGCAGCGCGTCGTCCGCGGTGAGCACGCCGGCGATGACTCCGGCGGCCAGCTCGCCGACGCTGTGACCGGCGGCCGCGTCGGCGAGCACGGTTCCGGATTCGGAGGGCCCGGCCCCGGACAGCGCCGTCGCGGCCACGATCGCGGCCGCGACCAGCAGCGGCTGCGCCACCGCGGTGTCCTTGATCTCATCCGCGCTCGCAGTGGTGCCGTACCGGATGAGGTCGCAGCCGGCCAGCTCCGAAGCGGCGCCGAGGCGCTCGGTGACTCCGGGCAGTTCCAGCCAGGGGGCCAGGAAACCCGGTGTCTGCGCGCCTTGGCCGGGCGCGGTGATGATCAGCATCCTCTTACCCTGCCCTGTAGGGGTTTGCCAGATGAATGTCGAACGCTACGAACTTACCCGGCCAAATTTTGTAGAGAAGCTCTAACTCTACCTTCCCGCGAGCCCGCCGGGAGCCGCGCGGGAGGCTCAGCCCAGCGGTCGGCGTGACCCCTCGGTTCGCTTGGCGGCCAGGCGGCCCAGGGCGATGGCGACCCAGAGGGTGAAGCCGTCCCGGCCGGACGAGGGGGTGTAGTCGGTGAGCTCGGCGACGCGGCGCAGCCGGTAGCGGACCGTATTCGTGTGCACGAATAGTAGCCGAGCAGTGGCCTCGAGCGAGGAACCCTGCTCCAGGTAGGTGGTGAGCGTATCGAGCAGCGCGTGCCCGCCGCCCGCCAGCGGCTCGTAGACGTCACTGATCAGCGTGGCCCGGGCGTCGGGGTCGCCGTCGAGGGCACGCTCGGGGAGCAGGTCGTCCGCCCCGGCCGGGCGGGGTGCCTCGGGCCAGGCCGGGGCGGCCCGCAGCGCGGACAGCGCGGCGCGGGCCGAGACCGACGCCGCCCGCAGGTCGCGGACCAGCGGCCCGGCGATCACCGGGCCCGGCCCGAACCGCCCGGCGAACCGCTCGGCCGCGGCGATCGGATCGTCGCTGCCGCCGAGGACCAGGATCAGCCGGTTTCCCTGGACGCCGGCCAGCAGGTCGAGGCGGGCCCGCCGGGCCTGCGTGCGGATCTCCTCGATGTGCGGTTCGGTCCCGCCGGACATGTCCTCGTCGCTGATCGTGCCGACCACGACCACCACGGGGGAGGAGGACCAGTTCAGCGCCGAGGCCCAGGAATGCAGCGAGTCCTCGGTCTCGCCGCGGACGAGCGAGTCCACGACCAGTGCTTCCAGCCGGGCGTCCCACGCGCCCCGGGCCTCGGCCGTCCGCGCGTACACCTGCGCCGCGCTGAACGCGATCTCCCGGGCGTAGGTCAGCACCGCCTCCCGCAGCTCCGCCTCGCCGCCGGGGGCGGCCAGGTCGTCGACCTGGGCCTCCACCACGTCGATGATGACCCGGACCATCTCCACCGCGTGCTGCAGGCTGACCGCGCGGGCCAGCTCACGCGGCGCGGTTCCGAACACCTCGGTCAGCGCCGGCCGGTTGCGCTCCGGGTGCCTGATCCAGTCGAGGAACGCGGCGATGCCCGCCTGGGCGACCAGGCCGAGCCAGGACCGGTTCTCGGCCGACATGTTGCGGAACCACGGCAGCCGCTCGTCCATGGCGGTGATGGCGGCCGTGCCGAGGGCCCCGGTGGCGCGGTCGAGCCGGCGCACGGTCTCCCCGTGCACCCGTGGCCGTCGTGCGTCCACCGGGGCCTCGTCTGCCAGCGGCATCCCCTACGAAAGCGCCTCGCTGACGGGGAGGTCGAGGCGGTACTTGCTGATGGCCTGGGCGGGCAGATCCGCGTCCACGGCGCCGCCGCGGGCCAGTTCCCACAGCACCGCCACGGTGATGGACTCGGCGTCCACATGGAAGAACCGCCGGGCGGCCGGGCGGGTGTCGGAGAAGCCGAACCCGTCGGTGCCGAGCGAGGTGAACGTGCCAGGCACCCAGCGGGCGATCTGGTCGGGCACCGCCTTGATCCAGTCGGACACGGCCACCACGGGACCGGGCGCGTCGGCCAGCGCCGTGGTCACGTACGGCACCCGGGACGGCTCGCCCGGATTCAGCATGTTCCACGACTCGCAGGCCAGCGCGTCCCGGCGCAGCTCGGTCCACGACGTGGCCGACCACACGTCGGCGGACACGCCCCAGTCCGCGGTGAGCATTTCCTGGGCGCGCAGCGCCGACCGCAGCGCCACCCCGGAGGCCAGGATCTGGGCCCGCGGGGCGGAGATCTCGGCCCGTTCGGCCTCATCGGCGGCGCGCGCCAGTCCGGCCAGCCAGTTCGGTGCGGCGGGGGCCGCCGCGGCCGCCGGCTCTTCCGTGGCCGCCGCCGCGGACAGGTAGAGCCCGCGCAGGATGCCGTCCTCGAGCGCGGCCGTGCCGCCGGGGAAATCGGCGGGCTCGGCGGGCTGCGGGTACGGCTCGTTGTAGACGGTGAGGTAGTAGAAGATGTTCTCGCCGTCCGGGTGCTCGGAGGTGCCCTCGTACATCCGGCGCAGCGCGTCCCGCATGACGTAGGCCAGCTCGAACGCCCACGCGCAGTCGTACGACACGCACGCCTCGCTGACCGAGGCCAGCAGCAGCGAGTGCCCGTCGTTGTGCTGGAGGCCCTCGCCGGTCAGCGTGGTCCGCCCGGCCGTGGCGCCCAGCAGGAACCCGCGCCCGAGCTGGTCACCGAGCGCCCACATCTGGTCGCCCGTGCGCTGCCAGCCGAACATCGAGTAGAACACGTACACCGGGATCATGTGCGTGCCGTGCGTGGCGTAGGC
>JAICWX010000462.1 GCA_025934635.1 Streptosporangiaceae bacterium | reverse complement strand
TCATCCGGAACAGCCGCCGGGTCTGGCGCCGGGCGCAGACCGCGTACAGGCTGGCCCCGTGCACGCTGGCGCGGCGGGCCGCGCCAGCCAGCACGCCGAGCCCGGCGGCGTCGATGAAGCTCACCTGGTCCAGGTCGGCCACCATCGGCCGCCCGCGGGTCGCGAGCGCGAACAGCCGCTCGCGCAGGCTGGCCACGGCGGCGAAGTCGACCTCACCGGCCAGGGTGATGAGCACGTACTCCGGTTCGCACCGGACCCGGATGACCGGTATTAAACACACAGCTTCGGGCTGCAACGGGCGCAGCCCGACATCAATGTCGAGCACGATCCCTCCCCAAGGGCCTCGCCGTCTCCCCGACGGCACAACAGACCCCACCGAGGTTTGAGGGTACGCCACGACAACATGCGCCACAACGGTCTGATTATGTAGAGCGTTATGTAGCTTGGCCGACATGGGACAGATCCGGGTAGGTACGGCCGGCTGGACCGACCGGACGCTGATCGCCTCTGGCTGGTATCCGGCGGAGGCGAGCACGCCAGAGCGGCGGCTGCGGTATTACGCGAGCCAGTTCCCGCTGGTAGAGGTGGACGCCACCTACTACGCGCTGCCCGCCGAGCGGACCGCCAGGGCGTGGGCCGAGCGTACCCCCGCTGGCTTCACCTTCAACGTCAAGGCGTTCAGCCTGTTCACCCAGCATCCGACGCCGGTCCGCGCGCTGCCCGCGGACCTGCGCGAGGCCGCGGGCCAGGCTGGGAAGGACCGGGTGTACCTGAAGGACGTCGACCCGGCGGTGGCGAACGCGGCCTGGGACCGGTTCCTGGCCGCGCTCGGCCCGCTCCGCGAGGCGGGCAAGCTGGGCGCGATCCTGCTCCAGTTCCCGCCCTGGTTCCCGATCGGCCGGGCGCGCCGGGACTACATCCTGGCCTGCGCGGAGCGGGCCGCGCCGGACCGGGTGTGCGTCGAGTTCCGCAACCGCACCTGGATGACCGCGGACAACCAGCGCGAGACCCTGGACTTCCTGGCCGGGCATGGGCTTCCGTACGTGTGCGTGGACGAGCCGCAGGGTTACCCGAGCTCTATCCCGCCGGTGCTGGCCGCGACCAGCGACCTGGCCGTGGTGCGGATGCACGGCCACTCGGACAAGTGGACGAGCCAGCAGATCGCGGAGAAGTTCGGCTACCGCTACGGCGAGGCGGAACTGGACGAGTGGGCCGACCGGCTCCGTGGTCTGGCCGGGCAGGCCGATACCACCCACGTGCTGTTCAACAACTGCTACCGCGACTGGGCGCACGTCAACGCGCGGCGGCTCACTGAGCTTCTCGCTGCTCCCTGACCTGGCGCTTGATCCGGGCCAGCATCGCGGCCAGGCCGCGCAGCCGCAGCGGGCTCACCAGGGCGGCCAGCCCGAGCTGGCCGGAAAACTCGGCGGGCGTGGCCAGCACCTCGTCCGCGCCGAGCCCGTCGAGACCGGCGTGCAGGATCGAGGCGAAGCCCCGGGTGGTGGGCGCCTCGGCGGGCGCGTCGAAGAACAGGTGCACCAAGCCCCCGGCCTCGTCCGGCTCCACCTCGACCGCCAGGAACAGCGGCGTCTGGCACTCGGGCACCGGCTCCATCCGGTCGCGGTGGGCGGCGTAGCGCTCCGGCAGGGCCGGCAGCTCCTGCGAGAACTCGAGCAGGAGCTGCAGCCGGTCCTTGTCGGGCATGGAGGTGAAGTCGTCGGCGATCTCCTGAAGCCGGGGATTCAGGGCGCCGTCGGCGGTGGGCGCGGTCACGGGCTGTCCCCGCGGGTGATCGGGACCCGGACGCTGTTCCCCCACTCGGTCCACGAACCGTCGTAGTTGCGCACGTGGCCGAAGCCGAGCAGGTGCTGCAGCACGAACCAGGTGTGGCTGGACCGCTCGCCGATGCGGCAGTAGACCACCACGTCGTCGTCCGGAGTGAGCCCGGCCTCGCCGAGGTAGATGGCCTCCAGCTCGGCGCGGCTCCGGAAGGTCGCGTCCTCGGCGGCGGCCCGCGCCCAGGGGACGCTCTTGGCGCCCGGGATGTGGCCGCCGCGCAGCGCGCCCTCCTGCGGGTAGTCCGGCATGTGCAGCAGCTCGCCGCTGTACTCGCCGGGCGAGCGCACGTCGATCATGGGCTGCCCGAGATGGGCCACGACCTGGTCCTTGAACGCCCGGAGCTGCTGGTCGTCACGGTCGACGGCCGGGTAGTCGGCCGGCGCGGGCTTGGGGGTGTCGGTGCTGACCGGACGGCCCTCGGCGATCCACTTGGCCCGGCCGCCGTCCATCAGCCGCACGTCCGGGTGCCCGAACAGCGAGCACACCCACAGCGCGTACGCCGCCCACCAGTTGTTCCGGTCGCCGTAGAGGACCAGCGTGGTGTCCCGGCCGATCCCCTTCTCCGACATCAGCCGGGCGAACCCGGCCCCATCCACGTAGTCCCTGGTCACCGGGTCGTTGAGCTCGGTGTGCCAGTCGAGCTTGACCGCGCCGGGAACGTGGCCGGTCTCGTAGAGCAGCACGTCCTCGTCCGACTCGGCCACTACCAGGCCGGGGTCATCGAGATGGGCCGCGACCCACTCGGTCGACACGATCTTCTCCGGATGGGCGTACTCAGCGAACTTAGGCGCGGGATCTTGCGGTAGCGCCATCGGTCACCTCCGCTCGTCGTTGAGGGCTGACACCGACGTGTAACGCGGCAGCCGACCCGGGCCTTCCCCCGCGATGCCGCCGCGGTGCCGCTGATCCATCATCGGAGTGGACCTGGGAGAATATTCCCGGCGTACTCCGGCAGTTCCTTTCCTGAGGAGTAAGCGAGTTGGGCATAGATGAGCTGAACGAGGACGAGCGGGCCATGGTGCAGCTCGTCAGGGACTTCGTCAATCGCGAGGTCAAGCCGGTGGTGCGGGAGCTCGAGCACGCCAATACCTACCCGGACAAGCTCATCGAGCAGATGAAGCAGCTCGGCATCTACGGCCTGGCTATCCCCGAGCCGTGGGGCGACGCGCAGGTCAGCACGTCCTGCTACGCGCGGATTACCGAGGAGCTGGCGCGCGGGTGGATGAGCCTGGCCGGGGCCATGGGCGGGCACACGGTGGTGGCGAAGCTGCTGCTGGCGTTCGGCACGCAGGAGCAGAAGGACGCGTACCTGCCGCGGATGGCCACCGGCGAGCTGCGGGCCACGATGGCGCTGACCGAGCCGGGCGGCGGCTCCGACCTGCAGGCCATGCGGACCTCAGCCCGGCGCGACGGCGACGACTACGTGGTGAACGGGTCGAAGACGTGGATCACCAACGCGCGCCGGTCCGGGCTGACGGCGCTGCTGTGCAAGACCGACCCGGCCGCCAAGCCGGCCCACGCGGGCATCAGCATCCTGCTGGCCGAGCCCGGCGAAGGCTTCACGGTCTCCCGGGACCTGCCCAAGCTCGGCTACAAGGGCGTGGAAAGCTGCGAGCTGGTCTTCGAGGACTACCGCGTGCCGACGGCAGCGCTCCTCGGCGGCGTGGAGGGCGAGGGGTTCGCGCAGATGATGCGGGGCCTGGAGATCGGCCGGGTCCAGGTGGCATCGCGGGCGCTCGGCGTGGCCCAGGCCGCGCTGGACGACTCGCTGAAGTACGCGCAGCAGCGGGAGGCGTTCGGCGTCCCGATCTGGAAGCACCAGTCCATCGGCAACTACCTGGCCGACATGGCGACCAAGCTGACCGCGGCCCGGCAGCTGGTCATGTACGCCGCGCGCTGCTACGACTCGGGGCGGCGGGCCGACATGGAGGTCGGCATGGCCAAGCTGTTCGCCTCGGAGACGGCGATGGAGATCGCGCTGAACGCGGTGCGCATCCACGGCGGCTACGGCTACTCCACCGAGTTCGACGTGGAGCGCTACTTCCGGGACGCGCCGCTGATGATCGTGGGCGAGGGCACCAACGAGATCCAGCGCAACGTGATCGCCCGGCAGCTGATCCAGCGGAACCCAGCGGGCTCATGACCGAGCTGCCCCTCAGCGGGATCACGGTCGTGGCGCTGGAGCAGGCGGTGGCGGTGCCGTTCGCGACCCGGCAGCTGGCCGACCTCGGGGCCCGGGTGATCAAGATCGAGCGGCCCGGGCCGGGTGACTTCGCCCGCGGCTACGACACGACCGTGCGCGGCCAGGCCAGCTACTTCGTCTGGCTGAACCGGGGCAAGGAGTCGGTCGCCCTCGACGTCAAGAGCGCCGCGGGCGCCGAGGCGCTGGCGGCCCTGCTGGCCGGGGCCGACGTGTTCCTGCAGAACCTCGGGCCGGGCGCGGCCGGGCGGCTGGGGCTGGCGGCGGATGACCTGCTGGCCCGGCATCCGCGGCTGATCTGCGGCACCGTCTCCGGCTACGGGGCGGGCGGCCCCTACGCCGGCAAGAAGGCCTATGACCTGCTGGTGCAGTGCGAGACCGGGGTGCTGTCGGTCACCGGGACGCCGGACGAGCCGTGCAAGACGGGGATCTCGGTGGCCGACATCGCGGCCGGGATGTACGCCTACTCGGCGGTGCTGACCGCGCTGTACGAGCGGGAGCGCACCGGCCGCGGCTCCAGCTTCGAGGTGTCCCTGTTCGACGCGCTGGGCGAGTGGATGACCCAGCCGTACTACTACACCGTTTACGGCGGGACTCCCCCGGTGCGCACCGGCGCGCGGCACGCCTCGATCTCGCCTTACGGCCCGTACGCGGCTGGGGGTGGGTCCGGGGGCGGGCAGGAACGGGGCCAGGTGTTCCTCGGGTTGCAGAACGACCGCGAGTGGGTGGTGCTGTGCGACAAGGTGCTCGGCCGGCCGGAGCTGACCGCCGACCCCCGGTTCGCCACCAACCCGGACCGGGTGGTCCACGACGCCGAGCTGCGGGCCATCATCGAAGGCGTCTTCGCCGCGCTGACCCCCGACGAGGTGGCGGCCCGGCTCGACGACGCCGGCATCGCCAACGCCCGGCTGCGCACCCCGGCCGAGTTCGCCGCGCACCCGCAGCTCGCGGCCCGGGACCGGTGGCGCGAGGTGGACACCCCGGGCGGCCCGGTCCGCACCCTGCTGCCGCCGGTGACCGTGCCAGGGCGCACGCCGGCCATGGGGGCCGTCCCGGCGCCCGGCCAGCACACCGACTCCATCCTGGCGGAATTCCTACCTGGGAGAACATCATCATGACGACTGCAGAGCTGGCGCGCTACCAGCTGGTCATCGACGGGCAGCGGACCGAGGCGGCGTCCGGCCAGCGGTACGACTCGGTCGACCCGTACCTGGGCTCGGCGTGGGCGTCGGCCGCCGACGGCGACGCGGCCGACGTGAACGCCGCCGTCGCCGCGGCGCGGCGGGCGCTGGGCGGGGAGTGGGGGAAGCTGACCGGGTTCGGCCGGGCCCGGCTGATGCGCAAGCTGGGCGACCTGATCGCCCGGGACGCGGACCGGCTGGCCGAGATCGAGACCCGGGACACCGGCAAGCTGCTGCGCGAGATGCGCGGCCAGCTCGGCAGCATCCCGGAGTGGTTCTACTACTTCTCCGGGCTGGCCGACAAGCTCGAGGGCACCACCATCCCCGGCGACAAGCCGAACTTCCTCGTCTACACCCGGCGCGAGCCGGCCGGGGTG
>JAICWX010000042.1 GCA_025934635.1 Streptosporangiaceae bacterium | reverse complement strand
CGACACACGTCCCGGGAGCCTGTATGCTAACTCCGTTCCGGCAGACGGGTTCGCTGTCGCCGGTAGCGGGGCTGTAGCGCAGCTGGTAGCGCACCTCCATGGCATGGAGGGGGTCAGGGGTTCGAATCCCCTCAGCTCCACAAAGTTTCGAACGCCTGTCTAGCGTCTAATGGACGACCGGTTCTGGCTCAGATCTCTATCGCAACACTGGTGATCCGGTGCTCAAGTAGTCATTAATCCGCTTTCGGATTGACTCATGCATCGTGAGTCCGGCCACATCTTCAAGCGCAACAAACCGCACGTCCGTCGACTCGCTACTGACGGCAAGCTCCCCGCCGGCGATCGTGCACGCCAGGCAGATATTGAACTCCTGCCGTACCTCGCCGTCGTCATAAGCGAACACGTGAGCCGGGTCGGAGTAGATCCCCACGATCCGCTCGATGCGGACGTCGAAGCCGGTCTCTTCCTTGACTTCCCGGATGACCGACTGGGCGAACGTCTCGCCGATGTCCATCGCACCACCAGGAAGAGCCCAGTTGCCTGAGTCGCTGCGGCGCTGGAGCAATATCCGGCCCTCGTCGTCTACGACCACGGCGGACGACCCCACTACCAGCGAGTTGGCCGCTGGCGCTTCGGGATCGCGGTAGTAGTCAACGCGCTTGCTCACGTGGGCCTCCAGGCGTGAGAACCGGCTGTGATTCCGTCCAGATGGCCTCGAACTGCTGGGCGTATGACTCGAAGATGCCGGCCGGGCCGAGCCGCTTGAGGTGCAGCAGCGGATGCTGGTAGCCGTGGAGCCGGTACAGGTACGGCGTTACGAGCATCAGGTCGTCGAAGCGGTAGGTGGCGTTGTAGAGCGGTACCCCGTGATACCGCAGCTCGACGCCTGGGTTGGCTAGGAGCGGCTCAAAGTGCTGCACGGTTGAGCGAATCCGGCCCGGCAGCGTACCGCCGAGTCCTTCCAACCGGTCGCGGGCAGCCACTTCCTCGCAGTCTGGATCGGCCAGCGCGATCCGTACTCGCAGGCCACCCGCGCACTTCTCGTCCAGGAGCCGGGCGAGCTGGGGATGCTGCTCGGGAAAAAACAGCATGGCGTACCCCAGTAGATCGAGGTTGGTCCGAACCCGTTCCAGCATGCCGGCCCATAGCTGTGACGGGGTGTCGGCCCGGTGCGCGAAGGCCGCCACAATCTCCGACGTGTGATGCGCCCCGGAGGCACCCAGCCCCACTCCTGGCCACAGATGCTCTTCGGCCTGGCCCAGCAGGTCGCAGATTTTCCACCGGTGGCGGGGATGCGGTACCCGCCCCCCGATCCACCGCTGCACGGTCTTGGGGTCCACCTCTATCTGCCTTGCCAGAGTTTCAAGTTCTACGCCCTGGGCGGTCATGGCGGCCCGCAGTCGCTCGTTGCGTTCACCTGCCATTTACTGTCCCACCTTCCGTTCGGGACGTTTAGGACGGGCGCTAAACGTCCCGAACGTACCACAAGGACGGTAGGGCCGTCCCGGTCGCCAGAGAAGCCTTGGTCACGGGCCAAATGACCTTCAGGCAGTAATCGGCAAGCACCTACAAATAGGTCACGTAAGGCATCGCGCCATGTCAGACGCACGTAATGGAGAACTGGACCTCGACTCAGTTCGCACCGTCTTCCCCGGCTGGTGCATCAGCGGGTCGCCCGGCCGGTGGTACGCCTTCCGAGGCGGACTGGTTGAGCTCGACGGTCCCGGAGCACTTTTGCGCCGCTACCTCTGCTCGGACACACTCTCGGCTCTGACTGAGCAGCTCTGCTTGCAGGGATACCTCGACGGCCTAAGCGACCAAGAGCTAGCCGAGGTCTGGCAGCAGGCCAGCTTGCCGAAGTCCCCTGGGATTACCTCATGAGCGGCGGGATCGGCATCGTGCGGCAGATGGCTTCCGTTGATCATGACGGTCGGCCACGCTACTCACCTGAACACGGCCTATCCTGCGTCCACCTGCGGCTGTCCACCGATGGGCTGGCCGCGCTCATTGAGGTCTGGGACGAGAGTGACAGGCCGCCGACGCCGGTCCAGCCCGGCCTCGGCGACGAGGGCGGCCGCGGCCTCATGCTGGTCGACGCCCTCACCGGGCAATGGGGCTGGGACCGGCCCCCATCCGGCCGGGGCAAGGTGGTGTGGGCGCTGGTAGCGAACTAATCCTTCCGCTCAAGATATAGCCGGTCGATTTAGCAAGGCCTGCGGCCTAGGTCTCCTGGAGCCAGCGGCGCAGCGCTCCGCGGACGGGTGCTTCCTGTTCAATGCCGTAGCCGCGACGGAGGCAGGCGCCGGCTAGTTCGCCAACGCCATCATGGCGCCGGGCCATCCGAGCGATGATCTCGCGGCTGCCGGCGCTGAAGGCGTCTCCCGCAACATGCTCGACCGTGCCGATGTCGAGAACGGTGCAGCAGGCACCGGGAACGAGCTGGTCATGCACGCGGGCCGCGATCCGGATCCCGCCGAGATCGGCGTCCGGGCAGATCACGACCCGTTCCACGAAGCCAGCGGCCTGCTTGATCAGCCTCAGGACGGCGTCCGGCGGCTGCCCATGGCACCAGATGACAGCGATATCCGGATGATGGTCGCAGATGGCCTCCGCGGCTTGCCGGTTCTCGATCACGAGCAGGATGCGGGTACCGGGAACGGCATCGAGGCTAATCGGCTGCCCGGCGGGCAGCCGGATGTCGTGCGGTCCCGGCCAGCCACTGAAATCCAGCGTACGGCCAGCCAGCCGGGCGCGAACGGGGCCGCCCAGCCCGATATACGGATTGCGGCTGATGCCCAGCTCCGTCAGCGCGTCGGGCTCGAAGCCTGCCTCCGCGAGCAGGCGCGGCAGGTCTTCCCGGGCCTTGGTATTGGCGGCATGAGCCTGCACGAAAGCGCGGGCACCATCGTGGCTGCGGCCTTGCGCCAGGTCGTCCGCCGCCCGGACCAGCCATATCAGCCGCGGGTCAGAACCGGACGCGGCCAGTGCCGAGGCGACGCCCGGCCATTCGGCCGCGAGCTGGCGGCCGAGCGCGGCGGCGGTCGCGGCGAGCTGGCTCTGCTGGTCGCGTCGCGCGGCCTTCGCGCTGGCTTGCCCATCCGCCAGTGATGGATGCGGTGTCCAGCCGCGCCGGGGATTGCCGATAGTGCCGGACCGGTAATCGTGATCGAGCGCCACGCATCCGGCGCGGGCCAGCACCAGCGCGATGTGTTCCGCGTCGTCACCGAACCGGGCCTGGACGGTGGCCCAGCGGCGGGGCGCGCTCGTGGTCCAGGACCAGTCAGCCTCGGTCAGCAGCCCGTCCGGGCGTTCCGGGCGCGCGGCCGGCGCCTCGGTGCGCAGCTGAACGCGCCTGACCTTGGGACGGCCCGCCCGGTCGGTGTCGAAGGTCCCGTCATCGCGGGCGGGCCGGGCGTAGGCGACCAGGCCATCAGGTACTCCGGGATGACCGCGCAGCGGGAACTCGCCCGCCCGGTCAGGCACGGGGGACACCGGGCGCCTAGCCGAAGTCCATCAGCGGATCGTCGGGTTCGCTGCCCTGATCCAGATCCGGCTCCGCCGCGGGCCGGTAGGACGACAGCCACTGCGCGAGCAGTTCGACCCGGCCGCGCCCGGCCTCGTCGCCGACGACGACCGGCGGTTCGTTGTACGCGATGGCGTCCGAGCTCCGGCGCAGCTTGATGTACAGCCCGGACGCCTCGAGGGCATAGCGCTCCATGTCGTCCTGGAGGGCGCCGATGACGGTGATGTTGCGGTCCCGGCCGATCCGCTCGAACAGCGCCACGGCCTCGCGGCGATGCTGCTTGCCCAGGTTGCGGCCGAGTTCGTCGAGGATCAGCACCAGCGGACGGTCACCGCCGGCCGCCAGCGCGGCCGCGCAGACCAGTTTGGCCGCCTTCTCGTCGATCTGAGCGGTGTTCGCCTTGAGGTTGTAGCTACCCATCCGCTGGCCTTCGGCCCGCCGCCATTTCGGGGCGACGGTCCATTGCCAGGGCCGGTCCGGTTCGGCGGGCGGCTCCGGCTCCGGGTAGTCCAGGCCGGCGCCGTACCCGCCGTACGCCTGGTCGAGCTCGTCGAAGGCCTGCGCTACCTGCCGGAGCGTGTTCTTGATCCCCAGGGCGAGGGACGCCCGGTGCGCGTGGGATGTCTGCTCGGCCTCGGTCAGTCCCAGCTGTGCCGTGGTCAGGTCGGCGTGACGTTCGGTCCGCTGGGTGTTGATCTGCGCCTGCTGGTAGCTGTCATGACGTTCGGTGAGGTTCAGGTGCGTCCGCAGCGCCCTCAGCAGCGCCGGCGTGAGCCTGACCCGGATGTCCAGCCCGCCGCGCTGCCAGCGCTGGTCGATGAGCAGCTCACGGATCTCGGCGGGCATCTCCTCGGCGGGGGTGCCGTCGGGGAAGCAGAGCCGGACGGCATCGTTGAGAGCCTGACAGGCCTCCTCGTTCCATTCGGCCGCGGTACGCCGCTGCTGGACGTCATCGAGGGTGAGCAGGTGGCGGCGGGCGGCGTCATCGCTCTCGCCCCAGTCGCCCTGGCGCCCGATCAGGTTCATGTCGTCGCGTTCGCCGGTGAGCTTCGCCTTCTCGTCTTCGACCGCCCGCTGGCTGTTGTGCAGGCGGGAACGGGCGCCGCGCAGGTTGGCCAGCGTCTCGTCGCGGGCATGGGCCGCGCCGAGCGCCTTCCCGTATGCGTCTTCCGCTGCCACCACCGATGGCCGGAGCAGGTCACGCTGTTCCAGCCGGTCTTCGTTTCCCTTGCGCAGGTCCGAAATCTTCGCCTGAGCCTGGCCGGCCTGCTCGGCGGCATCGGCCCCGCGGGCACGGTCCCCGGCTCGGCTCAGGACCTTTCGTGCGGCGCTCAGCGTGGCCACGGCTTCATTCAGGAGCCCGGCTTTGTCCGCGTGCTCCTGGCGCGCGGCGGCGATGCGGGCGGCCTGGCCGGTCAGCGGGTCGGCGGAACCGCCGAGCACGATGACACCCGCCTCCGCGTCCGTGATCGCGGCGGCGCCGTCCGCCCGGCGCCCGATCGCGGTGAGGAAGGCGGCCAAGTCGAAGCGCGGATCGGTGCTCGCCGGCAGGTCCGGGCGTCCGGCCCCGGCCGACGCGGGCTCGTCCGCGAGAACCAGAATCGAGCCGGGCAGGCCGGCCAGCAGACCACGAGCTTCCGCCCCCTGTGCGCGGTGGACGACGACAGCGTCCCGGTAGAGGGCGAGCCCGGGCTCCCACGCCGCCCGTTCCGCCGGATCCAGGGAAACGACATCCAGCAGGGCGGCGGCGGCCACTCCGGCCTGGTCCAGGATTCCCAGCTGAGCCGAAGCCAGGTCCTGGCCGGCTTCAGCGGCGTCGAGGAGGCTGCGGGCTCGCTGCTCGGCGGCCTCGGCGGCGCCCTTGCCGGCCAGCGCCCGTTCGAGAGCCTCCTTCGCGGTCTCCAGCTCCCGCCCGGCGACCTCTTGCGTACGGCCGTCCGCGGCCCGGGCCAGCTCGAGAAGCCGGCGGTGATCGCCGGACAGCTCGTCGATCCGGTGAGCGGTGATCTGGTGCTCGGTGTCCAGGGTCTTGTCGCGGGCGATGAGTTCGTCCCGGCGCACAGTGGTTTCCTTGAGGCGGCGGGAAAACTCCACGTCATCGCTCAGCGTGTCGATCTGCGCGTTGACCTCGATAAGCTCGCCGCTCAACCGCTCCGCCCGTTCATCGAGCGCACTGAGGTCCGAACGGATCTGATCGGCGCGCTCGAGCCCGTCGGCGAGGTGACGGGCGCAGCGATTGTGCCACGCCGCCTGGGCGGCGCCCAGCTGATCACGGGCCCCGCGCCGCTGCGCGATCCCGGCCTCGACGATCGCGATCTCACGGTGCCAGGTCTCCAGGTCCCGCTCCGCGGCGAGGACCTTGACCCGGTGCCCGTGCTCCTTACTGCGCAGGGCCTGCTCCTGCTCCAGTTCCCGGTCCAGGCCCGTGAGGTTGGCGATCGCGTCGAAGATGCGCGCCGCGCTCAGGTCGTTGAGCGGCTGGGCCAGCAGGTTCGGCGTCGGGCTGGACCGCACCGAGGTGGACAGGAACGACACGCAGCGCGCCTGGCCGCCGAACAACACGGCCGGGAGCCGGCTGGCATGGAAGTCGGCCCGGCCGTTGCTGAACGGCAGCGCCTGCCACATCTCGTCGACTCGCGCCGCGCGCTGCGCCTCGCTCGCCCCGTACGCCAGGTAGAGGCCATCGCGCCAGCGCAGATCGAGGTAGGGCGCCTTGCGGTTGATCCGCAGCCAGACCGTCAGGGAGCTTTCCTCCAGCTCCGTGACGGTGGCCGCGCCCGGCGCGGCGAACACCCCGATGATGTAGCCGTGATCGGCGTTGGAGTAGCGCGTTTCCTGCGCGGCCAGCTCGGCGGTGAACAGCAGGTCAGCGGCGCCGGCGGCACCGCTGGCGAGCCGCCACTGGTCGTCGGCGTGCAGCAGGCTCAGCCCGGCGATGAACGAGGACTTGCCCGCGCCGTTGGAATCTTTCGGGCCCTGGCCGGCCACGGTGATCAGGCCCTGGCTGATCATCGGGACGGGGTGCGTGGACAGCCGCGAGACATCCACCATCTGCGTTCCGACCAGAACCCGGGACCCGACGATGTCGTGCACGCCGTTAGCCCGGGGCGGATCGGTGCTCATGTCGCCGCCGGCCGGGTACGCCGGGCCCGGATCGCCGCGGCCACCGGGCTGCCGGGAGCCGCCGCCAGGATCAGTTCCTCCTGGAGGCGCCGCCGGGCCGCCGCGCTGAGCCGGTGCAGCTGCGGGCCGGGGAGGTACGCCGCGCTCTGCCCGGTCCCGGCCCGCTGAGACGCCAGTTGCACGAGGCCAGCGGCGCGGAGATGCCCGAGCGCGAGCCGCACGTCGGTGGGCTGGAGCCGGCTCGCCTCCAGCAGTTCGCTCACCATGGTCGGCTGGCCCGACGTCCACCCGTCGCCCTGCATCAGGCCGCGGCTGCGCGGGATCGCCACGGAATGAATCAGCACCAGGACCAGCACCGCGCGATCGGTCGCGGGCAAGCTGTGCCAGCCCGCCTGGGCCAGCTCGGCGGCGACCTCGTCCCGGTACCCCGACGTCCAGGCCGTCTCGACCGGGATCAGGGTCCGGCCGACCCGGTGGAGCAGGTCATCCAGGCTCCGGCGCAGGGTGGCATCGCGCAACGCGAGCAGCTGGGCCTCCGGGACCGGTTCCGGGCTGTGCTCCACCGCCGCGAAGGCCGCCAGCACCTCATCCCGATGGCGTTCGCTCAGCTCGGCCAGGACCGGCTCGAAAACCGGGTTCATCCCGGTCAGCGTGGTCATGCCGGCGACCAGGAAACGTGGCCGCCCGCCGGCGGCATCGACCGGTACATCTCCCGCAACGTGCTCAGCTGCGCCGCGTTCCACGCCGCCACCCGCGGCCCGAGCCGGATCATCGGTGCTCCTTCATCCCATATCAGCCACCCGGACCGGGCCAGTCGCCGTACTCCCGCCAGCAGCGCGCGGTGAGACACCGCCTCCTCCCGGTTGACGATAGCCCCGAACGCCGCGGCCACCTGCTCCCAGGGCACGCCGACGCCAGGCCACAGCGGGCCCGCCGGGTCCGCCCAGCAGCACTTCACGCACGCGGCCAGCACGCGGGCGGTGTCATTGGGATGCTCCAGGACGTGTCCCGGCAGTCCCAGCTCGTCGAGGACCGCGGCACTGGCATTGTCCGGGATCACCGGCAGCAGCCACGCGCCCGATCCGTCGGGCTCGGGCAGCCGCAGCATGCCCGCCGGAGCCGGTTCTCCCGGCCCGATGCGCTGCGGCCCGGCCGCCCGGGCCCGCGCCCACCACAGCGCCGTTTCGGCCTGGTTCACCGGGATACCTCCGCGAACCGCCCGAACCACCCGTCCGAGACCCACGACGGGAACGATTCCGCGTCGATGCGCAGGCCGTCACCCCAGCGCAGCTCGAACCCCAGGTCGGGGTGATGGTGAATGGCGATCATCTGGCCGACCAGCCGGCGGCCGGTCGGCCAGTCGCCCGCCTCGTCGAGCAGTTCGGCCACGCTGACCACGCTGCGCTCACCCAGCAGCCGCTCGGCTGCCGCCCGCAGCTCAGCGCTGTCGTCAGCCGGAATGAGGTCCTTCTCGGGCAGGTCCTGGCGGTCATCGGGCCGCGGCGGGCGGAACCGGGCGCCGTCGGCGGGGCGCGCCGATTCCACCGCCTCGGCGAGCGCCTGCGGGGACAGCCAGGGGGCCGGGGCATCGAAGACGAAAGAGTCCATGACCGCGGCCAGGGTCCCGGCCTCCGAGCGGCGGGCGAAGCTGAGCCACGTCTCGGCCGGCAGGAACCCGAGGGCCCGGGTCGTCCCCGCCTGCTCGATCAGCCGGCCCGCGGCCGCCTCGATCGCGTCACCGTAGGCGGCCAGCGAGATCCGCAGTGCCGCGCACGGCGGCCCCAGGCCCGGCCAGCGCCGCAGGACCACCGCATGCACCTCTTCCGCCTGCACGATCAGCGACCGGTTTCCCCACAGCAGCTGGGCGTTCTCCCGCAGCGCCTCGGCCGCGCCCCGCTGGACCAGGCTGGTCAGCTCGTTGGCCAGCAGCCGGAACACCTTGGACAGCCGGCTCACGGACGCCTGGCCGTCCCCCTCGGCCGCGTCGGGGTGGCTGACGTTCAGGTGCTCCAGCGTCAGCAGCTGATGCAGCTCCGACTGCCCGCCCCGCTCGGCCAGCCGACGCAGGAACAGCAGCATGATGTACGGGGCGAAGGCGGCCCGGTAATGCTGTTCGTTCGGCCGGTCGACCACCTTGCTGATGGCCCGGTACTCGCGGAGCACGCCCAGGCGCCGTTCCACCACCTGCGCGTCGAACGGGTGGCACGCGGCCACCACCTCGGCGCCCGTCAGCCCGTCGCTGCCCGCCGCCGCGAACGCCTCCAGGATCGCCTCGTCGACGTCGATCAGGTCGATATCCAGGATCATCGCCCCGGCCTCGCGGGCCAGCACGGCAAACGCCTGGCGGTAGACACGCAGGACCGCGGCCTCGGTGGTCAGGTCATCCAGCATCGCGTCCACGGGCTCGCTCACCAGTACAAGGTAAGCAAGGCAACTGACATTGTGTGCGCCGACGAGCCGAACCCCGCTGGCCCGGGCCCCGGAGGACGACCAGGAATGCCGCCCGGGCGGTTCACGTTGACCCGCCCGTGAAGAAGATTGGCTTCCTGTCGTTCGGGCACTGGTCGCCGTCGCCCGGCTCGCAGACCCGGTCGGCCTCGGACGCGCTGCTGCAGTCCATCGACCTGGCCGTCGCCGCCGAAGAACTCGGCGCCGACGGCGCGTACTTCCGCGTGCACCACTTCGCGCGGCAGCTGGGATCGCCGTTCCCGCTGCTGGCGGCGGTCGGCGCGCGCACCAGCCGGATCGAGATCGGCACGGCCGTCATCGACATGCGCTACGAGAACCCGCTCTACATGGCCGAGGACGCCGGCGCGGCCGACCTCATCGCCGGCGGCCGCCTCCAGCTGGGCATCAGCCGCGGCTCGCCCGAGCAGGTGATCGACGGCTGGCGGTACTTCGGCTACCAGCCGCAAGCGGGCCAGACCGAAGCCGACATGGCCCGCAGTCACGCCCAGGTGCTGCTCGAGGTGCTGCGCGGCGAGGGCTTCGCCCAGCCCAATCCCCGCCCCATGTTCCCGAACCCGCCCGGCCTGCTCCGCCCCGAGCCGTACTCCGAAGGGCTGCGGGAGCGCATCTGGTGGGGCGCCGCGTCCCAGCGGACCGCCATCTGGGCGGCCGAGCTGGGCCTGAACCTGCAGAGCTCGACGCTCATCAACAACGAGTCGGACAAGCCCTTCCACCAGCAGCAGGCCGAGCAGATCCAGGCTTTCCGCGACGCCTGGCAGACCGCTGGCCACGAGCGGGAGCCGCGCGTTTCGGTCAGCCGGAGCATCTTCCCCCTCGTCGACGACCGCGACCGGGCCTATTTCGGCCGCCAGAACCAGGACACCGACCAGATCGGGTTCATCGACGCGCAGACCGAGGCGATCTTCGGCCGCGGCTACGCGGCCGAGCCCGATGTGCTGATCCAGCAGCTCAAGGAGGACGAGGCGATCGCCGCCGCCGACACCCTGCTGCTCACCGTCCCCAATCAGCTCGGCGTCGACTACAACGCCCACGTCATCGAGAGCATCCTCACCCACGTAGCCCCCGCCCTCGGCTGGCGCTAAGCGCCAAGCAGACCGCCCGCCGGGCGACCTGAACGCTTCATGGCCCCAGCATCCACATCCGCATCGCAGGCTCCTCCCGTAACCCGCCTTCGCCATCGCCCGGCCCCGGCTACGACATCGATGCTCCATTGAGGTCGCGATCACGACGTTGATGCTCCATCGATGCCGTGAGTCGGCCCCCGGAGACATGCAGACCTGACATCAGGCGCACCACGGGCATCACCCGCCCCGTGAGCCGGCGGCGCCTAAGCATGGCGTTACCGGCAAAAACTTAAGACCTTTCCTCCGAACGAGTCCGGTACTTGCGGACCTACCAGCCGTCACGCTCCGGCTTGCACCTTCGGCACCAGGCACCGTCAGCACCGTGGCCGGCGGCACCATCAACTGCCGTGCCACGGCAGCAAGTTCAGCGTCGCCAGCGGCTCGGTCGTGGCCGGCCCGGCCCCGCCCCGCTGGCCGCGGTCGGCGTCAAGGTGCAGGGCACCTCGATCGTCAGGGCATGACGGAACGGCCGCTCCAGCGGGCCGAGGCGGACGACGGACTGGCTAGCCGGCCCGGCGGACGGCCGCCAGGATCTGGTCCAGGCCGAAGTCCCAGGCCTGCTCGATATCGCCGCCGAGCCGGAATGCTCCCGCAAGCTCCATCGTGATGAACCCGTGGGCCCAGGCCACGATCGTGCGCGCGGCCGGCAGCGTATGCGACGGGCCAGCCAGTTCCGCGACGACCCGCAGCACCGCGGCTGAGGAGCGCACCGATCGCGCCGTCGCGCCGGGCACGGAATCCGGGGCGAACATGAGCGTGTACGTGACCGGGTTGGAGTGCGCGAACCGGCGGTAAGCCGCCGTCATCGCCCGCAGGTCCGCGACGGGATCGCCGGAGCCTGCCGCCGCGTCGAGCGCCGCGGTCAGTTCGTCGGCCACGTCCTCCAGGATGAGGCGGACCAGGTCGGAGCGGCCGCGGACTCTCTTGTAGAGGGACGGCGCGCGCACCCCGACCACGCCAGCCACGTCCTGCATGGTCAGCGCGTCCGCCCCGCGCTCTTCCAGCAGCTGCCGTCCGGCCGCCACGATGGCAGCGGTCGAGGTCTGGGCGTGAGCGGGCATCTGGCCTCCTGTCCGCGAGCGGCCGTAATTGTATTGCAGCTATCGCGAAGGCTAACTATTGTAGCCTTGCGAAGGCTAATAATCGTAGCCATAGGGACTCGCACGGGAGGCGCCGCCATGCAGATCGCCAAGGGCCTGCACCGGATCGGTTCGGACAAAGTCAACAGCTACCTCGTCGTCGACGGGGACGGCGTGACGATCATCGATGCGGGCCTGCCCCGCTACTGGAAGCTGCTGACCAGGGAACTCGCACGGCTGAGCCTGACCCTCGATGACGTGCGGGCGCTGGTCCTCACGCACGGCGACACCGACCACATCGGCTTCGCCGCCCGGCTGTACCGCGAGAAGAACATTCCGGCTTACCTCCACCCCGCCGACCACGATCGTGCCCGGCTGGAAGTCAAGAAGCCCAACAGCGGCTGGGGCCCGGTCAAGGCCGGGCCGCTGGCCGGCTTCCTGTGGTACTCCGCCCGCGAGGGCGGGCTGCGGATCCGCCCGGCCGGCGGACTGCAGCCCGCCGAGGACGGCCAGGTGCTCGACGTTCCCGGCCGGCCCCGCATCATCCACGTTCCCGGCCACACGCCCGGGAGCGTCGCGGTCCACCTCCCGGCGGCCGACGCGCTGTTCATCGGCGACACCATGACGACCCGCAACGTGCTCACCGGCGCGACCGGGCCCAAGCCGGCGCCGTTCACGCTCCAGCCCGAGCAGGCCCTGGCTTCCCTCGACCGCATCGACGACATCGACGCGACCTGGGTGCTGCCCGGCCACGGCCCGGCCTGGGACCACGGCGTGACCGAGGCCGTGCGGCTCACCCGCGAGGCAGCGGCCCGGTAACGTTTCACAGGTGAGTCCCCGGGCGGGCAGGGCCGGCGATCTCGAGGAGGCCGCGGCGGTCTTCACGAGCCTGCGGCCCCGCCTGTTCGGGATCGCGTACCGCATGCTCAGCAGCGCCACCGAGGCCGAAGACCTGGTGCAGGACGTCTGGCTGCGCTGGCAGCGGTGCGACCGCAGCGCGGTGGCCAGCCCGGCCGCGTTCCTGGCTACCCCTACGGGCAGATCGCCGGCATCCTCCAGTCGACCGAGCCCGCGGTGCGCCAGCTGGTCAGCCGGGCCCGCAAGCACATGACGGGCGAACGGCGCGCGCCGGTGAGCCCAGCCGCGCACCGCGAGCTCCTGGCCTCGTTCATCACGGCGGCCCGGTCCGGTGACCTGACCGCGCTGGAGCGGCTGTTCGCGGCGAACGTGACCGCCAACGGGCAGGCTTGCGTCGTGCTGGTGCGCAACGGCGACGTGTTCGGCGTGCTCGCGGTGACCGCCTCGGCGGCCGGCATCGACCAGCTGCTGTGGATGGTCAATCCCGGGAAGATCGCGGCGGTGGCCTGACCCGCCGGCATCACAGACCGGTGCGCCGGAGCCCGCACGACGCCGGTCGTGCGGGCCCGGCCGGTCAGCGCGCGAGCCACCGGCCTTGAGGATGTCTTCCTGCAGCACCTTGGCGCGGTAGTAGACCAGGTCCGGCACCTGTTCGGCGCCCACGATCGACAAGATGACGGCGTGGCCCGTGCCGGCCGCCGCGGTCGCCGTGAGCAGGTTGCCCATGGTCGTCCTGAAGAACGCCGGCGAGGCGTCGTCGAAGGTCGGCGAGTTCGTTAGGTTGACCACGACGCCGGCGCCCGTCAGCGCCTCGGGCAGGCCCTGCCCGGTGAGCAGGTCCACGCCGGTGGATGGCGAATGCGGCACCGCCTGGTGCCCGCGCGCGTTCAGGATCGTGACGACCTGCGATCCGATGAGCCCGGTCCCGCCGATGACAGCGATCTTCATGTTCATGACCTTTCGTGATCTCGATGCGAGGGGCGCGGTTAAGCCTCTCCGCACTTAGTGAGACCGGGCAGCCGCCCGGGCTGTGACCGAGACCGTGGAACACGGCGGGAACGAAAGTGATGACGATGGGGTAAGACTTCCCGCCGCGCCGGCGCTAACGGCATGTGGGTGAACCGGGAGCGGACGGCGGCGGCGCCCGCCCGGCGGCACCTGTTATCGATCAGCGGAACATCAGGAGACGGGGACAGTGAAGTCTGCCTACGACATCGACATCAGCGAGGTCCTGGCCAGCGACGAGGCGTTCTTCGCCGCCTTGCTCACGGCTGATCACGACCTGCTCGGCACGATACTGGCCGGCGACTTCCTCATCGTCGACGTGCTGAGTGGCCAGGTCACGCGCCGGGCGGAACTACTCGGCGCGATCAGCTCCGGGCAACTGCGGTTCACCGAGGTGACGCGGTACGCCGAAGAACGTTCGGTCCGCCTGCGCGCCCCGGTCGCGGTGGTCACCGGACGAACCCGGATGGTCATGCGTTACCAGGGAAATGAAGTGACCGCGCACAGCCGGTACACCCATGTCCACGCGCGGGAAGACGGCCGGTGGCGCCTGATGTCGGCGCAAGGAACGCCCACCCGTGCGCCGGACATAAGCGCCGGCCGGACGCCGCTGTTCTGCGATACGGCCCTGGCCGCGCGCATCGAACGGGTAGAGGTCCAGCTCATCGCCCAGAGCAGTGCGGCGGCCAGCCGCCGGACGGGCATGGCGGGTTTCGTCATCCCGGTCGCGGGCGGCGTGGCGAGCTTTGCCGGGGAGGGTTCGCCCTACAACAAGGTCGCGGGGCTCGGCTTCGGCGGCGTGCCGGATCCGGCCGCCCTGGATGAAATCGAGCGGGCCTTCGCCGCCGCCGGCGCTCCGGTGCAGGTCGAGCTGGCCCACCTGGCCGACCCCGCGATCAGCGCCGTACTGGCCGGGCGCGGGTATCGCCTCGAATCGTTCGAGAACGTGCTCGGCCGTGCCCTCGCCGGCGCATCCGGGCGGGTGCTGCCAGCCGGGGTCGAGGTCCGGCCGAGCGGTGAGGATGAGTTCGAG
The DNA here is from genome assembly GCA_025934635.1 of Streptosporangiaceae bacterium. The sequence goes on along the minus strand of JAICWX010000042.1, from coordinate 27,290 downwards.
ACCTGGCTTGACGTCGTGGCCGAGGGCTCCGTCCACCCCGACACCCAAGGGGTGCCCTGGCACGAGGAGTTCCCGCGCGAGGCGATCATCGCCGCCGAGCGCGATTCGGCCGCGGCCGGCGATATGCGCTATGCCGCGCTGCGCCAGGGAGTCATCGTCGGCGGCGCCACCATGCGGCTATCGGAAGGCGTCGCGCAGCTCACCGGGGCGGCGACCGTCCCGGCGCACCGCCGCCGGGGGGTGCAGACCGCGCTGCTGTCCGCCCGGCTCGCCGACGCCGCCGCGGCCGGCTGCGACGTCGCCGTCATCATCACCCAGCCCGGATCGAAGTCCCAGCAGAACGCGCAACGGCAGGGCTTCGACCTGCTGTACACCCGCGCCGTCCTGGTCAAGCAGCCCTGAACCGAAGAGGAGACGAGTGATGACCGAGGTCCGGTTCGCCGTCGGCGACGCCGACGCCGGCCTTTCCGAGCAGCTCGACCAGGAGATCAGCGCCTTCAACGTCGCCGCCACCGGCCACGATGACGCCCGCATGCTGAGCGTGGCCGTCCGCGGGGACGACGGTGACCTGCGCGGGGGCCTGTACGGGTGGACCTGGGGCGGGTGCGGCTACGTCGACCTGCTCTGGGTGCGGGACGACCAGCGCGGCACCGGCCTGGGAGCCGGCCTGCTGGCTGCCGCCGAAGCCGAGATCCGGCGCCGGGGCTGCGACCGGGTCGCCCTGAACACCCACTCCTTCCAGGCGCCGGGTTTCTACGCCCGGCTCGGCTATGCCGAATGCGGGCGCACGCCCGGCTACCCGCACGGCTACGACGACATTCACCTGCTGAAACAGCTCTGCTGACCCCGGGCGCATGGGTAGCATCGTGCTCATGGTTCCGGCGGACTCCGGGCTGGGGCAGCCGCGGTCTGCGGCTGCCCGGCTTGATCCCGAGTCCGCCGGCTGGCTGCGGGCGCTGGCCGGCACTGGCCCGGCTCAGCAGGCCGCGGTGACACGGCTGCATGCGATGCTGGTCCGCGTCGCCCACGGTGAGGTCCGGCGGCGCGGCCCGCGGCTGCGGATCACCGGACCGGAACTCGATGATCTGGCCTATCAGGCCGCGGCCGATGCGCTGCTGGCGATCACGGCCAAGCTCGGGCAGTTCCGGGGCGAGAGCCGGTTCACGACGTGGGCGTATAAGTTCGTCATCTTCGAGGTGTCGGCCAAGATCGGGCGGCACTTCTGGCGGAACCCCGGTATCCCGCTGGACGGCGAAGACTGGGACCGGCTGCCGGACCGGTTCGGCTTCGACCCGGCCCGGGAGGCCGAGTGGCGCGACCTTCTCGGCGCGCTGCACCGCGCCGTGGATGCGGAACTCACCGCGCGGCAGCGCGCGGTCTTCGTCGCCATCGTGCTCAACGGGACTCCGCTGGATGCCCTGGTCATCGAGCTGGCGTCCAACCGCAACGCGATTTACAAGACGCTGTTCGACGCCCGGCGTAAGCTGCGCGCCGCGCTGGCCGCTCACGGGTATGTAGGCAACGACTCTTAAGGAACTCATGGACGGCCGGCCTGAACTCGATCGCTTCCTGCGGACTGATCCGCGCGATGTGGGATGCGCCCAGGCGATGGAACTGCTGCACCTCTACGCCGAACTGAAGGCCGCCGGCGGGCCGGCGGAAGAGGAGTACCCGGGCATCGCGGCGCACCTGCGCGCCTGCGGCCCGTGCGGGGAGGACTTCGAGGGCCTGCTGGCCGCCCTGCACGACCAGCCGACCTGACCGGGCCTTCGGCGTTACTGGCCGCTGGCTTGGAGGACGGCGCGGAGCTGGCGGAGGTCCTTGCGGTTGGCGCGCCTGATGGCGGCGCCCATCAGGGGGCCCGCGAGCTTGGGGAATCCGGCTGGTTCCCCGCGGTTCCGCAGCGTCATCCGGGTGGAGCGGTCACCGGCCGGCTGCCAGGTGTAGGTGGTTTCCATCGGGAACGGCCCCTGGGCGGTGCGCATGACAAGCCGCTTCCCGGGGTCGAAGTCGGTTATCTCGTAGGTGTAGGCGAGATCGCGGCCGAGGAAGCGCGCGCTGAAGATCATCCGGGACCCGGTCTGCAGCGGCGGGCTGGTTTCCCAGCTGACGGAGCTGATGTTCTGGTACCAGGCCGGGGCGTTCGACGGGTCCGCGGCGTAAGCGGCGACGATCCCGGCGGGCCGGCCGATGATGATCTCAGTCAGCACGTCCACGGTCATGGCGCCTCCCCGTTCATGAGCTGTCCGTGCCGGCCCGCTGCCCGCGCAGCGCGGTGAGCCGCCCGGCCGGCTGCTCGCCGGGGTAGCCGGCCGGGTCGCCGCCGGCGGATACCGCGGCCAGCCGCGTCAGGAAGCGTGACCAGCCGTCGTCGTGGAGCAGGCCGAGATCCCCGGCCAGGCCGGTATGCACCAGCCGCAGCCGGGTCTGCCGGCCATCCTCCCCGGCCCTGGCGAATGTCACTTCCACCCGGGAGGTGCCCGGCGCGAGCCCGAAGCCCGGGTCGGTCCAGCCCCAGGTGAAGACCAGGCGGAGGGGCCGGTCGACAATAATGTACTGGCCCTCGCAGTACTGGCCGGGGACGACTTCGAAGCGGAACCGGCCGCCGGGCTGCGGCTGCAGCTCGGCCGAGATGCCGATCCAGCGGATCAGCTGCCGGGGGTCGGTGAACATGTCGAATACCTGCCCGGCCGGCGCGGGCAGGACCAGCTCGTGAATCACCGCATCGCCGTCGATCACGGCCGGGTCCCCTCCTCACGGGCCGCCAGCTCCGCGGCCAGGCCGGCGAGCCGGCTGCCCCAGAACTCGTCCAGCATCGCCCGCAGCTCCGCGAGCCGGTCGGCCCGCACCCGGTACAGGCGGCGGTTCTTCTCCAGCCGGACGGTGACCAGGCCCGCCTCGCGCAGCACCCGCAGATGCTGCGAGGTGGCCGGCCGCGACAGCTGGCAGCGGCCGGCCAGCTCGGTCGGGCTGCGCTCACGATCCCAGGCCAGCTCCAGCATCCGCCGCCGCCGCGGGTCGGCCAGGGCCCGCAGCGCGGCCTCCCCGTCGAACCGCGTCATGACAGAACCTTAATTGCATATTAAGGAAACATGCAACATCTGCGGCAGCCGGGCGCTGGCGGTGCCCGGAGCGCCCGGGATCACGGGTTTACACCGTTGACAACCATAGGGCCCGGCTGCAGCCTGGGGCTGGTACCGCTGCCGGAGCCCCTGGGAGGACCTGATGCTCGGAATACGCCGGATGCATGACCCGCGGCGGGTCGTCCCGGCTGGCGGCGGCCGCGAGCTGGCGGCCGTCACCGTGCCCGGCGGTGGCCACCGCCGGCCGTGGTCGCTGATGATCTTGCTCAGCGTGGCCCAGTTCATGGTCATCCTCGATGCCACCGTGGTCAACGTGGCGCTGCCGTCGATTGCCCGGTCGCTCGGCCTGGCGGCGGGGGACCTGCAGTGGGTTGTCACCGCTTATGTCCTGGCCAGCGGCGGCCTGGTGCTGCTCGGCGGCCGGGCCGCGGACGTGGCGGGCCGGCGCCGGGTCTTCCTCGCCGGGCTGGCCCTGTTCACCGCTGCGTCGCTGGCCAGCGGGCTGGCCCCGGCGGCGGGCGTGCTGATCGCCGCGCGGGCGAGCCAGGGGCTAGGTGCCGCACTGCTCACCCCCGCGGCATTGTCGATCATCACGACCAGCTATACCGGTGCGCAGCAGGCGACCGCGCTGGGCGTCTGGGGGGCGCTCGGCGGCGCCGGAGCCGCCGTGGGCGTGCTGGCCGGCGGGCTCCTGACAACCTGGCTCGGCTGGCGGGCCGTCTTCCTGGTGAACGTGCCGGTCGGGGTGGCGGCCGCGGTGCTGAGCCTGCCCATGATGCCGGCCCGTGAGCCGCGGCCCGGGCCGGGCCGCGGCCTCGATCTTCCCGGCGCGCTGCTGGCCGTGGCGGGCCTGGTGACGCTGGTTTACGCGCTCGCCGGCGCGCCTGGGCGCGGCTGGGGATCAGCCCGGACACTCGGACTGCTGGCGCTGGCCCTGGCGGTACTCGCCGGGTTCGCCGTCGCCGAACGCAGGGCGCGCCAGCCGCTGGTGCCGGCGCCGCTGTGGCGGACCCGGTCGCTGGCCGCCGGCGGGCTGGTCATGCTCGGCGCCACCGGGATCCTGGTCGGCACGTTCTTCCTGAATTCGCTGTACCTGCAGGACGTGCAGCACGCCTCGGCGCTGCGGGCGGGCCTGGAGTTCCTCCCGGTCGCCCTGGTGATCGGGGCGGGTGCCCACCTGGCCTCGAAGCTGCTCCCGCGGGCCGGATCCCGGATACTGACCGTCGCGGGCCTGGCCGTGATGAGCGCGGGAGCGCTCCTGCTCACCGGCGTGTCCGCCCGCTCCGGCTACCTGGCCGGGTTCCTGCCTGGCCTGCTCGTGACGGGGGCAGGCGCCGGCCTGGTCCTGCCGGCCGCGGCCGTCACCGCGATGGGCGATATCGGCACTGGCCAGGCCGGCCTGGCCTCGGGGCTGCTGACGGCCGCGCACGAGATCGGCGCCGCCCTGGGCGTCGCCGTCTTCTCAGCCGTCGCCGTGGCGGCGGGCGGCGGGATCGCGGCCGGCTACCGGCCCGGCTTCACCGTGGCCGCGGCGGCGGCCGGCGGCCTGGCCGTGGCCGCGGCCCTCCTGGTCCCGGCGGTCCGGCCTGCGGCCGGCCGCCGCGTGGCGGTGCACTGAGATGGCATCCCGGCAGCTGACCAGCTACCAGCGCGAGGTAGCCGAGCGCAACGCCGACGCGATCCTGGACGCGGCCGAGGATCTGCTGCGATCGCACGGCCACGTGAACATCTCCGCTGTCGCCGTGCAGGCCGGGGTGTCCCGGGTCACGGTCTACGCCCACTTCCCGACCTGGGAAGCGCTCCTGGAGTCGGCCGTGGAGCGGGCCGTGCGCCGGACGATGGCGGCGCTGCAGTCCGTGCATCCCGACAACGGGCCGGCCGCCGAGGCGCTCGACCGGATGCTAGCCGCGGCCTGGCAGCACCTGGCTTCTTACCAGGCCATGGCCGCGGCGGTGGCCGGGTTCCTCAGCCCCGAGGCGGTCACGCGGACCCACCAGGCCGCGCACCACGCGGTCAGCATGCTGCTGGCCCGCGGGCAGGCAGACGGGTCCTTCCGCACTGACCTGCCCGCCGGGTGGCTGGTAACAGCGTGCATCGCGCTGATCCATGCCTGTTCCGACCAGGTCCGGGCCGGCCAGCTCGACCCGCACGACGCTGCCCGCGTCCTCACGACATCAGTCCGCGACCTGTTCGCCGGACCAGGGCCAGGCAGGCCGCCCGCTGGCCGCTGACCGGTGGCGGGACCAACCGCAGCCGCCGCGGTCGGCTATCAATTGTCGGTAATGTTACGTGTGACGGTTGAGGAGCAAGTGGCATCGCAGCTGAAAACGAGAGGCGCATGAGTTTCGACGCATCTGTCCCGAACGCGGCCCGGGTCTATGATTTCTTTCTCGGCGGGAAGGACAATTACGCTGCCGATCGCGAGCTTGCGCAGAAAATTCTGACGATCCTGCCCGATACCGCCGATGTGTGCCGGGACAACCGGGCCTTCCTGCAGCGGGCGGTGCGCTTCCTGGCCAGCGAGGCCGGCGTCCGGCAGTTCCTCGACATCGGCACCGGGCTGCCGACCATGGGCAGCGTTCACGAGATCGCCCAGCAAACCGCGCCGGACTCGCGGGTTGCCTACGCTGACTATGACCCGGTTGTCGTGGCCCACGCCCGGGCCCTGCTGGCCAGCGGCCGGGATGTCATCGCGGTCAACGGCGACCTCCGCTCGCCGGAAGCCATCCTGGCGGACGAGGATGTGCGGCAGCTCATCGACTTCAGCCAGCCGGTGGCGGTCCTGCTCGTCGCCGTGCTCCATTTCGTGACGGACGCCGACCGGCCGTACGAGGCGGTCCGGGCCATCCTGGGCGGCCTGCCGCCGGGCAGTTACCTCGTCCTGACGCACAGCACGCCGGATGACGTGCCGGACGATGTCACCAAGGCGATGAAAGACGTCTATTCCGGCGCGTCAGCCCAGGTCGCGCCCCGGTCATCCGACGATATCGCGAGGTTTTTCGACGGCCTGGAACTCGTCGACCCCGGGCTGGTTAACGTCACGCTCTGGCGCCCGGACCGGCCGTCCTACGCCCGCCGGTCCCTGATCTACGGCGGCGTGGGCCGCAAGCGCTGAAATGAGACCCGGTCATTATCACCCGGACGCCATAATCCCGTCGGCGTCCCGGGGTATCGGGGGCATACTGGGTACATGGGCCGGGTAATCGGGACAATTGTCGGCGCGATCCTCGCTATCTGGGTGGTCGTCACGGCCGCCAGCGGGATCTTCGCAACGCTCAAGCTGTTTGTCATCGTCGGGCTTATCGCGATGGCCGTCTTCGCCGTCGTCTGGCTCGTGGCCAGGCGCACCCGGCACGACTAGGCGGGCGGCGGGACACACCCCCGCCGGGGCGGCGGCTGGGACATGATGATGGGCATGGAGACCGCCACGCACCGGCTGCACCGGCTCACGTCCTATGAGCCCGGCCGGGACTGGGATGCGCCCGCGGACGACCCCGCCGTCCTCTCCGATCTTCAGGTCAACGACGTCAGCCGGCTGCCGTGGTTCGTCAAGCGGTACCCGGGGGACCTGCCTCGCATCGGGCTGCCCCGGGAGCTGCCGCCGACCGCGGCGCCGGCCGTGGCCGTGCTGGCGGGCACGGCTGAGGTCAGCCGCGCGGTACTGGACCTGGCCCAGCTGGCCCGGCTGCTGTACCTGTCGGCCGGGGTGGTGCGCATCAGGGAACGGCCGTACGGGGTTCACCCGTTCCGCGCGGCCGGGTCGGCCGGGGGCCGTTTCCCGCTGGAGGTCTACGTCGCGGTGCCGCCGGACGGGCCGCTGCCCGCGGGGGTGCACTGGTACGACCCGTGGGAGCATGCGCTGGTGCGGGTCGGGCCCCCGCCGCGCGCGGGCGGCCCGGCGGTGGTCGTCACCGGCGTGCCGTGGCGCACCGGCTGGCGGTACCGCGAACGTGGCTACCGGCATGTGTACTGGGACGCCGGCACCATGCTCGCCCAGCTGCTGGCGCTGGCCGACTCGGCCGGCCTGACCGCCGCGCTGTTTACCCGTTTCCCCGACGCGGAGGTGGCCGCCCTGGTCGGGGCGGACCGGGTGCACGAGCTGCCGGTGGCCGTGGTCGGCCTGGCCGAGGCCGCCCCCGCCGTCGAGCCGTCCGGCCCGGCCGCGGCCGGGGCCGTGGACGCCGCGCCGGTCGAGTTCCCGCTGGTGACCGCGGCCCAGCGGGCCGGCGAATGCGACCGGCTCGGCTGGCCGTGGGAACGCGGCGGTCCGGTTTCGGTGCCGGTCCAGGCCTCGGAGCCGGTCGAGCGCGTCATCGCCGCGCGCGGCTCGCAGCGGCGGATGGACGCCCGCCGCGGCCTGTCCCGGGACCTGCTGCGGACCGCCATGGGCGTCGCCGTGCGCGGCCTGAGCCTGCCCCACTGGATCGTGGTGCACGACGTGGCGGGCGTGGCGCCCGGCGTGTACCGCTGGCCCGCCCTGGACGCCCCGGTACGCACCGGCGGGCTGCGCGACGAACTGTACCGGGTGTGCCTGGACCAGGCCCTGGCCCGCGACGCCGCCTTCGTCGCCATCGCCGCGGCCGGCCTGGCCCAGCTCAGCGACCCGGAATACCGTGCGGCGCACCTGGCCGCCGGGCTGGCCGAAGGCCGGCTGCACCTGGCCGCCTACGCCCTCGGCGCCAGCGCTTCGGGGATGACCTTCCTCGACAGCGAGGTACCCGCCCTCCTGGGCGAACCTCACGATGGCCTGCTGTTCACCTGCGTCGGTGCTCCGCTGTACCGCGCCGCGCCAGCCGGGCCGCCGGGCGCGCCGACGACCGTGCGCATGGTCCGGCCGGCCGGCTGAACCTCAGCGGCCCGTCAGCGCCGGCGGGCCCTGGCGGACCCGGTTCATGGCGTCCCGGGGGGTACCGCGCCACCAGCCCAGTGCCTCGATCCACCAGGTCAGCCCGGCCTCCAGGTACGGGGCCACCTGCCCGGCGCCGCGGCCGGGCGCTGCGCCGTCGGTCCGTCCCTCCAGGATCACGTCGAAGGGGCCGTCCGCCGGTCGGTGCTCGCGGGTGTACTGCACCACGGCCCGCAGCTCCTCCGGCGGCATGGTCTCACCCAGGCCGTAGCGGGCATGGGTGGGCATCACCCCGTCCCACCGGGCGGCCCGCCGGAACGGTGGCTTGGCCGGCCACCGGCCGCCGCACCAGACGGGAATCCGCGGCCGCTGCACCGGGCGCGGGAGCATCTGCACATCGGTGGCGGTCAGGTACTCGCCGCGGACCGTCACCGGCTCCCCGCTCCACAGCGCATCAAGCAGCCCCAGCGACTCATCCAGCCGCGCCGCCCGCACCCGGGCATCGGCGGATTCCCCGAACGCGGTGAACTCAGCCTCCAGCGACCCCAGCCCGGCTCCGACCACCAGCCGCCCGCCCGACAGCAGGTCCACGGTGACCGACTCCCGCGCCACCTCGGCCACCCGGCGGCGGGCCAGCACGTTCACCAGGACGCCGATCCTGATCCGGGTCGTGCGCGCCGCGACCGCGGCGATCACCGCCACCGGATCGGCGACGTTCCAGCTCTGATCGTGATACAGCAGGTGGTCCCAGACGAAGAAGCCATCCCAGCCGTGCTCCTCGGCCGCCGCGGCCAGCTCCACCAGCAGCAGCGGGTCACCGAACGCGCCCACGTTCGGCACCCCCACCGCGCAGCGCAGTTCCCCGGTCATCTCGCCACCCTACCGACCGCCGCCCCGGCGTCCGCGCTGCGCAGCCGGCTAAAAAGAAACCCGGGCGGCGGTGTCGGATCGGGCCGAAGGCGTTCGTAGCAGGGGTGAGCGGCCGCCCGCGCGGGGCGGCTTCCAGACCACAGGAGATGACCCACGATGCAGTACCTGGTTTCCGTGATCGCCGACGGCACGGCCGTCCTCGCCAGCCCGGAGGAGGATGCGGCCATCGACGTGTTCAATGACCGGCTCCGGGCCGAGGGGCACTGGGTTTTCGGCGGCGGCCTCGCGTCGCCGGGCGCGGCCACCGTCATCGACAACCGGGGCGGGGAGGCGATGGTCACCGACGGGCCCTTCCTGGAGTCGAAGGAGTACCTCATCGGCTTCTGGATCATGGAGGCCCCCGACCTCGACGTGGCGCTCAAGCTCGCCGCCGCGGGATCGAAGGCCTGCAACCGGAAGGTCGAGGTGCGGCCGTTCCTGTGAATACGGCCGACCCGCGGGAGGTGATCACCCGCGCCCACCGCGAGGAGTGGGCGCGGGTGGTCGCCGCCCTGACCCGGCGCTTCGGTGATCTCGGCATCGCCGAGGAGGCCGCCGCCGAGGCGTTCGCGGCCGCGGTCGAGCGGTGGCCCGCCGACGGCGTGCCCCCCAGCCCCGGCGCCTGGCTGACCACCACCGCCAACCGCAAGGCCATCGACCGGATCCGGCGCGAGAACAAGCGCGGCGACAAGCACAAGGAGGCGCAGATGCTGTACGACGGCGACCCGCCCGAGCCGGTCGGCGCCATCGACGACGACCGGCTCCGGCTGATCTTCACCTGCTGCCATCCGGCGCTCGCGCTGGAGACGCGGGTGGCGCTGACGCTGCGCATGGTCGGCGGCCTGACCGTGCCCGAGATCGCCCGCGCCTTCCTGGTGCCGGAGACCACCGTGGGGCAGCGGATCACCCGCGCGAAGGCCAAGATCAAGGCGGCCCGCATCCCGTACCGGGTGCCGTCCGCGGAAGATCTCCCGGCCCGCATGGCCGGCGTGCTCGCCGTGATCTTCCTCGTCTTCAACGAGGGCTACCTGGCGACCGGTCCCGGCACCGGCCCCGTACGCCACGACCTGACCGCCGAGGCGATCCGGCTCACCCGCCTGATCCGGGTCCTCGTGCCACAGGACGGCGAGGCGGCCGGGCTGCTGGCGCTGATGATCCTCACCGAGGCCCGCCGCACCGCCCGGGTCTCGGCCAGCGGCGAACTGGTCACCCTGGTCGAGCAGGACCGCGGGACCTGGGACGCGGCGCTGATCGCCGAGGGACACCGGCTGGTGCGCGAACGCCTGGCGGCCGGCGTGGCGCCGGGCCGCTACCAGCTCCTCGCCGCGATCAGCGCCGTGCACACCTCCGCCCGCGACGTCCGTGACACCGACTGGTCGCAGGTCGTCGCGCTCTACGACCAGCTCGTCCGCCTCGACCCCTCGCCGGTCATCGCCCTCAACCGGGCCATCGCGGTCGCCGAGCTCGACGGCCCGGAGGTAGCGCTGGCCGCCGTCGGCCGCCTGGCGGGCAAGCTGGCCGGCTATCACCACTATCACGCCACCCGCGCCGACCTGCTGCGCCGGCTGGGCCGCAGCCGGGAGTCCCGGGCGGCGTACGACAAGGCCATCGAGCTGGCGGGCAACACCGCCGAGACCGCCTACCTCACCCGCCGCCGCGACCAGCTCGGGTAGCGCCCGCGCATCCTCAGACGGGCCCTGATGACGCCGCGATGCCGCGTACCGCGGCCGCGACCGGGGTGTCGCCGCTGGTCAGTTCCAGCCTCTGGTGCCGGGTCCCCGGCTCGTCGAGCAGGGCGGCGATGACCGCGGCGACGTCGGCGCGGGGGATGGTGCCGGCCGGGACGGGCGGGGCGGCGAGCCGGATCGTGCCGGCGGCCGGGGCATCGGTGAGCCCGCCCGGGCGCAGGATGGTCCAGTCCAGGTCGCGGGCGCTCAGGTCGGTCTCGGCGGCGGTCTTGGCCGTGATGTAGGCGGCCCAGACCTCGTCGGTGCCGGCCCGCGGCGGCTGGCCGGCTCCCATGGAGGAGATCTGCACGAACCTGCGCACCCCGGCCTGCCCGGCGGCGTCGGCCATCAGCACCGAGGCGCCCCGGTCGACGGAGTCCTTGCGGGGAACGCCGCTGCCCGGGCCCGCCCCGGCCGCGAACACCACCGCGTCAGCCCCTTCGAGCAGCGCCGCGACATCACCGGCGGAGGCGCTCTCCAGGTCGCACAGGACGGCTTCGGCGCCGGCCGCGCGCACCTCGGCGGCCTGGGCCGGGTTCCTGATCAGCCCGACGGCCTGGTCGCCGCGCCCCGCCAGCAGGCTTTCCAGCAGGAGCGCGATCTTCCCGTGCCCGCCCGCGATCACTACCCGCATGCCGCCAGCCTACTGGCCGGCCCCCTGGTCCTCCTGGCGGAAACCAGGCAACGCTAGCTCTTCAGGGCCTGCGCCGAGCCCCGCAGCGCCCCCGGGTTCACCACAGCGCCCCCGGGTTCAGCCGCCCGGGGTGCGGCGCCAGCATCTGCTCGTACAGCTCGAGCGCCGCCGAGGCCTGGTCGGCCACCTTGTCGAAGTCCCGCATGGGTATGGCCCTCCTGCGATGAGCGTCCGGCTTGCGGGGCAGGTGATGTCCGTGGTGCGTGCAGTGTCAGTTCGCCGTGTCCCCAGGTAGCTCATCTGGGCGTGTTAACGGCATCGATGGAGCATTGATGCTGTTCCCGCGACATTGATGGAGCATCGATGTCGTAGCCGGAAGCCGGGCGACGGCCGGGACGGTCTACCGGTGGGGCCTGTGGTGCGGATGCGGTTACTGAGGACTAGACCCGCGCCGCGTGCCGGCGACGCCCGCGCCGCGTGCCGGCGACCGGATCTCCCAATCCGCAGGAGCCACATCCATGCGGTATCGATGTCGTTGCCGGGCCGACCAGGTTCAGGTGCTCCGGTGCAGACCGACTTCGAGAGGGCGCTAGCCGGGGGAGTCCGGGGACGCCGCCGCGGACGCCAGCGCTCCGTCCAGGGAGTCCTCCAGCGCGATCCGCCGGTCCACCCCGGTCAGCCACAGCAGCTTCCGGGTCTGCGGGTTCTCGCACACCGCGCGCAGGCTGCCGCCATGTTCCGCGGTGCGGCGCGACGTGCCGACCAGCGCCCCGAGCCCGGCCGAGTCGATGAAGGTGACCTGGTCCAGGTCCACGATCAGCTGCTGACCGCTCTCCGCCAGCTCGTAGAGGCGTTCCCGTAGCCCGGCTACGGTGGAAATGTCGATCTCACCGGTGACCGCCACGATCGAACAACCGCGTTCGCGACGGACCGCGATAGTCAGCCCCGCATCCATACCCGACCTCCTGTCATCCCACGAGACCCTGCCCGCCCGGCTCAAAGGGGCAGAGCCGGCCACCACCGGAAAACCCTCCGGATTGGAGACCTCCTTTACCCGGCCAGCGGCCTCGTACACCAGCCACATCACCCCTCGCGCCGGGTTTTTCGCCCGCCATCCGCAGCCATCCGCCCCCTTGCTGACCAAACCGGTCACGCAATGGTCAGATGTGCCCGTGATAATGTCATATGTGTGGAACGAGCGCTGGCCGGCTATGACCCTCACACGCGCCGTTCGGACCTCCTGTCGCGTATCCGCTCGGACGGCCAGCTCACCGTCGCCGGGCTGCCCGCCCTGCTCGGCGTGTCGGCCGAGACGATCCGCCGGGACCTGCGCGTGCTGGAATCGCGCGGGCTGATCCGGCGCGCCTACGGCGTGGCCTACCCGGTCGAGTCGAGCGCGTTCGAGAGCGCGCTGGAGATGCGCAGCAACATCAACCCCGAGGAGAAGGTGCGGGTGGCCAACGCCGTGATCCAGCGGCTGGGCGACGAGCAGACCATCTTCATCGACGAGGGCTACCAGACCCAGCTGGTCGCGCAGCGGATGCCGCTCGACCGGCCGCTGACCGTCGTGACCAACTCGCTCCCGGTCGCCACGACCCTCGCCGCGCGGACTAACATCCAGGTCATCATCCTCGGCGGCCGGGTGCGGGGGAGCACGATGGGCGTGGTCGACCAGTGGCCGACCCAGATGCTGAGCGGCCTGGTGATCGACCTGGCCATCATCGGCGCGAACGGCATCACCCTGGAGCACGGCATGACGACGCCCGATCCGGCCGTCGCCGCCGTCAAGGCCGCGGCCGTCCGGGCGTCCCGGCGCCGCATCTTCATCGGCGCGCACCACAAGTTCGGCCGGACCACGTTCGTCAAGTTCGCCGCCGTGCAGGACTTCGAGCTCCTGATCACCGGCCACGAGCTGAGCAACTCGATCGCGAACCGGTACGCCGCCGCCGGCGTCTCGCTGCTGCGCGTCTGAGTGACAGCCAGGTAAACCGGTCATAGACCGGGCACATCGGTGGGCCGAATCCACTTACCGTTTCCGATCGGTCCATGATCGGATGGTCCCCACTTCATGATCATCAGGTGGGGAGCTGCAGATGGCCGGTGCCGAGGACGCGGAATACCCGCAGCCTGCAGTTATCGACGTATCCGCCCCGTGCGGCGAAGTCCGCGGGCAGCTGGAAGAGGGCATTGCGACCTTCCGCGGCATCCGCTACGCCGCGGCCCCGGCCGGTCAGCTGAGGTTCGCGCCACCCCAGCCGGCCCCGCGCGCGGCTGCCAGGATCGACGCCACGGCGTTCGGGCTCATCTCCCTGCAGGACATCGACCCGCTGCCCAAGGCCATCCCCGGCGCGGAGCACAACTTCTACGCCGCCGGCGCCCGGGCCGGGGAGGACTGCCTCAACCTGAACGTCTGGACTCCGGACACCGGCGGCCGCGCCCCGGTCCTGGTGTGGATTCACGGCGGCGCCTTCCTGTACGGCTCGGGCACCGGGGCCTGGACCGACGGCACCGCGCACGCCCGCGAGCACGGCATCGTCGTGGTGACCCTGAACTACCGGCTCGGCCTCCTCGGCGGTCTCTACCTCGGTGACATCGAGCCGGGCCACTGCGACTTCGCGATCCAGGACCAGATCATGGCGCTGCGCTGGGTCCAGGAGAACATCGCCGCCTTCGGCGGTGACCCGGCCCGGGTCACGGTCGGCGGCCAGTCCGCGGGGGCCATGTCCACCGTCGCGCTGCTGGCCGCGCCGGCCGCCCGCGGCCTGTTCGCGCGCGCCATCGTCGAGAGCGGTCACGCGGACGCGACCGTCAGCGTCGAGACGGCGCGCGCGGCGACCGCGAAGGCCCTCAAAAGCCTGCGCATCGAGCCCGGCGCGCCCGGCGTCCTGGCCCGGCTGCGCGCGCTGTCCATCTTCCGGATCGCGGACATCCAGCGCGAGCTGGGCATCGAGGCCCGCATCTTCCCGCTGGTCGGCGACGGCCAGGTCCTGCCCGCCGACCCGCTCGCCGCGATCGCGGCCGGATCGGCCAAGGACGTGGACCTGATGATCGGCACTACCCGCGAGGAGCACCGCCTGTTCGAGATCACCGGCTGGGCCGGCCCCGCGCCCGCGATCGAGACCACGCTGGCCGTCCTGGTCCCGGACCCGGCCACCCGGGCGGCAGCCGTCCAGCTCTACCAGGCCGTAGCCGGGCAGACCGGAGCGGACGAGGCCGTCGTCACCCGCCTGATCTCCACCGAGCACGGCTGGGCCGAGCCCGCCCGCCGGCTCGCGGCCGCCCACGCGTCCAGCGGCGGCCGGACCTACCTGTACGAGTTCGCCTGGGGCTGGCCCGCCCAGGGCGACGGCGTGGGCGCCGCCCACCTGGCCGACCTGCCCTACTTCTTCGGCAACCTGGACGCCCCCGGCGTCCCCGAATTCCTCGGCGGCGAAGGCCAGGGGCCGGCCGCGGCCGAGGTCGCGCGCCAGGTCAGCGCCGCCGTAGCTCAGTTCGTCACCCATGGCGACCTAACGAGCGGCCTGCTTCCCCCCTGGCCCCCTTTCACGCCCGATGGCCGGGAAACCATGGTGCTGGACCGCCATCCGGCCGCCGTCGCCGGTCACCTCGCCGACCGCCTCGACTTCTGGGAAACTCACCGGGACGGTACCGCGGCGCCGCTGGATTCCATCGGCAGCGCCGCCGGCCAGGCGGCTGACCAGGGGCAGGACTGACCGGTGGATCTCGTCGCGCAGCCGGACTACCGGCCCGGGGACCTCCGGACCGGCATCGTCCACATCGGCGTCGGTAACTTCCACCGCGCCCACCAGGCCATGTACCTCGATCGCCTGCTGAACCAGGGGGAGGCGGCCGACTGGGCCATCTGCGGCGTGGGCCTGCTGCCGGGCGACACGAGGGTCCGGGACGCGCTGCGCGGCCAGGACATGCGGTACACGCTCGTCGAGCGCGGCCCGGACGGCACGGCGACCGCCCGGTCCATCGCCTCGATCACCGATTTCCTCTACGCACCCGACGACCCCGAAGCGGTCCTCGAGCGGCTCGCTGACCCCGGCACCCGGATCGTGTCGCTGACCATCACCGAAGGCGGCTACAACGTGGCCGACGGCGGCGGGTTCGACGCGGACGACCCCGCGGTGCGGCGGGACCTGGAGCCGGGCGCGGTACCCGCCACCGTCTTCGGCGTCGTGGTCGAGGGCCTGCGCCGCCGCCGGGACCGCGGCATCGCGCCGTTCACGATCGTGTCCTGCGACAACCTGCCGGGCAACGGCCGCGTGGCCCGGCAGAGCTTCACCGCCTACGCGCACCTGACCGACCCGGACCTGGCCGCCTGGATCGGCCGCGAGGTCGCCTTCCCGAACAGCATGGTGGACCGGATCACCCCGGTCACCACCGACGAGACCCGGCGCTACGTGTCGCAGACGTACCACGTCGACGATGCCTGGCCGGTCGTCTGCGAGGACTTCACCGCGTGGGTGCTCGAAGACCATTTCACCCTGGGGCGGCCGCCGTATGAACAGGCGGGCGTCGCCCTGGTCCCGGACGTCGCGCCGTACGAGCTCATGAAGCTCCGCCTGCTCAACGCGGGCCACCAGGCGATCGCGTACTTCGGCTACCTGCTGGGTTACCGGTTCGCTCACGAGGCGATCACCGACCCGGCCATCGCCCGCCTGGTCCGCCACTACATGCAAGACGAGGCCGAGCCGACGCTGGCACCGGTGCCCGGCATCGACCTCGCCGACTACCAGCGCAGCCTGCTGGCCCGGTTCTCCAACCCCTACGTGCCCGACACCTTGCTGCGCCTCGGCACCGACGGCGCGGACCGGATCGCGCAGTTCCTGCTGCCGGTCGTCCGCGACCGGCAGGACCGCGGGCTCACCTCACCCTGGTCGGCCGCCATCGTCGCCAGCTGGGCCGCCTTCGCGCGCGGCCTGGACGCCGGCGGTGCCCCGATCGACTTCACCGAACGGCAGCGCGACCTCGTCGACGAGGCCGTCAGGCGGCAGCGGGCCGACCCGGCCGGCTTCCTGACCGTGACCAAGATCTTCGGCGACCTGGGCGAGGACGCCGAGTTCGCCCGCCAGTTCGCCGCCGTCTACCGCGACATCACCGAGCACGGCGCCGCTTACGCGCTCAACCAGCTATGACAACGCACAACGAGAAGAAAGGGACGGTCATGCGCTCCAGAGCACCGCAGCCACGGGGCCGGTTCGTCCGGGCCATATCAGTTACCGCAATCGCAGCCTCCGCCATGGCCCTGACGGCCTGTACGGCCAAGGGAGGCGGGTCAACCGGTGCCGGCGGCAAGGCGTCCACCACCTTGACCATCGCCGCCACCGCCGGGCCCGCCAGCCTGGACCCGACGACCTCGAGCAACGGGATCCCCAGCGTCTGGTTCCCCAACCTCACCTACGCCGCCCTGATCGAGCGGCAGCCCGACGGGACGGCCGCCCCCGGGCTGGCCACCAGCTTCAGCTACTCCGCGGACCGCCTCTCGTTCGTGATGAACCTCCGCAAGGGCGTCAAGTTCAGCGACGGCTCCGCGATGACCGCGCAGACGGTCGTGAACTGGCTCCTGCACTACAAGAAGAGCGGCAGCTTCACGGCCTGGCTCGCGAACGTCAGCAGCATCACGGCCACCGGCCCGCTGCAGGTCACCCTGAAGCTCAGCAAGCTCGACCCGCTGCTGCCCTACGGGCTCGACCAGGACGGCATGGCCGGCGACGTGGTGGGGCCGAAGGGCCTGGCCAACCCGACCAGCCTGGGCTCCAGCACCGACGGCGCCGGCCCGTACATGCTCGACAAGTCGGCCACCATCGCCGACAACAAGTACGTCTACGTCAAGAACCCGTACTACTGGAACAAGAGCGCGCAGCACTACGACCAGGTCGTCATCAAGATCATCACCGACAACAACTCGATCCTCGCCGCCCTGCGGTCGGGCCAGGTCCAGGTGGCCGAGGGCGCGGCCACGACCGCCCCGGCCGCCAAGTCCGCGGGCCTGAACATCGAGACGGCGCCGTCGGCCATGCTCGGCGTCTACCTCGCCGATATCGACGGCAAGATCACTCCCGCGCTCAAGGACGTCCGGGTCCGCCAGGCGCTGAACTACGCGGTGAACCGCCCGGCCATCGTCAAGTCGCTCTACGGCGACTACGGCACGCCCACCACGCAGTTCGTGCCCAAAGGGGTCGGCGGCTACCTCGCCCGCCTGGACCAGCAGTACCCCTACGATCCGGCCAAGGCCAAGCAGCTGCTGGCCCAGGCCGGCTACCCCCGCGGGTTCAGCTTCACCCTGGTCGAGCAGCCCGCGGTCGACAGCGGTGACCTGCTCGCCCAGGCCCTCGCGGCCAACTGGAAGTCCATCGGCGTCAACGTGACGATCAAGACCACGCCGTCGTTCTCGGCCTACGTCAACCTGCTGCTCGGCAAGAAGTACCCCACCACCACGCTGACGTTCCAGTACTCGGTCCAGCTGGTCGACACCCAGCAGCTGGTCACCAACCCCGCCCTCTACAACTACATGGGCTACCAGGACCAGGCCGGCAACCAGCTGGCCCAGGCCCAGCGGGCGCACGACATCGACTCGCCGCAGGGCGTCCAGGCCGCGCAGGCCTCGGAGACCTTCATGGTCAAGAACGCCTACCTCGTTCCCGTGGCCAGCACCGATGCCCTGCTATTTTCCACCAAGGACGTCGCCGGGCTGACCTTCGGCACGTACCCGTGGCCCGACCCCACCCAGTGGAAGCCGGCCAGCTCCAGCTGAACCGCGGTGCCGCCCGGAACTATCCGGGCGGCACCGTCGCCGCTCTGAAAAGGCCACTTGATGCTCAAACGATTCGCACCGCGACTGATCGGGTCCCTCGTCCTGCTGGTGATCGTGCCGACCATCACCTACTTCCTGCAGGGGGTGGCGCCGTCCAACGTGGCTCGCACCGTGCTCGGGCTGAACGCGAGCCCGGCCCAGGTCGACGCGTTCAACCACCGCCTGGGCCTGGACCAGCCGCTGATCGTCCGCTACTTCCACTGGCTCGGCGGCGCCGTCCACGGCGATCTCGGCGTCTCGTACACGACCGGCCAGTCCGTCCAGTCGATCCTCGCCCCGCGGCTGAGCGTCAGCCTGTCCCTGATCATCGGCTCGCTGCTCGTGTTCACGGTCGCCGGGATCATCCTCGGCGTGCTGTCCGCCACCGGCGGCAAGGTCGTCGGCCAGGTCATCGACGGCGTCTCGGCCATCGGCATCGCCGTCCCGAACTTCTGGCTCGCCGTCATCCTGATCACGTTCCTGGCGGTCGAGGTGCCGCTGTTCCCGGCGACCGGCTACGTGCCCATCGCCCAGGGGCCGGGCCTGTGGGTCGGGTCCCTGTTCCTGCCGGTGATCGCCCTGGCCTTCGGCGGCGTCACCGCCGTGGCGAAACAGACCCGGGACCAGATGCTGCTGGCCGCGGCCAGCCCGTTCACCCGCACCCTGCGCGCGAACGGGGCGTCCGAGGTCTCCCTCATCTACAAGCACGCGCTGCGGAACGCCGCCGGACCCGTGGTCACCGTGCTCGGGATCATCTTCGTCGGCGCCCTGAGCGGCACCGTCATCATCGAGAACATCTTCGTGCTGCCCGGGCTGGGTTCGCAGGCCCTGCAGTCCGCCCTGCAGGCGGACCTGCCGGTGATCCAGGGCATCTCGCTCTACTTCACCCTGATCGTCGTCATCGTCAACGTGCTCGTCGACATCGCGAGCGCCCTCTTGAACCCGAAGGTGCGCGGGGCATGACCGCCAGTATCGAAGAGACGATAGCCGAAGCCGGCGCCGCCGCCCCCCGGCAGCCGAAGCTGCGGCTGCTGCACGAGTACCTGCGCCGCCCGCTGGGCGTGGTGGCGGGCAGCTTCCTGCTGATCGTGATCATCGCGGTCTGCCTCGCCCCGGTGATCGCGCCCTACAACCCGCTCGAGCAGGACCTGACCGCCACCTTGTCGCTGGCCTCGCACGCCCACCTGCTGGGCACCGACCGGCTGGGCCGCGACGTGCTCAGCCGGCTGCTGTGGGGCGGCCGGGTGAGCCTGCTCGGGCTGGCCGAGGCGCTCGCCGTCGCGGTCATCGCCGGCATCGTCTTCGGCCTGATCGCCGGCTACTCCGGCCGGTTCACCGACAACGCCATCTCCCGGGTCACCGAGATCGTCATGGCGATCCCCGGCATCGTGGTGCTGCTGATGATCTACACGATCACCAACAACAGCGCCAGCGCCGGGATGGTCACGCTCGGGCTGCTGTCGTCGCCGGCCATCATCCGGGTCACCCGGGCCGCCGCCCGGGCCGTCCGCGAGGAGATCTTCATCGCGGCGGCCGAGGTGATCGGCCTGGGGCGGGCGCGCATCGTGCTCCGGCACGTGCTCCCCAACATCTGGGGTCCCATCATCGTGAACACCGCCGTCCTCGGGGCCGTCATCCTCGGCATCCAGGGCGGACTCAACTACATCAACCTCGGCGTCAGCCCGCCCAACCCCAGCTGGGGCGGCATGGTGAGCGACGCCCAGCAGGTCATGGCCCAGCAGCCGTGGCTGATCGTGCCCAGCGGGGCGACGCTGGGGCTGGTCATCCTGTCGCTGATCCTGGTCGCGGACGCGCTGCGGGACGCGACCGCCTCGAACCGCAGCCGGATAACCAGCGCCCGGGCGAAGCCGGCGGCAGAGCGTCCCGCCGATGCCGCCGCGCCCGGGCCGGATCCCGCTGCCATCTTGTCCGTCCGCGCGCTGTCCGTCTCGTTCGGCCCTCTGGTGGTCGTCCGGGATGTCAGCTTCGACGTGCTGCCGGGTCAGACCCTCGGCATCATCGGCGAGTCGGGCTGCGGCAAGACGGTCACGGCCTCGGCCGTGCTGGCCAGCCTCGGCCCCGGTTCGGCGGTCACCGGCTCGGTGTTCTTCCGCGGCGAGGACCTCAGCCGCGCCCCGAAGAAGGCCCGCTCGGCGGTCAGGGGATCCGGGATCGGCTACGTCTCCCAGGACCCGATGGTCGCGCTGGACCCGTGCTTCACGGTCGCCAGCCAGCTCGGCGAGCTGGTCGGCCGGCACGACCGCATCCGCGGCGCCCGCCGCCAGGAACGGGTGCTCGAGCTGCTGAGCCAGGCCGGGCTGCCCGAGCCGGCCGACGTCGCCCGGCGGTTCCCGCACCAGCTGTCCGGCGGCATGGCCCAGCGCGTCGCGATCGCCTGCGCGCTGGCGGGCCGCCCGGCCGTGCTCATCGCCGACGAGCCGACCTCCGCCCTCGACGTGACCGTCCAGGGCGAGATCCTCGGGCTGCTGCGCCGCCTGCAGGACGAGACCGGCATGGCGATCGTCCTCATCACCCACGACCTCGGCGTGGTCGCCGACCTGTGCACCCGCGCCGTGGTCATGTACGCGGGCGAGGTGGTGGAGAACGCCGGTGTCGAGACGCTGTTCGGGGCCGCCGCCCACCCGTACACCAGGGCCCTGCTCGAGTCGAACCCCATCATGGGCGAGCCCCGCACCACGCTGCGGTCGATCCCCGGCACGGTGCCGAGCCCGGCGAACTGGCCGGCCGGCTGCCACTTCTACGACCGCTGTCCCATCCACGTCGCCGAGTGCGCCGCGGCCTCCATCCCGCTGGAGCCGCTGAGCAGCGGCCCCGGCCACGTCGCCCGCTGTATCCGGGTCGGCGTGCCAGCGAACGGGACGATCGCATGAGCCCCCCTGATAGCAGTACCCCAGGCGGCGGGGCCCTCCTCGAGATCGAGGACCTGACCGTCACCTACTCGCG
The DNA here is from genome assembly GCA_025934635.1 of Streptosporangiaceae bacterium. The sequence goes on along the minus strand of JAICWX010000042.1, from coordinate 6,325 downwards.
CGGGTTCCGGCGGCCTCCGTTCGTCGCCGTCTCGCACGTGTCGATGTCGGTCGCGCCCGGCGAGACCGTCGCCATCGTGGGGGAGTCGGGGTCGGGCAAGACCACGATCGCGTCGGCCATCCTGGGCCTGCGCCCGGCCTCCGGCGGCAGTATCCGCCTGCACGGCACCGAGATCCTGAAGGCGGCGGCCCGGCCGCGAAAGGCGCTGCGCACCAGCCTGCAGGCCATCTTCCAGGATCCGTTCAGCTCGCTCGACCCGTCCAAGACGATCGGGGCGACCGTGACCGAGCCGCTCCGCGTCGCCCGCCAGGGCCGGTCCGCGGCCGAGATCAGGAGCCGGGCCGAGCAACTGCTCGACCGGGTCGGCATCGGGCCCGCGGCCATGACGAAGTACCCGGCGGAGTTCTCCGGCGGCCAGCGCCAGCGCATCGCGATCGCGCGGGCGCTGATGCTCGAGCCGGAGATCGTCGTGTGCGACGAGGCAGTGAGCGCGCTCGACGTGTCGGTGCAGGCCCAGGTGCTGAACCTGCTGGAGGAAATCCAGCGCGACGCCGGGACGAGCTACATCTTCATCTCGCACAACATGGCCGTGGTCCGGCACGTCTCGGACCGGGTCGTGGTGCTGTACCGCGGCCGGGTGATGGAGCAGGGCCTGGCCGCCGACGTGTGCGAGCGGCCCGCCCACCCCTACACCCGGGCCCTGCTGGCCTCGGTGCCGGTGCCCGACGTGCAGGCCCAGCAGGCCCGGCGGATCGCCCGGTCGCAGGCGTCCGCCCGGTCCGGCTTCGCGCCGCGCGACGGCGTGGGCTGCCCGTTCGCCCCGCGCTGCCCGTTCGCCGAGGACCGCTGCGTGGCCGCGACGCCGCCGCTGACCGACATCGGCGGCGGGCGCGCGGTGGCCTGCGTCCGGATCGACGAGCTACCGCCGGGAGAAGGCGCCGGGATCTTCGCCATCGGAAGGCAGGGACACCCATGACCACGGCCGATAGCACCACCACGGGCACCACCACCGCTGCCGCCGTCGGCACCACCGCCGGCCCCGTGATCGGACGCGTCACCGACGGGGTCGCGGCTTACAAGGGCATCCCCTACGCCGCCCCGCCATTCGGCGAGCGCCGGTTCCTCGCGCCCCAGCCGCACGAGCCCTGGACGGAGCCGTTCGCGGCGTTCGCGTTCGGCCCGACCGCACCCCAGCGGGAGGGCGCCGCGCCGGGCGGGCTGCCCGACGTCATCGAGCCGATCATCGCGGGGGAGGAGATCCTCAACCTCAACGTGTGGACGACCGGGACCGACGGCCCGCGGCCGGTGCTGGTCTGGATCCACGGCGGCGGCTTCTTCGCCGGCTGCAGCGCGAACCCCTGGTACGACGGTGCGTCCTTCGCCCGCCAGGGCCTGGTCGTGGTGAGCATCAACTACCGCCTCGGCGCCGAGGGGTTCGCCGCGCTCGCCGACGCGCCGTCGAACCGCGGCCTGCTCGACTGCATCGCGGCGCTGGCATGGGTCCGGGACAACGTCGCGGCCTTCGGCGGCGATCCGGCCCGGGTCACGGTGATGGGCCAGTCGGCCGGCGGGATGGCGGTCTCGTCCCTGCTGGTCTCGGCGGCGGCCGACGGCCTGTTCCGGCAGGCGGTCATCGCCAGCGGGATCGCCCCCGCCTCGGCCTGGCCCGCCGACCAGGCCCGGGCCCTGACCGACGCCCTCGCCAGGCACGCCGGGGTCGAGGCCACCCGGGCCGGCCTGGCGTCACGGACCCCGCTCGAGCTGATCGACGCGCACGACGCGGTGGTGGCCGAGTACGAGGCCGCCGGGACCCCGCTGATGCCCCCGTGGGGCCCCGTCATCGACGGCGACGTCGTGGCCAGCCAGTTCCTCGACGCCGTGCGGGCGGGCCGCGGCGCGGCCGTCCCGGTCCTGGCCGGCACGACGAAGAACGAGTTCGCCTGGCGGGGCTTCCGCGACCAGCCCGGTTCAGCCGAGGCCCGGCGCCAGGGGCAACGGCAGTTCGCCGACGACTTCTTCCGCCACCCCACCCAGGCGTTCGCCGAGGCCCGGGTGGCCACCGGCGCGGCCCCGACCTACCGCTACGAGTTCGGCTGGGAGTCGACCGCCGCGCCGTACATCCGCGCGGGCCACTCTATTGACATCCCGTTCTTCTTCAACAACCTCGGCGCCCCCTACGTCCGCGAGTACACCGGCCCCAACCCGCCGCAGGAACTCGCCGACTTCGACCACCACGCCTTCGCCTCGTTCGCCACCACCGGTAACCCCGGCTGGCCCCCGTTCTCAGCCGGCTCCGCCGTCATGATCATCGACACCGACCCGCACCTGACCCAGGGCATCGACTTCGACGCCTAGCACCCGCCGCCCTCACCCGCCGGCCCGCCTCCCGTCCGCCGGCCCGCCTCCCGTCCGCCGGCCTCCCGTCCACCCGCCGCTCTCTCCGCCCACTAGTCAGCCCCACCCGAAGTCGTCCCCATTTATCTCACCCGCCCCCCGTGCACCATTTCGATTCAGTGGTTGTGGCGTTCTAACGAATAGAGAGGGTAGAACGCCACAACCACCGAATCTCAGAGACAGCGTTTGCGGGCCATGCTCTAGCCGTCTCCCGCCGCTCAGGCTCGCCCCCGTGCCTGTCCGCCGGCCCAGTCCGCCGGCCCAGTCAGCCGGCCGGCTGCCAGAGCCTGAACGCCACCCCCTGGTCGTCGACGCAGGCCGCGGTCATCCCGAACGGCCTGCGCTCGGGCTCGTCCGCGCGCCCGCCCGCCGTCCGGACCCGCTCGGCCGCCGCGGCGATATCGTCGACGCGGAACGACAACTGCACCTCCGGCTCCCCGTCCCGCAACGTGAAAATACCCAGCGGCGGACTGGTCTCAGCGGTACGCCACGTGCCGGGGTGCGCGGGGGAGAACGGCACCTGCAGCACGGCCTCGTAGAACTCCTTGGCCCGCTGCGCGTCGCTCGTCATCATCGTCACGTTCGCCACGTCGCCCTGGCGCAGCCGGGTCACCCCGGCCGGCGGCCGCAGCAGTATCCACCGGTGCCCGAACGGGTCCACGATCACCGAGCCCCGCCCGTAGGGCTGGTCGACCGGCTCCCGCTCCACGGTGGCGCCGCTGCGCCGGGCCCGCTCGGTCGTCCCGTCGACGTCGTCGACCTTGACGTGCAGGCTGTGGCTGAACGTCGCGGGGGAATCCGGCGCCCGGACCGGTACGTTCGGCCACAGGGCCGACGCTTCGGAAAACATCAGCACCGCATCGCCGATGCCGACCTCGGCGTGGCCGATCGTGCCGTCCGCGTTGACGATGGGCTCGCCGCGGCGCTGCGCGCCGAACACCTCGGTATACCAGTCCATGGCCCGCCGGGCGTCGGACACGACGATGTAGGGGGTCAGGGCCGGCGGCCAGGCGGGCTCGCGCTCGACCTGGCTCGCGATGGTCTGCTGGGACATGGTTCCTCCTGGGGATGATGCGAAGACCTCCCGGGTCAGCCGCTGCCGCAGCCGCCCGGCGAAGCCGGGGTCGGGATCGGCCGGCCTGACGGGCTCGCGCAGAGCTTCGAACGGATCGGCCTCGAACGGATCGGTCATCGCGAGCCCTCCTCTCCCTCGTAGAGCCGGCGGAACGCGGCCCGGGCCCGGACGAGCAGCGCCTCGGTGGCGTGCACGGTACGGTCCAGGTGCCGGGCCACCTCGGGCACCGGCAGCCCGTCGAGGTAGCGCAACGTGAGCGCGGCCCGGTGGTGCGGGCCGAGACGGCCGAGCACCTCGCGGGCCTGGATCCGGTCGACGGCCGTTTCCCACGGGTCGTCGACGCGGGCCGGCTGGCCGTCGAGCAGGCGCAGCCCGCGCTGCTCCCGCTCGGCCCGCCGCCAGTGGTCGGCCAGCTTGTGCCGGGCCACCCCGATCAGCCACGGGATCGAAGGATCGGGAGCACCCGGCTTGCGGACCGCGTGCACGGCGGCCAGGAACGACTCGGCCGTCAGGTCCTCGGCCAGGCCGGTGTCGCCGCAGCGGGCCAGCAGGTAGCCGTAGACGTGCGGCAGCGCGTCGTCATACAGCTCCAGCAGCCCGAACGCCGGATCGGGCCGCACCTGTGGGTGCGTCACATCTTCATCGTCGTCCGGCCGGCCCAAACTCCGACGGCCGGCTCCGAACTTTTCCGGGCCAGTTCCTCAGGTCAGCTGGCGTCAGCCAGGTAGAGCGCCAGTGCCCGCCCGGGGCAGGCATGCCGTCCTGCGCCGAACGGTGCCGCGGCCAGGTCGACTCCGATCTCGTACCCGTCCGGGGTGATCCGGCGCGTCACCGGGACCGCGGGTGCGCTGTCCCCGGCCTGCCGCCGGGCGATCAGCGCCAGCGTGGCGGCGTGCGCCTGGACCAGCACGCATACTCGCGCGGCCGATTCCTCGGTCCGCCCGCCGCACGCGGCCGCCAGCCGGTCGGCGGCGGCGTCCGCCTCGGGCGGCGCCGGAACATGCGGCTGATATGCCAGCGCCACCGCGGCCACGTCAGGTTCCAGGCCGGGATCCAGGCCCATCGCGTCCAGCAGGGCGGCGGTCGGCGATGATGACCGCCGCGGACGGCCGATCTGCGCGATGACCCGCTCGGTCAGAGCCCGCCGCCGCGCATGCGCCGCGCCCTCGCAAAAGCGCGGCACCATGCACCGGATCCACCCCACCCCGGCTGCGGCCTCAGGAACAGCAGGCACCGTGAACGCCGGATCCAGCAGCACATCAGCCTCAGCTATTTCCACGACTTCATCCTCAGCCCGCGACACTTTGCCGGGCATCGAATCATCGCCGCCCGCGCGGCCAATACTCCGGCGGGCTAGCCCCGGATCTTCCGGGACCGGTCATTTCGCCCGCTCCTGGATTTGTACGGCGACCTCGTGGTGGGTAACACGCTCGTCCCAGCGGCTCAGCGCGGCCCGGGCCGCGTCCTCCACCACGGCCCGCTCGTAATCGTCACCGGCAAAGGCCCGGACCGCGTCCAGATCCGTGAACCAGGTGATGGAGGTGAACACGACTTCCCCGTCCTCGTCCCGCCGCAGGAGCTGGGCGCCGCGGAACCCGCCGACCTCCCGCAGGTGCCCGGTGACCTCGGTCTCGTAGTGGCGCTGGTAGTCACCGGCTCTTCCTGGCGGCGCCCACCCGCGCCAGATGCGCGCGATCATGACCCCATTCTCTCGAGTCGTTCGCACGGGACGCCGTCACCGGGCTGCGGGCTTGTTCCAGCCGGCTTGGTACTGCGCCCAGTCCTGGGCGGTCGCGGTGAAGTCCACGTAGAGCGCGACGCCCAGCGGCCGGTCCGGCGGCACCGGGCTGGTCGCCAGCCGGACGCCGCGGATCGCCGCCGACACGGTCTCGGCGCTGCTGAAATGGCCGAGGGCGCTGCTGCGGTACGCGGGCAGGCCGATCAGCAGCGAGACGTCCGGCGGCACTGCCCGCAGTGCCAGCTCGGTTTCCCGGTGCAGGTACCCGGCGTACAGGGCGCCGGTCGGCATTCCGGTGTCGTACGTCATGATGGCGACCTGGTTCACGCGGGTGGCCACCTGGCGCAGGTAGCCGGCCGACCACCAGTGGGGATGGAATGCAGGCAAGGGCAGCCAGCCGAGCGGCTGGACCTGCGGTGCCGCGACGGACAGGAACGGCGTGACCGCGCGCACCTGGGCGAGCAGGGCCAGGTAACCGGTGTCGCCGTTGGCGACCGGCTCGAGATCCAGGTGGGCGCCGTCGAAGCCATCCGCGACGACGGCCTGGGCGCTGGCGACGATGCGGGCCCGGGTCGCGGGATCCGCCAGGTCGAGGTGGCCCCCGCCGACCAGGGCGCCCAGCCAGGCCTGGACCCGGACCTGGGGCAGTGCCCGGTGCAGGGCGCCGGTGAGCCAGCGTGCCCGCGGCCGGAGCGCCGGGTTGAGGCCGCCGTTGTCGGACAGCGGCCCGGAGTGCACGAACAGGTCCCGGATCCCGGTGGTCTTCAGCCGCGCGACGAGCGCGTCCAGGTCGGCCTGTCCGTGCCGCCCGTCCACCCATGCGTGCCCCAGCCACAGCGCGTCGTCGCCCATGGTGTGCGCGCGAACCGACACCGGCCCGGAATCCTCGCCCAGCAACGCGGTTCCCGCGGCAGCACCGCCTATAACGGGTATCAGGACCATGACACCTGCCGCGCAAGCCACCCAGCGTGTCACGCGTCCCCAGCGCCTCACGCGTCCCCGCCGTGCCCTGCGTCCGCGGCGCGTCACGTGTCCGCGCCAGCTGCGCACCCGCCCCGCCTCAGGCTCTCGCGCCTCACCGGTCCCGCCGGCCGCGCCGGCATCATCCGCCATGTACT
>JAICWX010000561.1 GCA_025934635.1 Streptosporangiaceae bacterium | reverse complement strand
TGCCGCCGGCGTTGCGGATGTCGGTCGCCAGGCTGGGCCACGAGGTCAGCGTCCGGCCCCGGACCAGGTCCGCCTCGACCAGGGCCCACGGCCCGTGGCAGATGACCGCGACCGGCTTGCCCGCCTCGAAGATCCGCCGGACGAACGCCGTCGCCCCTGGCGCCGCCCGCAGTTCGTCGGCGTTGACCACGCCGCCGGGCAGCACCAGCGCGGAGTAGTCGCCCGGGTCGGCGTCGCCGATGGCGTGATCGACGGTGAACGTGTCCGCCTTGTCCACGTGGTTGAACCCCTGAACGTCGCCGGCCTCCGGCGCGATGAGCTCGGGCGTGCCGCCGGCGTCCTTGACCGCCTGCCAGGGCGCGGTCAGCTCGACCTGCTCGACCCCCTCGTTCGCGGTCAGGAAGGCCACTCGCGTGCCGCTGAGTTCGCTGGCCATCGCAGATCCTCCTTAGCTGTCGATTGCGAAGCCGCCTCCCTCCCCCCGGCGCGCCGGGGTATTCACCCACGGTGCTCCCCGGTTACCGTAAATACCGTGGAGGTGAGCCCATGACAATGCGGGCGCTGCTCGTCGTGGACATGCAGAACGGCTTCTGCCACCCGAATGGCTCGTTTCCCCGGATCGGCATGGGCCTGGAAGGCGCCGGCGAGGCCGTCCGCAACGCGGCCGTCGCGGTCGCCCAGGCCCGCCGGGCCGCGATCCCGGTGGTGTTCACCCGGCACGTGTACCGGCCGGGCCGCGCCGACGAGGGCGCGGCGCTGGTCGCCAACAGCCCGGCCCTGGCCGGCGTCAACGGCCTGGCCGGCGGCTTCTGGGACGCCGAGGTGGTGGACGAGCTCGGCTGCGGCCCCGAGGACCTGGTGGTCGACAAGGTGCGCTTCGACGCGTTCCAGTGGACCTCGCTGGAGCCGCTGCTGCGCGGGCTCGGCGTCCGCGAGCTGGCCGTCTGCGGGGTGGTCACCAACCTGTGCGTGGAGACCACGATCCGGTCGGCGTTCATGCGGGACTTCCCGGTGACCCTGCTGGCCGACTGCTGCGCGGCCAAGACCCGCCGCCTGCACGAGCTGTCGGTCGAGGTGCTGACCAGCTACCAGCTCGCCGAGATCGCCCGGATCGGCGAGGGCTACGACGCCGGCATGACGCTGCGGGCTAACGCCGCCTAGCGGCCGGCCACAGCCGCCAGCCGAGCAGGAACAGTCCCAGGAAAATCAAAACCACGACGCCGAACGAGACGGCGATGCCCTGCCCTGACACCACCCGCAGCAGCAGACCCAGGACCACCGTGCCGAGCCAGGCGCTGACCCCGGCCGGCCACAGCGGATAAGGCCGCCGCCAGACCCGCCCCGCCAGCCAGCCGCCCGCCAGTCCGGCCAGGAACGGCCACGCCGTCGAGGCGATGCCCGTCAGGGTTTCGCCCTCGGTGTGGCTGGCCCGCCCGATGACGACGAACACCAGCACGCAGCAGCTATCCAGCACCACCGCGAGCCGTACCGAGCGCATCCGCACACCCTATCGCTGCGGTTCGATGACCGCCTTGAGCCCGGCGCGCCGGGCCGCCGCCCCGAACGCCTCGGTGATCTCGCCCAGCCCGGACCGGCTCGTCACCACCGAGGCGAGGTCTACCGCCTTGTGCTCGGCCAGGCTGATCGCCCGCGGGTAGACCTCGTTCATCCGCCGGACCATCGCGATCGTCAGCCCCTTGCGCCGCGCGAGGGAGGCGCCGAAGCGGATGGCGTCATCGCCCGGGATGCCGGCCAGCACCACCCGGCCGCCGGGCCGCACCGAGGTCATCGCCTCATCGACGCCCTCGTCGTTGCCGGCCGCCTCGAACGCCACGTCCACGCCCGCCTCGCCGAGGCTGGCGGAGGGCTCGCAGACCTGGTCGGCGCCCACCCGTTCGGCTGCTTCCCTACGGTGGGCCAGGGGCTCGACGGCCAGCACCGAACGGGCCCCCGCCACCTTCAGCAGCTGGATCATGAGCAGCCCGATGGGGCCGCAGCCGATCACCGCGGCGGTGCCGGCCAGCGGCAGGTGCCCCAGGTCGAGGGAGTGGATCGCCACCCCGAGCGGCTCGAGCACGGCGCCGTCGGTATCGGAGACCCCGTCCGGCAGCGGGTGCAGCAGGTGCGAGGGCCAGGCCATGACCTCGCGCAGCATGCCGTCGGTGTCGCCGTGGCCGGAGAACCTGATGTGGTAGCACAGGTTGCGGTAGCCGTCCCGGCAGGCCCGGCAGGTCTCGTCCGGGATGGCCGGGTCGATGGCCACCCGCTCGCCGCGCCGCGGCCCGTCGGCGATCACCCCCGCGCCCTCGTGGCCGAGCACGAGCGGGTGGGTGAGCCTGGCGTCGCCGATCGCGCCCTCGTCGAACCAGTGCAGGTCCGAGCCGCAGATGCCGACCGCGGTCACCCGCACCAGGCTCAGGCCGGACCCCGGTTCCCCGGCCGTCGGCTCCGGCTCGTCCGCGACCCGCAGGTCGCCTACCCCGTGGAGTCTCGCTGCGCGCACCCGTTCATCCTTATCCCGGCCGTCAGGAAACGACAACACCAGTGATCCCCGGGGTTAGCCGGGGATCACTGGCGGCGGTGCCAGCCAACGGGGGGACCGGCGTGCGGTCCTGGCTGGCATCGGGGCGGATGGGCGCCGGGGCGGGCTTAGCAGGGATGCCGCCCCGAAGATCCCGGAGGCCCCCCGTCGGCCGCCGCTAGGCAGCCGGGCCGGATGTCAGGGTCACGGTCGTGCTGTGCGACTGGCCGGACGCGTCCTGCCAGCTGACCGCGATCTTGTCGCCCGGGTGGTACTTGACCAGCACCTGCTGGATGTCGCTGGCGGAGGAGACCGACTGGCCGCCGACCGCGGTGATCGTGTCGCCCTGGGTCAGGCCCGCGCCGGCCGCCGGGGAGCCGGACACGGCCCCGGCGATGGTCACCCCGGTGCCCGGGCCACTCGCGCCGTTGCTGGCGTTGCCCTGGCCGCCGAACCCGCCGAACCCGCTGGATCCGCTCGAGTCGCTGCCCGAGGTCGCGATGCCGAGGAAGGCGGTGGCGCCGATGTGGACGGCCGAGGAGCCGTTGCCGGCCTCGATCTGCTTGGCGACGGTCAGCGCCGAGTCGATCGGGATGGCGTAGGCCTGCTCCTGGCTGCCCGGGGAGCTGGACTGGCCCTGGAACTGGAAGCCGGTCGAGGCCGCGGTGTTCATGCCGATCACCTGGCCGTGCGAGTTGACCAGCGCGCCGCCCGAGTCGCCGGGCTGGATGTCGGCGTTGGTCTGGATCAGCCCGGTCAGGTGCTCGCTGACGCCGGAGCCCTCGTCCGAGGCGGTGATGGACTGGCCCAGGGCGGTGACCGTGCCGCTGGCGACCGACGGGGTGCCGCCCTTGCCGCCCGCGTTGCCCAGCGCGGTCACCGTGTCGCCGCTGGCGACCGAGGAGGAGTCGCCCAGGCTGGCGGTGGTGAGGCCGGACGCGTTCCTGAGCTGGATCACGGCCACGTCGTCGCTGGCGTCGTAGCCGACCACCGAAGCGGTGTAGGTCTTCCCGTTGCCGACGTCGGTGACCTTGATCGAGGTGGCGCCGCGGATCACGTGGTTGTTGGTGAGGATCTCGCCGTCGGCGGTCAGCACGATGCCGGTGCCGGCCGAGGTCGAGCCCGCGGCGCTGTCGGTGGACACGATGTCCACCAGGGCCGGGTCGACCCGCTGGGCAATCTGGCTGGCGCTCAGCACCGTGTTCGAGGTGGCGGTGGCCGT
>JAICWX010000040.1 GCA_025934635.1 Streptosporangiaceae bacterium | reverse complement strand
TCGGCGGAGAGCCGCTCCCGGTCCCAGCTGTGCGCCAGGCCCCGCGGCACCCGGCCGATCTGAGCGCACCGTACCGCCAGGCCGTTGTGATGGAACTCCGCGCCGAGCCGCAGCCCGGCGGCATCTCCCTGGTAGAAGGCCAGGTCGATCACGGTCGCCTGCGGGCGGGCCACCCGCAACGCCAGGTGCAGGGCCGTCGGCTGCCCGCGGCACTGGAACACCACATCCGCCCCCCGGTCGCCCGGGGCGTGCCGCCATCTGGTCTTCAGGCTGGCCGCCGGGTCGTCCGGCCCCTCCGGGTCGAGTGACTCCAGCCCCAGGGCCCCGGCCGCCGCCCGCCGTCCGGGAGTCGGGTCGAGCACCACGACGGAGGCAGCGCCGTGCCGGCGGGCCAGCAGCGCGGTAAGCAGGGCCACCACCCCGGCGCCGACCACCACGACGCGCCGGCCGCGCACTCCGTCCCCGAGCGAGCGGACGTCGGGCCCGCACAGGTCCGCGGCGGCGTGCAGCAGGCCGTTGGCGCAGATCGGGCCCATATGCGCGAGGTAAATGCCCAGCAGCGGATCGAGGTCCTCCGGCACGGGCACCACCCGGTCCGCGACCGGGTCACCGGTGTACCCGGTGCGGTGGCCGTAGGTCATCGCCACGGTGCTGCCGGCTGGGACCGCGGGCGTCCGGGACTCGGTGACCTTGCCGACCTCCATGTACCCCAGCCGGGTGACCGGGTATCCGCCACCCGGTTTGCCTGGCACGAAAAGGCCGAGGTCCGGGTTCCAGCGTTCGGACAGGAGCGGGTTGGTGCCCTTGACGTAGCTCAGTTCGGTGCCGGCCGAGATGCCGCTGAACATCGTGGTGACCCGGAACCCGCCGGGCGGCACCGGCGCGCGCGGCGCGTCCCGCACCGAGATCCGGCCGGGGCCCTCCACGATGAGGTTGCGTTCGGTCTTCATCCCGGCTCCGGGCCGCTGGCCGGCCGCACGGGCTGCCCCGCGGCCGCCGACGAGGCCAGCGCGCACGCCAGCCGGTGGGTCCGCAGCGCCTCCGCGTACGGTGCCCGTACATCGTCCCCGATCCCGCGGACCGCGTCGACGAAGGCCCGGTCCACCGCGACCCGGGCCGCGGCGGGATCCGCGGCGACGAGTTCCTCGGCCGGATCGCCGCTGCCTTCCCGGATCACCAGCCCGTCCTCGCCCACCGACAGCCACAGCCCCTCGGCGATCAGCTCGAGGCCGGCCCGCTGCTTCCAGCCCAGCAGGCACGTGGTGCTCAGCGTTCCCAGCGCACCGCTGCGAAACCGCAGCGTGGCGGTGGTCACGCCGTCGACGTCGGCTCCGGGTACCGCCGGAGGCCGCCCGTCGCCCATCGCGAACACCTCGGCCACCTCGCCGGCCAGCAGCCGGGCGAGGTCCAGGACGTGGGCGGCCTGCTCGATCACCGGTCCGCCGGACCGGTCCCGGACCGGCCACCACCCGACGGGGGGCACCTTGTCCAGCCACGCCCCGCCGACCAGGCGGACCGGCCGCCCGTCGAGCAGCCGCCGGGCGCGCTCCACCACCGTCAGGTAGCGCCAGTGATGGCCGACGGCGGTCAGTACGCCCGCCGCGGCGACCTGGGCGCCCACCCGCTCCGCCGTCTCCGCCGTCGCGGCCAGCGGCTTCTCTACGAACAGGGGCAGCCGGGCGGACAGGACAGCGGTCTCGGGCGGCCCGTGCGCGAACGGCGGCACGCAGACGTACACCGCGTCGACTCCGGCGGACAGCAGTTCGTCGAGGCCAGGGAACGCCCGGCTGCCGACGTCGGCGGCCAGCGCCGCCGCCGCCCGCGGGACCACGTCGGCGATCCCGGTCAGGTGGACGTCCGGGAAATTCTTGAGTACCTGGGCATGGCGGCGGCCCACGTTCCCGGCGCCGACCAGCCCGATCCTGCAGATCTCCATGGCCTCGTTTCCTCGCCCGGCACATTGGCGTCCCTGAATGCGTTATGCACCAGATTGTTCGGGCAGTATGCCTCTCCTTCAAAACGCCAGGCAAACAACGGGGGCAGAGGATGCGAATGCGCTGCACGGGGATGGCGCCGGTCGTCGAGGCGTGGTCAGCCTGCCGGACGAGCCGTGCGCAGGACTGGCCGGCGGACCGGCTGCTGCAGGCCAAGGGGCAGGCCACGGTCAGCGTGGTCATTCCCGCCCGCGACGAGGAGACCACTGTCGGGGTGATCGTGGCCGCGATCCGCAGCGCCCTGATCCAGGCAGTTCCCCTGGTGGATGAGGTCATCGTGGTCGACTCGCGGTCCGTGGACGGCACCGCGGCCGCCGCCCGGGCGGCGGGCGCGTTCGTCGTGTCCCAGGACGACGACACGCGGGGCCAGCCGCCGATGCCCGGCAAGGGCGGCGCGATGTGGGCCGGCCTGGCCGTGGCCTCGGGTGACATCGTCGCGTTCATCGATGCCGACGTCGATCCGTTCGATCCGCGCTTCGTCACCGGACTGCTGGGCCCGCTGCTGACCGACCCGGCCATCTCGTTCGTCAAGGGCTTCTACCATCGCCCGCTGACGTCCGGAGGATACTCCGAGCCTGACGGCGGCGGCCGGGGTACCGAGCTGCTCGCCCGGCCGCTGCTCAACCTGTTCTGGCCCGACCTGGCCGGTTTCGTGCAGCCGCTGGCCGGGGAGGCCGCCGGCCGGCGGCAGCTGCTGGACCAGGTGCCGTTCGTGTCGGGCTACGGCGTGGAGATCGCCATGCTGGTAGACCTGCTCGGCCTCGCCGGCCTCGACGCGCTCGCCCAGGTCGATCTCGGCGAGCGGGTGCACCGGAACCAGAGCAACGAGGCGCTCGGCCAGATGGCCGCGCAGATCCTGCTCACCGCCTGGTCACGGCTCGCACGTCAGGGGCGAGCGGATGCGAGCACCCCGCTGCCGAGCGTACTGACTCAGTTCCGGCGCGGGGGACAGCAGCCGCTGCCTGACCTTGGCCGCGAGATCGTCGTTTCTGACATCGGCATCGACGAGCGGCCGCCGCTGATGACCACGGGCCTCCCGCGGCCGGAACCACGGACGGCGGCCCGATGACACGCACCGTGCTGATGAACGCCGGCCCGTGGCTGCCGGTGCCGCCCGGAGGATATGGCGGCATCGAGAACGTGGTCGCGGCCCTCGTCCCGGAACTGCGCCGGCTGGGGATCCGCGTGCTGCTGGCCACGGTGGCCCAGAGCGACCTGCCCGCGGACGAGCGCCTGACGCGGTTCCCCGGTGGTCAGTTCGCGGAGCTGCAGCGCCCGTACAACCAGGTGTCCGGGGTGGCCCACGCCCACTTGCACGCCGTGGTGCGGGCGCTGCGCGACCGGGACGACATCGACGTGGTGCATGATCACGTGGAAGTCGTGGGACTGGCGGTGCTGGCAGCGGCGGCGCTGGCGCCTGAGGTCCCGCCCGTGCTGCATACCTTGCACTGGGATCTGGGCAAGCACGCCGACTTTTACTCCGGCCTCGACGCCGGGCCCCGGGTACGGGTCAACGGCGTTTCCGCGTCGCAGCTCGACCGGGCTCCGGAGGCGCTTCGCCGGCATTCGATGGGACACGTGCACCTCGCCACGCCGCTGGCCGTGGGGGCCGACCGGCGGCCGAGGGCCGAGAAGGGCGGCCACGCCGTCGTCATGGGCCGGATCACCCCGGGCAAGGGGCAGCATCTAGCCGCCAGGCTGGCCCACGAGTGCAGTTTCGACCTAGTCCTGGCCGGCCCGGTCGGGCCTTACCGACAGCCGGCGGACCTGACGGCGGCAGGCGGCAGCGCGGCCGCCAACCCGGACGTCCGCTACTGGGAGGACGAGGTACGCCCCTTTGTTGACGGCATCCGGGTGCGGTGGATCGGCACCGTAGCGGGTCAGCAGCGAGACTCGCTGGTGGCGTCCGCGCGCGTCGCCTTGTTTCCGCTGCAGTGGGAAGAACCGGGAGGGACGGCGGTAGTCGAGGCCCTGGCCCTCGGCACTCCTGCGGTCGGGCTGTCCCGGGGCTGCCTGCCGGAGCTCGTCGAGCACGGGCGCACCGGATGGCTCGCGAAATCGCCGGACGATCTCGCGGAACTGGTCCAGGCGTCCGGAAAGATCGACCCGCAAGAGTGCTGTGAGCAGGCCGCCCGCCGGTTCACGCCCGCCCTGATGGCCGCGCGGTATGCCGGCCTGTACGAGCAGCTGATCTCCGGCTCCATCCCGAGTGGCGGGAAAGCCGCTCCCGATCGTGCCGGGTAAGAGGCGGGCCGGATAAGTGATTCGCTCGTGCCGGAAGGCTCAGTCTCGCGAGAGGTCCAGCTGATGGGGTGGACGGCGCTGACGTGCGTGCCCAATCCAAGTCCGTATCCAGGCCATGGCCGGTTTGCTGTCCCTGGCCAAGGCCGACCAGCGCCTCGCCGGGGCCGCGACTGGGGCCGGGATCGGCCCCTGGATCGAGGCCAGCCGCATCCTGACGCAGCGCGCGGTCGACCGCGGCCGGCCAGGTGCGCCGCGAGGCCGCGGCGGACCTGGGCCACCTGGTCGGCCCGGCCGTGGAAGGCCTGCTGGTACCGGATGGCCGCTGGTGCCGCCGCGCTGTTCACCGTGTCTCCTCACGTGATCTTCGGGACGCGTCCGGGAGGCCCAAGCGTCCCGGACGCGCAGTGATAAGCGTTGCCCGGCGGCGTATCGTCCGCACCGGGTCACACGCACCCGTAGCGGACCGGACACGTGTTGTGAGGCGGTGTGAGGAATGACGGCGCTCAGTGAGCGGGACCGCGAATCGGTGGGCCTGTTCGTTGATGAGATGAAAGCCGCCCGCGAGCAGCGCGGATGGTCGCAGGCGGAGCTCGGTCAGCAGGCGGGATACTCCGAAAGCCTGATCGCGATGGTGGGGGGATTCCACCGGATGCCCACGCCGGAGCTGGCGAAGGCGCTCGACCGGGCTTTCCAGACGCCGGGGTTCAGTGAGGGCTCAGCCGGCGTGCCGGGGACCCCCGGAACGTTCGGGAGGCTGGAGCGGCGGCTGCGCAACCTGCCGTTCCCGGCTGCGTTCCGGTCGTTTGCCCCGTACGAGGCGGAAGCGGCGGCGCTGCGGATGTTCGAGCACTCGCTGGTGCCCGGCCTGCTCCAGACACCGGAGTACGCACGGGCCGCGCTGGAGACCAAGCCCGGCTCCAGTGACGACATGATCGATGGTTACGTGTCGGCCCGGCTGGCGCGTCAGGCCGTCCTCACCTGGGAAGCCCCGTCCGCGCCGATGGTGTACGCGCTGGTCGACGAGGGGGCACGGCGGCGTCCCGTCGCGCCGCCCGCCGTGATGCATGATCAGCTCGGGTACCTGGTCGAGCTGTCCGGGAAGCCGAATGTCACGATCCAGGTCGTCCCCTACGATGCACGCGGGCATAGCGGGCTGCTGGGCGCGTTCGTCATCGCTGACCGGCGGGACGCGGCCAGTATCGTATTCATCGAGGATGTTACGGACGGGCGCGTCGCCGAGGACGCCGCGACCGTGGCCGGGGTCGCGCTGGTCTTTGATGCCCTTCGTAGTGAGACGCTGCCCAAGAGGGCCTCACGGACCTTCATGGAGAGTGTGGCGGAAAGATGGCAGGAAGCGGCGCCCTGAGCTGGCGTAAGTCCAGCTACAGTGGCAACAACGGCGGCAACTGCGTAGAGGCCGGTTCGATCCCCGGTCGCGTCCTCGTACGTGACACTCAAGCTCAGGCCGGCGCGGTCCTTAAGTTCAGCGCCGCTTCCTGGCGAGTATTCGTAGGGCAAGTTAAGCAGTCGTAAAGAGAACGACAGCGGTGGTCGGTGTCGTGACAGTCGCTGTGGCCTCCGGCGATCACCCTTTAGGGTGAGGCAGCGCCGGAGGCGCTGCCCAGTTTGGGCATCGGGGATGCGGGAAGCTCAGCTACCGCTGGGTTTCGGCGGCCACCGGAGGCTCAGCCTGGACCGCCTGAAGGTGGTGCAGCGCTAGTTACGCCGGACATGCATGGCCGACCGGCTCTCGGAGGTTCTACGGACAGTGGGCGATTTCGTCACCGGCCTCCGGTATTTCGGCCAGGGATTCGGCATGCTGACCCGCCGGCCGAGGCTGCTCTTCACCGGCATGCTCCCGGCGGTGCTGACCACGGCGATCCTCCTGGGCGGGATGATCGCGCTGGTCGCTAACATCGACCACCTTGCCGTACTGGTCACGCCGTTCGCCGAGCACTGGTCAGGAGGGGAACGGCTGGTCGCACGGCTCGCTGCGGGTATCGCGCTCATCGCCGCCGCGGTCTTGCTCGGGCTGGTGGGATTCACCGCTGTGACGCTGGTCGTCGGCGGGCCGTTTTACGAGAACATCGCCGAGCGGATCGAAGACGACCTGAGTATCACCATGGGCCACCTCGACCTGTCGCTGTCGTGGTGGAAGCAGTTCCTGGCCGGTCTGCGTGACGGCATCGTGCTGCTGCTGCGCTCGCTGGTCTTCACCATCCCGCTGTTCCTGGCCGGCTTTATCCCGGTCGTCGGGCAGATCGTGGTTCCGGTCCTGGTGGCACTGACGACCGCGTGGTTCATGGCGCTGGAGGTCGTCGCGGTCCCCTTTTACCGGCGCGGCATCGGCCTCCGCGACCGGACCGCGATGCTCCGGCGCCGCCGGACGCTCGCCCTCGGCCTTGGCCTCCCGGCCGCCTTGCTGTGCATGATCCCGCTACTGGCGATCGTGGTCATGCCAGTCGCCTTCGCTGGTGGCGTCCTGGTCGCACTGGATGTCCTGGACCTGGCGCAAGGCGGACGCCCACGCCACGCCGCCCCGTCGCTCAGCTGAGCAGGATGGCGAGCACACAAGCGAGGCCAATGATGCCGACGGTGAACGGCATCTATCGAGTCAGCCCTCCAGGCCGCTGTTTCGAGTCGACCTGCGCGTATAGCACGCAGGACGGCCGTCCTGATCCCATTCCTAGCGAAGGACTGCCGCAGCGTCCTGTACAGCGCGGCCCGAACCGTGAGCTGGTCCAGGTTAGTCCGGGCCGGATCCCCGAACCGCTCGACGGGGGCCTGAACTCCGCGGCACCGTTGAGGCCGCTCCCAAATCGGTCGATCTTGAACAGCATCGTGTCCGAAGGCACGCTCGCGTCAGCGGCATGATCAACGAATACCGCCTGGTCGCATTACGCGGACGAGGTTCTCGGCACCCACAGGCGCGGGCGGGATGATCATCCAGTGGTGATGCGGTGAAGCTCGGCTAGCCGAGCCAGGCGCAGACTGCCGCGGCATCGGCTTGAGATCGGCGATGCGCGACCGCGTCCGCTGAGCTAGACGGCGGACGCGGTCACCCCTGGCGGGGATGCGCTGACGGACGGGTCAGGCGGCCCGGTCAGCATGATCTGCGGCAGCATCCGGGCGAGCCTGCCCGGCGGCAGGTGCCTGGATATGCGGCCGGGACTGCGGTGCGCGGGCCGAGCGGATAGTGGCTTCCGACGTGCGCATCAGCTCATCGTTCGCGTACCGGAGGGCGCGGAGCACCCGGCGCACGACGGCCATTGCCTGTCCGTGCCGCGGGCGGCGGGCGGCTGTGATGGCGGTCACCTCCTTTACGGTGCGGGACGGCCTGGATGCCAGGCCGGATCGGTGGGAGGGGTTGCCAGCCGCCGACGAGGGCGCACGGGTGCCGTCAGCGTCGAGGCGGCCCGATTGCGCGCGGCGGCGCGGGCGGTGATCCTCACGGATGTGCAGCTCCAGCAGCGGCTTGCTGGCGTAGCGGAGCCCGCACAGCGGGCAGGTCGGGTTCAGCATGCTGGTCATGTCATTCTCCTTACGATCTAATACAAGCCCGCTGCGGTGGAGCCCTGGTGCCTTTGCTGTGGCGGTTAGGTGGAGATCGTGGCAGCACCTTCTTGAGCTGCCAGGGGTCATCGGCTAAGCCGTTCACCCGGTGTGGCCTGGACTGTCAAAGTGTCGGATGCCGTGATCGATCCTGCGGCTGACCTGGGCGCGGGGAATTGCGGGGTCGGCCGGGGGGCGCCGTGCGGGCGCCAGAGGGACGTTCCAGATGCGCATTCCACCATCCGGTTGAGCCCTCCGTGATCGAAAACGCCACCGTGGTCGCCTGCGCAGCCCATGTCGGCCCCGTGGCGCTCCTGGCCAAGGAAAGAATTGGTCAGCGTACCCGGCTGGCCGGACCCGTTGCCGTAGTACAGGTGGCAGGTGCAGGGGTCGCCGAAATTTCGCCTCCGACAACACGTGGCCGCACCGCCGGGCCCTGCTTCGTGCGGCTATCCATAACCTCATCACCCAGCGTCATCACATGCACGTCACCAGCAGGTCATCGGCCCGGCGGGCGCGGTCGTCAGAAGGAAATAGTGGCCCGGCAGATAAGGCAATCCTCGCGGTCAGAGCGTTCCGCGGCAGTACGTCGTTGGGCTTTCCGCGCCCGCCCGGCTGGGGGTACAGGCGTCTGCGGGCGGGCCCGCGACGCGCGGCCGAACGGGATGACAGCTTGTGATGCGCGCCGGGAGTCGTCGTCGAAGTTGCGGACGACGCGCAGCACCCTGCGCAGGACAGTCAGGGCCCGGCCGGGCCGCGATGTCTTGGCGGTCGCTTCCTTCGTGGTCCGCGATGGCGTGGACACCAGGTCCTGCCCGTGAGGTAGACCGTCAGCCCGGGACGCGGCTGCGTGGGTGCTGCCGGGATCATCGTGACCGTCCTGTGCACGGAGGACGCGCTGGTAGTGGTCTTCCCGGACGTGCAGGTCGGGGAGCGATTTATTCCCGAAGTGCAGGCCGTACGGGCTGGCCGGGTTCAGCGTGCTAGGCATGTCATCCTCCTCTGAACTGATGAAAACCCGCTGCGGTGGAGTCGCGATGCGTTGCCTGTGGCGGCCAGATGGAGACGGCGGCCTCCAGTCGGCGCCGTCCGCAAGGTCCGGCTGCCAGGCAGTTCACCAGCATTACCGTCACGGTCAGTGCTGGGTGCACGAGATCCGGGCGACCTGCTCGATCGGGTCGTCCGGGGTGGCGGTCACCGGCGGGCGAGTCATCAGCTCGCCCGCGGTCAGGCCCCCGGCCTTGCGGGGTACCAGTTCGGCGACCAGGCCGGGGTCGGCCAGCGTCTCCTTGGCCAGCAGGTCGGCCTCGGAGACGACGCCGAGCACCCTGACCGCCACCACCTCGGCGGTCATCACGTCCTTGACCGCGGTCTTCATCGGTGTTCACTCCCCTCGGGTGAGAACGACCTTGAGCGCCCCGGTTTCGGCGGCGCGGACGAACACGTCGTAGGCCTCTTCGATGTCGTCTAGGTCGAAGTGGTGGGTGATGAACCGCCGGGCGTCGACCTGGCCGGTGGTGATCAGGCGCATCAGGGTCGGCGTGGAGGAGGTGTCCACCAGGCCCGTGGTGATCGTGATGTCCCTGATCCACTGCTCTTCCAGGTGCAGCGTCGCGGCCTCGCCGTGCACGCCGATGTTCGCGATCCGGCCGCCCGGCCGGACCAGCTTGACGGCCAGCTCGAAGGAGGCAGGCACGCCGACGGCCTCGATGGAGACGTCGGCGCCCAGCCGCCCGGTCAGGTCCTTGATCACGGTCAGCGGGTCCTCGCGGGTGCTGTTCACCACGACGTCGGCGCCGAACTGCTTGGCCGCCTCGAGCCGGGCGTCGGACAGGTCGATGGCCACGACATGGCTGGCGCTGAACAGCCGCGCGCCGGTGATCGCGGACAGGCCGACCGGCCCGGCGCCGACCACGGCGACGACATCGCCCGGACGCACGCCGCCGGCCAGCACGCCGACCTCGTAGCCGGTCGGCAGGATGTCGGCCAGCATCAGGGCCTCCTCGTCGCTGACCGCGGCGGGGACGTGGAACGTGGACGTGTCGGCGTACGGCACGCGGACGAACTCGGCCTGGGTGCCGTCGATCTTGTGACCGAGGACCCAGCCGCCGCCCTCCAGGCACTGCCCGTAGCGTCCCTCGCGGCAGTACCGGCAGGACCCGCAGCCGCTGATGCACGAGACCAGCACGCGGTCGCCGGGGCAGAGGCGGCGCACGCCGTCGCCGACCTCCACGATGGTGCCGACCGCCTCGTGGCCCAGGATCCGGCCCGGGCGCACCTCGGGGACGTCGCCGTTGAGGATGTGCAGGTCGGTCCCGCAGATGGTGGTCGCGTCGACCCGCACGATGACGTCGCCGTCGCCGGTGATCTCGGCGTCAGGCACTTCTTCCCAGGCCTTCTGACCCGGACCGTGATAGACGAGGGCTCGCATGGCTTCCTCCACTGGGTTCGCTTACGTCCAGTACCAGCCTCGTCGGCCGGCCCGGCGGAGGGCAGGGACGAAGGTCCATTTCCGCGCGGGTTGAAGGTCACCGAAAATTCGGACACAAGGGCGGTCTCATGGCCGCCGCCCGACGTTACGGTCGGAGGTAACTGATCAGGCTGCATCCGGAAAGGAACCGTCATGTCTGACCGCACGATCACCGAGCTCGGCGAGGACGAGAGCCTGAAACTGATAGCGCCGGGCGGGATCGGCCGGATCGCCTACCAGAGCCGGTTCGGCCCGGCGGTGCTGCCGGTGAACTACCGGTGGCACGACGGAGCCATCGTGTTCCGCACGGCTAAGCACAGCCCGCTCGACGAGGACCTGGAGACCGGGATCGCGGGCGGGGACTACCGGGTAGCCTTCGAGATCGACGAGATCGACAAGGCCGGCCGCCAGGGCTGGAGCGTGCTGCTCCAGGGGCCGGCCCACCACGTATCTGACGAAGAGCGCGAATCAGCCGAACGGGCGGGCGTCGAGCCCTGGCCAGCCGGCGACCGGGAGCTGTTCATCCGCATCATCCCGTCCCGCATTACCGGCCGCCGGATCGAACCCGCTGAGTGAGAGTGTTGGACGGCCACCGCGGATAAGTGCACCTGCACGCCGGACAGTGCGATGACGACCCCGGCGGCACCTGCGCACAGCAGGGTAACGACGACACCCCGGCGCAGCGCCAGGAGCAGGATCAGCGCGGCGGCCAGGACGGCGTACTGCCAGTAATGAGCGAGCGCCCGGGTCAGCGGGATGGCGGAGCCGAAGATGGCGCCGATGGCGGGGCTTGGTGCTGATCGCTCATCGAGGCCCTAGCCGGCCAGGGCGCTCAGGCCCGCCAGCAGGTAGGCGATCCGCGTCTCGAGCTCCGCCGCGAGCTCGCGGAAGGCCGGCCAGGTGGCCACGTCGTCATCGCCGGAGGCGGCCGGGTCCGGGATGCTCCAGGCCGGCCGACCGCAGCTGGCTCAGATGGTAGGAGACCACGTTCTGCGGGCGGCCGGTCAGGCTCATCAGCTCCTGGACCCGGCGGTCGCTGCGGGCCAGCTCACTCAGCAGCTGCCACCGCACCGGGTCGCCGGCCAGGCGCAAGAATTCCAGCGAAGCGGAGGCGGGGGCAGCGTACAGACGGGCCACGAACCGACAATACATCAATCTGAATTGATGTAATTTCAGGTCGGCTCAGGACTCATCTCGATGGCGCCCGAGGGGCATTCGGCGGCGCACAGGCCGCAGCCCTTGCAGTAGTCGTAGTCGATCTCGTACCGGCCGTCGCCGAGCTTGATGATGGCGTTGTCCGGGCAGACGCCGTAGCAGTTGTCGCAGCCGAAGCAGTTGCCGCAGGACATGCAGCGGCGCGCCTCGAACAGCGCGGTCGAGGGGTCCAGGCCGCTGGTCACCTCGTCGAAGGTGCCGATCCGCCGGGCCGCCTCCAGCCGGGGCCGGACGGTGGCCGGGGCGTCGGCGTAGTACCAGGTGTTGAGGCCGCCGAACCCGGCCAGCTCATGCTTGGCCGCGGCGGTATAGGTGTCGGTGCGGAGCCAGGCGTCGATGTGACGGGCCGCCTTCTTGCCGTGGCCGATGGCCACGGTGACGGTGCGCTCGGAGGGCACCATGTCGCCGCCCGCGAAGATCCCCGGGCAGCCGGTCATCAGGTCGGGGCCGACCTCGACCACGCCGTCGGTGAACGTCACTCCGGGCAGACCCTCGAGCACCGACAGGTCAGCGTTCTGGCCGAGGGCAAGCACCAGGCAGTCCGCCGCGAGCGTCTCGAACTCCCCCGTCGGCTGCGGGAAGCCGGTCTCGTCCAGCTTCATCTTCTCGATCAGCAGGTTGCCCGCGTCGGCCTGGGCGATCGTGGACAGCCAGCGGATGGTGACGCCTTCCTCTAGCGCCTCCTCGACCTCGAAGTCGTGGGCGGGCATCCGGTCGCGGGTCCGGCGGTACACCACGACCGCCTCGGACGCGCCGAGCCTGCGGGCGGTGCGGGCGGCGTCCATGGCGGTGTTCCCGCCCCCGTAGACCGCGACCCGGCGGCCGAGCAGGGGAGGTTCCGCGTCCTCCATGCTGTGCAGCACCGACACCGCGTCCATGATCCGGGCCGAATCGCCGGCCGGGATGTACGCGCGCCGGCCGATGTGCGCGCCGGCCGCCACGAACGCGGCGTCGAAGCCGCTGGCCAGCGCGCCGCGGAGGTCGGTGACGGTGGTGTCGAGTTCCAGGGTCACGCCCATGGCCAGGATGCGGTCGATCTCGGCGTCCAGGATGTCGCGCGGCAGCCGGTACTTCGGTATGCCGTAGCGCATCATGCCGCCGGGGGCGGCGCCCGCGTCCTGGATGGTGACCGCGTGGCCCAGGCGGGTGAGGTGGTAGGCGGCGGACAGGCCGGACGGCCCCGCGCCTACCACCAGCACCCGCTTACCCGTCGGCTGCCCGGTCTTGGCGAGCGGAGTGACGGGAGTCGTCCAGCTGTGCTTGATCGCCTCGTCGCCGAGGAACCGCTCCACCGAGTTGATGCCGACGGCCGAGTCCAGCTGGACCCGGTTGCAGGCGGTCTCGCACGGCCGGTAGCAGACCCGGCCCATGATGGCCGGGAACGGGTTGTCTTCCATGATCTGCCGCCAGGCGGCCTCGTACATGGCCGGGCCTTCCTCGGCGTCGTACAGCCACTGCTGGATGTTCTCCCCGGCGGGGCAGGCGTTGTTGCACGGCGGCAGGTTGTGGACGTAGCCGGGACGTTCGGTGCGCCAGGCGCCGGTGTGGTTGGCGCGACTCGAGCCGACGTCCAGGGTGATCGCGAACGGCTTGCGGATGGCGGTCACGGCGTTTCCCTCCCGGGGCTGGCAGCGGTGGCGGGGACGGGAGACCCAGCTCGTTCGGTGGAAATGAGCCCGAACCGGGCGATGTTGCGGTCGGCGCTCGCCTGGATCCGGCCGATGACTTCGGTGTTCTCCGCGGGCCGGAACAGGTGCGCGTAGCGGGCCTGCAGGCGCAGGTAGTCGGTGACCGGCCGCTGGCGGCGGATCGGGGTGGAGCTGGTCACCTCGCCGGCCTCGGCCTCGAACACCGGGAACAGGCCGCTCTCGGTGGCCAGCCGGGCGACCCGGACCGTGTCGGCCGGGGCACTCCCCCAGCCGAGCGGGCACGGGACCAGGATGTGCAGGTAGCGGGCGCCGCGGAAGTCCATCGCGCGGGCCGCCTTGTACTCCAGGTCACGCAGGTCCGCCACGGTGGCGGTGGCCACGTAGGGGATCTCGTGCGCCATCGCGATCAGCGGCACGTTCTTGCCCTGGCCGAACCGGTTCCCTGGCTCGCGTCCGACCGCCTGGGTGGTGGCGGTGCGGGCGGCGGGCGGGGTGGCGCCGGAGCGCTGCACGCCGGTGTTCATGTAGGCCTGGTTGTCGTAGCAGATGTAGAGCACGTCGTCGTTGCGCTCGAACAGGCCGGACAGGCAGGCGAAGCCGATGTCGACGGTGCCGCCGTCGCCGCCCTGGCCGACCACCCGGATGTCGGTGCGGCCGGTCGCCTTGAGCGCGGCCGCCACCCCGGAGGCGACTGCGGGCGCGTTCCCGAACAGGGAGTGCAGCCAGGCGACCTGCCAGGAGGTTTCGGGGAAGGGGGTGGAAAAGACCTCGAGGCAGCCGGTGGCGTTGACGGCGATCATCTTGCCGCCGGTGGCGCGGTGCACCGCGTCCAGCGCGTACCGGGCGCCGAGCGCCTCGCCGCAGCCCTGGCAGGCGCGGTGCCCGCAGGTCAGCGCGTTCGAGCGGCCGGCCGTGGACTGGACGCTGCGCTGGTCCTCGGCCAGCAGCCGGTTCCCGGCCGCGAAGCTGCCGGTCTGGTAGAACTTGATCCGCTGGTAGGGCATGAGCTCATCCGATCCGTGATGCGGTGATGCCGAGGTCGCGGAGCAGGTTCTCCGCGCTGGGTCCTGACCGGCGGGCGGCGCGCATCCGGGCCAGTTCCCGGTCGGCCAGGGCGGTGTCGAGGTCGAGGAAGGTCAGCGGGTCAAGCTCGCCGGCCGCGGCGGCGGTGAGCATGCCGCGCAGCGATTTCTGGGTGATCGAGCGGCCGCCGAGCCCGGCGATGACGGTGGAGATGTCCTGCGGCTGGTTCAGCGCCGCCCGGACATCGGCGGTGACGATACCGCCGGCGCCCGGGGCGAGCGCCCGCTCGAGCACCACGACGCGCCGGCCGCCCACGGTCTCGCGGACCGCGTCCGCGGGGAACGGCCGGAAGCTGGTGATGCCGAGCACGCCGATCTTCATCCCGCCGGCCCGCAGCTCGTCCACGGCGTCCTTGAGGGTGCCGAGGGTGGAGCCGAGCGCGACCACGACGATCTCGGCGTCGTCAGTCAAGTAGGGGCGGACCAGGCCGCCGGAGTCCCGGCCGAACTGCGCCCGGAAGTCCGCGGCGGTTTCCGCGATGACGCCGAGGGCCTGCCGCATCCGCTCGTAGGCCAGGTAGCGGACTTCGGTGAAGGCCTCGGGGCCGACCATGGCGCCGATCGAGACCGGCTCGGCCGGGTCGAGCACCTGGCGCGGCTCGTAGCGCGGGAGGAACGCGTCGACCTGGGCCTGGTCGGGGAGGTCGGCTCGTTCGCTGGCGTGGGTGAGCAGGAAGCCGTCCATGCAGACCATCACGGGGACGGACAGCTCCTCGGCGATCCGGAAGGCCTGGATGTGCAGGTCGAGGGCCTCCTGGCTGGTCTCGGCGTAGAGCTGGAGCCAGCCCGCGTCGCGCTGGGACATGGCGTCGCTGTGATCGTTCCAGATATTGATCGGCGCGCCGATCGCCCGGTTGGCCACTGTCATCACGATCGGCAGCCCCAGGCCGGCCGCGTTCCAAACGGCCTCGCTCATGTACAGCAGGCCCTGGCTGGCGGTGGCGGTGTAGGCCCGGGCCCCGGCCGCGGACGCCCCGATGGCGACCGACATGGCGGCGAACTCTGATTCCACGTTGAGGAACTCGGCCTTGAGGTCGTCCTTCTTCACCATCGCGGAGAGCGCCTCGACGATGTGGGTCTGCGGGGTGATCGGGTAGGCGCAGATCACCTGCGGACGGCACATCGCCACCGCCTCGGCCACCGCGCGGGAGCCCTCGATCTGCTTAAGCATCGGTCCGTGCCTCTCGGGTCAGTGCTTTCTGCTCATCCCGGACGAAATCGAACGCGGCCCGGGCGGCGGCGGCGTTGCCCGCCGCGACCTGGCCGGTGAACCTCTCGTTGATCGCGGCCAGCACCGAGTCCAGGCTGACCGCCCAGGTCAGGGCGGCGAACCCGCCTAGCAGGGGGGCGCCGGGCAGCGGGCGGCCGAGGTGGGTCATGGCCAGCGCGCTGGCCGGGACGACCAGGAGCCGGTCCCGGCGGAAGCCGCCGGCGAACTCGCCCAGGCCCAGCTCGGCGAAGTCGCGGGCGGCGTTGACGAGCATGTAGCCGTCACGTCCGAGACCAGTGAAAAGCTCGGCCTGGTGCAGCAGCGTCGGGTCCTGGATGATCAGGGCGTCCGGTTCGGTGACCGGCTCGTGGGTGCGGATCGGCTTGTCGTTGATCCGGCAGAACGACATCACCGGCGCGCCCATCCGCTCCGAGCCGAAGCTCGGGAACGCCTGGGCGTGCCGGCCCTCGCGGAACGCGGCCGAGGCCAGGAGCTCGGCGGCGGTGACCACACCCTGGCCGCCTCGCCCGTGGAACCGTACCTGGAACATCGTCCGCGTCCTTTCCTGGGTGCTCATGGGGGCCTAGTCCTCGGCCGGCGCCCGGGATGGGTGCCGGCCGGAGGCGCTCGGAGGGGTCATGAGTGCGTGACGGGGGTGCCGTCGATGACCTCGTGGAGGATTTCGGGGTTGCGGCCGATGGTGAGGCCGAACAGGGAGGCCAGCAGGGCCAGGCCGCCGAGGCCGAAGGCGACCAGGGAGGCAATGTAGGTGATCTGGGAGACCTTCCACCAGCCGTAGGCGTTCAGCAGGATCGACCGCAGGGTCTCGCCCTTGAACACGGTGGCGACTTCGCCGGCCAGCTTGGTGTCATTCGGGTTGGCCAGCGCCTTGGCGGACAGCTGGGCGTAGGTCTGGCCGCCGGTCATGTTGGTGATGTGCACCGCGATGAAGTTGTCGGCGTAGGACTCGGCCTGCTGGCCGGTCACCAGCTGCTGCCCGGCGTACTGCGAGACCGACGGGACCATGCTGGGCGTGATCTCGGTGCCGGCCTTGGGGTGCGCGAACGCGGCCTTGGGCGGGAAGAAGATCTGCTGCGCGGCCAGCTGGCCGTGGACCTCGTTGTGGACGTAAGCGGATCCCCACATCAGCAGGCCGCCGGCCACGAACAAGATCGCTGCCAGGGCGAGCCCCGCGATCGCGGTGAGAGTAGAGGAGCGGCGCATCGTAATGCCTCCTTCGGAGTGCGGGCCGGCTTGGCGGTCCGCTGTTTCACTGTCACGCCCAGCCTCCCGCCCGGCCCCCGCCCTCCATCACGGCCAGACGTCACCACCCGCACGGGACCTCCGTCCCAGACCAACGGGCCTTACTGCCGCGGGCGGTCGCGAATACCTCACCGCTCCGGGCCTGCCCGTCGGGCGCCCGCCACCGGGCCATGGTGACAGCCAGGAAGGCGGCGAGCAGCGCGGCGAGCACGACGGCCTCGGCGCGGTCGGAGCGGCGGCGCAGCGGGTTCCGGTCCGGTCGCAGCCCGCGCAGCAGCCGGACCAGCCAGCAGGTTCCGAGCTTGTGTTCTCGTCGGGTCATTATCGCCACCATCCCTCGTGACCACGGTTTACGTCGTCCACCCGGTGACCCCGGTATCCGGTCCGTCAGGGGCCTTTGGTCCCGTCGTTCCGTGGCCATCGGCGCTATCTGGACGGCCGGGCGTCCCGGCAGGCTGCTGAAGGACAGCATCATGCGAGGAGGAACAACATGACCATCAGGGTGGGCATCAACGGCTTCGGGCGGATCGGGCGCGCGTTCACGCGCCTCGCGCTGGAGCGGACGGACCTGGAGGTGGTGGCGGTCAACGACATCACCGGCGCGGGGACGCTGGCGCACCTGCTGGCGTTCGACTCGACCTACGGCCGCCTCGGCCGGGCCGTCGAGCACACGGCGGACTCGATCACCGTCGACGGCACGCCGATGGCGGTGCTGGCCGAGCGCGACCCGGCCGCGATCGACTGGGGCAAGCTCGGCGCGGACGTCGTCATCGAGTCGACCGGCAAGTTCCGGACCCGCGACGGCGCGGCGCTGCACCTGAAGGGCGGCGCGCGGAAGGTGCTGATCTCGGCCCCGGGCAAGGGCGTCGACGCCACCATCGTGCTCGGGGTCAACGACGGCGACTACGACCCGCAGCGGCACGACGTGATCTCCAACGCGTCCTGCACCACCAACTGCGTGGCACCGATGGTGAAGGTGCTGAACGACTCGTTCGGCATCGAGCGCGGTTTCATGACCACGATCCACGCCTACACCGGGGACCAGATGCTGCTGGACGGGCCGCACAAGGACCTGCGACGCGCCCGGTCGGCGGCGGTCAGCATCGTGCCGACCACCACCGGCGCGGCCCGGGCCACCGGCCTGGTCATCCCCGCGGTAGCCGGCAAGCTGGACGGCGTGGCCATCCGGGTCCCGGTCGAGGACGGGTCGCTCACCGACCTCGCGGTCGTGCTCGGCCAGGAGGTCACGGCCGGCCAGGTCAACGAGGCGTTCACGGCCGCGGCGGCCGGGCCGCTGGCGGGAATCCTGCGGTACAGCACCGACCCGATCGTCTCCCGTGACGTGATCGGCGACGCCGCGTCGTGCGTGTTCGACTCGCCGCTGACCCAGGCGTCCGGGACGCTGGTCAAGGTGTTCGGCTGGTACGACAACGAGTGGGGCTACACCTGCCGGCTGGCCGACCTGACCGCCCTGGTAGGCAGTGCGCTATAGCGCCGCGCTTGGTCGCGCAGGACCCGAAACGGGCCGTCCCCCCGAGGGGACGGCCCGTTCGAGTGGGCCAGGAGGGCGACGTCACCGGAGCTCGATGCGGCGGCCGGTGATCTTGCTGGGGATGACCCGCACGTAGACCTCGCGCTCGCCGCCGGCCCACGGCCACACCACCGCATCCTCCTGCAGGCGGCCCAGCTCGGCCGGGTGGGTGACGTGGTGGGCCGGGCCGCGCACCAGCACGCTCCAACCCTGGCGGAGAGCCTCGTCGATGTGGTCGATCTCGACCGCGACCGGCCCGTCGGCGTGCCCGTCGATGACCGTGCCCTGGGCCGTCCTGATCACGAGGGTGTCGGCCAGCACGGCGAAGTTGACCGGGATGACCATCGGGCCGTCCAGCGTCCCGAACGCGATCCGGCCGATCCCGCCGGGCGTGATCAGCCGGCGGCACTCGCCCGGCTCGAGCTTGCTGACGACCCGCGGGCCGGCCGGCCGGGGACCGTGCCCAGGCGGCACGTTCGCACCTCCGCCGAGCAGTGCGGCCGGCGTCGTCTGCAGGGCGGCCGCGAGGTGCCTGAGCTCGGCGGGACCGGGCCGGGCCGGGTAACGCTCCAGGTACTGCAGGTACCGCAGGCTCATCCCGGCCCGCGTGGCCACCTGCAGCTGGCTCAGGTGCAGCTCGGTGCGCCGCTGCGCGATCCGCTTGCTCAGGTCGCCCGGGTCAGGGGGCGACGGCCAGCGCGCGGCCTCGTTCTCGGGACCGGTCCTGGACATGTGGTTAACAGTCATCGGATCGCGGCAACCCGGGACGGGCGCCGCTTCACCTCCTCGGATACGTCTACCTGGCACGCGGGGCCATCGGGGCCCGCACACTCACCACCCTCACCAGGGCGAAGCCGGGCGGGGAGTGTCCTCCGCCACATCCGTCCGGGACTTACGGCCCTGGCCGGGACCGGGCCGTCCGCCGAGGCTGAGTTTCGTCAGGCGAATAGCGAGGCGGTGATAGCCATGATCGAAGTCACGGCGGGGGCCCTGTCCGGCCACCCGTTCCTGCACGGCATGCCGCGTGAGCATCTGGGGGTGCTCGCGGACACGGCACGCGACGTCACGTTCCCGGCCCGGTACCGGCTCTTCGAAGACGGCGGCCGCGCCACCCGCTTCTGGCTGATCCAGTCCGGTCACGTAACCCTGGACCTGCACGTTCCCGGTCAGGGCGGGACGAAGATCGACACCATCGGCATGGGCGAGCTGCTCGGCTGGTCCTGGCTGTTCCCGCCCTACCGGTGGTCCTTCGGCGCGATAGCCGCCCACCGGGTCGAGGCGTTCGAATTCGACGCACAGGCCGTGCGGGCCTGCTGCGAGGCCTATCCCGTCCTCGGCTACGACCTCACTCAGCGGCTCAGCCAGGTCCTCGCCAAGCGGCTGCAGGCGACCAGGGTCCGGCTGATCACCGCGTCGAGCCTGCCAGCCGCCCTGCTCTAGCAGGCACTGCTAGAGCAGGCACTGCCTTAGGAGGCTGATCGTGACAACCAAGCCAGTCGTCGTGGCCGTGGACGGCTCAGCGTACTCACTCCGCGCCGCCGAGTGGGCCGCGCACGAGGCCAGGCGGCAATCCCGGCCGCTCCGGATCGTATCGGCGCCCGCTCCGATGCCACGCCTGCACGCTTACCAGGCCTCACCGCAGGCCGTCGCGAACGCGCTGCGCGGCATGTCCGCAGAGGCGCTGAATGCGGCCATCATCCGGTGCGAGGAGGCAGAGCCGGGCCTGCCCGTCACCACCGGCCTGATGTCCGGTGCGCCTGCTCTCGCGGTCGCCGGGAGCGGCGCGGACGCGTCCCTGCTGGTCGTCGGAGCCCGGGGGGCGGGCGGGTTCGCGGCGATGATCCTCGGCTCGGTGAGCAGGTACGCGGCCAGCCGCGCGGCGTGTCCGGTGGTGGTGGTCCGGGACGAGACCATGGCCGTGCACCGGGAGATCGCCGTCGGCGTCCGCGACCCGCAGGAGGCCGGTGCGGCGCTGGCGTTCGCGTTCGAGGAAGCCGCGCTGCGCCGCGCGGACCTCGTCGCCGTCCACACCTGGTCCCGGTTCCCCCCGGCATCGCGTCTCCGCGGGGCAGGCGAGGTTTCCGTTTTGCGGCCCGACGACCCGGCCCGGGTCGCGGCCGAGGCTGACCGGCAGCTGGCGGCGGCCCTGGCGGGGTGGCGCGAGAAGTACCCGGCGGTGAACGTGCGCCAAGACGTCGTTCACGGGCACCCCGCGCGGGTGCTAGCCAGCTACTCGGCCCGCGCCGACCTCGTGGTCCTGGGCCGGCACGATCACCCGGAAGACGGCGGCCCTGGCATCGGCTCGATCCAGCACGCGGTCCTGGACCATGCCCACGGTCCCGTCGCGGTCATCCCGTCCGGAACCTGACAAGGGAGATGTCATGAAGATGAAGACGATCGGTGATGTCGAGGTCGAGGGCCGCCGCGTCCTGGTGCGCGCCGACCTCAACGTGCCGCTGGACGACGGGCGGATCACGGACGACGGGCGCATCAGGGCGAGCCTGCCGACGCTGACCGCGCTGACGAGCCGCGGCGCCAAGGTGATCGTCTGCTCCCACCTCGGCCGTCCCGGCGGCCGTGAGGACCTGCGGTATTCGCTGGCCCCGGTCGCGGCGCGGCTGGCCCGGCTGCTCGATCACGAGGTGAGCTTCCCCGGCGACATCGCCGGTCCCACGGCCCGCGCCGCCATCGCCGCCATGGGCCCCGGCGACCTGGTCATGCTGGAAAACCTGCGGTTCAACGCCGCCGAGACCAGCAAGGACGACATGAGCCGCGGATACTTCGCCGACATGCTCGCGAGTCCCGCCGACCTCTACGTCGCGGACGGTTTCGGCGCCGTGCACCGCAAGCACGCCAGCGTCTACGACGTCCCGCTGCGGATGATCAGCGTGGCCGGCTACCTCGTCCAGGCCGAGGTCGGCGCGCTGCGCCGGCTGACCGCTGTTGTCCGGCGGCCCTACGTGGTGGTGCTCGGCGGCGCGAAGGTGGCGGACAAGTTCGGCGCCTTCGGCAGCCTGCTCGCCCGGGCCGACCGGATCCTGGTCGGCGGGGCGATGGCCTTCCCGTTCCTCGCCGCTCAGGGCCTCAAGACCGGCACCTCCCGGCTCGAGGAGAGCCAGATCGACGCGGCCGCGCGCTACCTCGAGCAGGCGGCGCCCGGCCAGATCCAGCTGCCGTCCGATCTCGTCGTGGCGGCGGGGATCACCGGGGACGCGCCGCCTCAGGTAGTCGCGGCCGACGCCATCCCGGCCGACCAGATGGGCCTGGACATCGGCCCGGAGACGACGGCCCGGTTCGCCGCCGCCATCGGGACGGCCGGGACGGTCTTCTGGAACGGGCCGGCGGGCGTGTTCGAGCGGATCCCGTACGCCGCCGGTACCCGGGCCGTGGCCCAGGCCATGGCGGACGGCGGCGCCTTCACGGTAGTCGGCGGCGGCGACACCGGCGCGGCCATCCGCGCGCTCGGCTTCGCCGACAGCGCGTTCGGTCATGTCTCCACCGGCGGCGGCGCCAGCCTGGAGTTCATCCAGCCGAAGCGCCGCGGGCACGTGACTTGCGTTCTCGGGTGATGTCGGCTGTCCGGGATATCCGGGTGCCGAGGTCGCCGGCGGCGGGCACCGTGACCGGCATGATTCCGATCCGGTTGCCGAGCTCGCCGCCGCTGGCCGCCCGCCGCGCCGTCACCGGGACCGTGATGGTGACCTGGCTGAGCTGCTCGCCGCGGCCGGCCAGCACGGTTCGCAGCGCCCCGGCGACCGCCGCGAGCAGCACGTCGTTGACGGTGCCGCCGTGCGGATGTCCCCGGTCGCGGATCGCGGCCAGGCCGACAGCGATGACATCGAGCCGCCGACGCGGCCCGACCGGCCGGTTGAGCGACCTAGCCGGCCGCCGGCGCGGCGGCCGGACGCCGCCGAGTTCGGCCATTCCCGCGCGGATCCGGGGCAGGCCACGCGCCTGGCGCGGAGCATCAGGGCCGCCCGGCCCGGTCCGGCGCAGACGGCCGCGCCAGGCATCGGCTCGCCGAGCCGAGCCGCGGCGAGATCGAGCAGCGCTCGCTCGTCCCCCGGCGGCGGGCAGCGCACCAGCCGGACGTGCTGGCCGATGTCGAACGCCGGATCGTCGGCCCAGTACGGCCGCCGCATCCAGGCGGCGCCCGGTAGAGTCGCTGCCGCAGCCGCGGCACCGTCCGGATCCGCTCGCCGAGGAGCCGCCGCGCCTCGGCGACGCTGAATACCGGCGGGGCGTCGAGCACCAGGACGGCCCCGATATGGCTGGCGGCTCGGCCGTCTCCCGAAGCGGCCTGCATCAGGTCCGCGGCGCTAGCCCGGTCGGGCGAGGGCGTCACCGTTGATCACCTGGCCGATCGGATGAGCAGGGATGGGTAATGCCGGAATCCGCCGCCCGAGGACCGACACGGGCGGCGGGTTCCGGCGCTTTTTACGGCTCGAGGACGAGCCGGGCCTTGGCCGTGCCGTGCAGCACCTCGGCGATGGCCTCGTTCACCCCGGCCAGCGGCCTGGTTTCGTAGCTCACCTTGGTGCGCCCGGCCGCGTGCAGGGCGAACACGTCGGCCAGGTCGGCGCGGGTGCCGACGATCGACCCGATGACCGAGGTCCCGTTCAGCACGGTGTCGAAGACGGGGATGCTCAGCGTGCCGGACGCCGGCAGGGCGACGAGCACGAGCCGCCCGCCGCGGCGCAGCCCGGCGTAGGCCGTGGCGAACGAGCGCTCGTCGACGGCCAGGCCGATCGCGACGTCGGCTCCGCCGTGCCGGCGCAGCACCTCGGCCGGGTCCTCGGCGCGGGCGTCGATGACGATGTCCGCGCCGAGCTCGCTGGCCAGCGTGAGCTTCTCATCGGTGATGTCGACCGCGGCCACCGTGCCGCCGAAGATCTTGGCGTACTGCACGGCCAGGTGGCCCAGCCCGCCGACGCCGGAGACGACGACCAGGTCGCCGGGACGGACGTTGCCGACCTTGACCGCCTTGTACGTCGTCACGCCCGCGCAGGTCAGCGGGGCCGCCTCGCGCGGATCGATGCCATCGGGCACCGGCGCCGCGAACGCCGCCTCGGCCAGGAAGTACTCGGCGTAGCCGCCGTCCACCGAGTAGCCGGTGTTCTGCTGGCTGGTGCACAGCGTCTCCCAGCCGGTCAGGCAGTACCGGCAGGTGCCGCAGGCGTAGCCGAGCCAGGGCACGGCCACCCGCTGCCCGGTCTTCAGGCTGGTCACGCCCTCGCCGAGGGCAGTCACCAGGCCGACGCCCTCGTGTCCGGGGACGAACGGGACCGTCGGGGTGACGGGCCAGTCGCCGTTAGCGGCGTGGATGTCGGTGTGACACAGCCCGGAAGCCTCCATCCGGACGGTGACCTGACCCGGGCCCGGCTCGGGCACCGGGCGGTCCTCGATGACCAGTGGCTGGCCGAAGCCGGGCACTACTGCTGCGCGCATGAAATTCCCTCTCAAATCGTCAGCGGACGACGTTCAGCGGATGACCAGGACCGGGCGGTCGGCAAGGTGAATGACCTTGTGCGCCGTGCTGCCCAGGATCAGGCCGGCCAGGTCGCCGCGACCGCGCGAGCCCATCACGATGACGTCGACGCCATGCTGCTTCGCGTCGTCGGCGATCTCCCGCCCGGCGTAGCCGAACAGGGTGTTCCTGACCTCGCCGTGCGCCTTCACGCCGGCCGCGGTCAGCTTGCCGACGATGGCCTCGACCGATGCCTTGGCCTCGTCCAGGGTCTCGTCGGATATGGCCCCCGGGGTCCTGCCCGCCATCTCGCGCTCGCGCAGGTGCAGCACCCAGACCTCGCCCTTGGCGAGCAGGGCCAGGTCGCGGGCCGCGAGCACGGCCCGGTCGGATGGTTCGGAGTGGTCCACCGCCACCAGGATCTTGTCGTACATGGCCCTTGTCCTTCCGCCTGGGGATCGGCCTGTCCTTTCCCCAGCTCAAGCCTTGCGCGGGGCGGCGCCCGCGGGCAGAGCCGAAAGGGCGGCCCGGCCGGGACCTTCGTCCCATGACCGCGGTGGCCCCGATGGTGGCCCGCAAGCCCCGGCTACGGCCGCTACGGCTGCTTCGGCCCGGTTGCTACCCCCGAACGTTCCCGCCGTTACCGCCCTGCTCCGGAGTCTGGGCATGACCGGCGGCGAATTGGACCGGGTATTCGCACCTTCAACGTCGCGCACCCTGCCCGCGCTCCGGCCCGTCCCTTAGGCTGAAAGCTCAGGCCGCGTGGGCGAAGGTCGAGATGATGCCGAGGGCGGCGCCCCAGGAACGGGCCCGGGCGGGTTCGCCGTCGAGCGGCGTGCCCTGCGCGGTCACGCTGAAGCTCTCCGGCCCGGCGATGACCAGGTAGCCGTGCCGCTTCAGGAGCCGGGCGATGCCCCGGCTGGACCGGCCGGGTTCGGCCGGGCCGCCGCTGATCCTGGTGTCGAAGGCGGCGGCCAGCTCAGGCCAGCCGTCGAGGCCTTTGAACACCTCGTGGATCCCGCTGGCCAGGCCGCGGACGTGGGTCGGGGCGCCGACGACCAGCAGGTCGGTTCCCGCGAGGAGGTCCGCGGTGGCCCCGGCCACCGGGACGACGGTCACCTCGTGGGTGGCGCGCAGGCCGTCCGCCACGTGGGCGGCGACGACGCGCGTGTTCTCGTACGGTGCTCCGTACACCACCACGGCGTGCATAGTGCTCACATCCATCCGAGAGCTAGCCTTGAGACCACGGTCGTCCGCGGCTGCTGCTCTGGTCAGAGGCGAAGGTCCCGCTTACCTGGCCGCGTTTCCTGGGAGGTAAGAGCCTCGGTGAGGTAGCGCTGGATGGTTGGCCCGACGGCCTGAACCAGTTCTTCTTGGCCGGCGGCGGCGGCGCCCGGCACCTTGAGGACGTGGCGGGCGAGCATCAGGCCGCCCAGGTGAGATCCGATGAGCGCCGCTCGCAGCTCACGCTTATCCTCGGCCATGACACCGCCGACCGCCCCGAGCAGCCATGAGCTGAGCATGTCGCGGAGCAGCCGGGCGGCGTGGTCGTTGGACAGCCCGGTCCGGACGATGGCAACCATCCGCTCGCGGATGCCGGGATGGTTGTCCCACAGGCCGACGGCTCGCCTGATGATCTCTTGGCCGGCCCGGCCGGGATCGTCTCCGATCCCGGCGAGCATTCCGGCCAGGTCCGCCGGCGGCGTGATCACGGCGGCCAGGAGGCCGTCCTTGTCGCCGAAGTAGTGGTAGATGAGCGCCGGGTCGACCCCGGCCCGGATACCGACGGCCCGCATGGTGGTCCGCTCGAATCCCCGTTCCGCGAACAGGTCCAGGGCGGCGTCGAGCACGGCCTGGCGCGCGTCGGGGCTGCCGTGGGGGCGCCGTCCACGCGCGGGCATCAGGAAGCGTTCGCGGCGCGGGCGAGCGTCAGCATCCGCTCCTCGATCGTCGCGGGAACCGGTTCCAGGGTGGCCGGGATCCCGGCGTCGTCGAGTACCCGCCGCAGCTCGGCCGGGCTGGCGTCGGCCACCCGGATCGCGCGGCCCTCGAGCATGACGGGCGCGCCCGCGGCATTGAGCGCGGCGAAGGCGCGCGCCCAGTCGCCCGTGTGCACGGCGACGGCCGTCGTCGAGCCGATGATGTCGGCCTCACTGCCCTGGGCGACCAGCCGGCCGTCGGACATAAGCAGCAGCCGGTCGCACTGCTGGGCCTCCTGCATGTAGTGCGTGGTCACGAGCACCCCGGCACCGCGTTCGGCCTGCGCGCGGATCGTGTCCCACAACGCCGCGCGGGCGAGCGCGTCGACCCCCGACGTCGGTTCGTCGAGCACGAGCACCTCGGGGGCATGCGCGAGGGCGGCCAGGAACGCC
The DNA here is from genome assembly GCA_025934635.1 of Streptosporangiaceae bacterium. The sequence continues at coordinate 15,615 of JAICWX010000040.1, read as the reverse complement.
ACCTGGCGCTGCGCCCCGAGCGGCAGCTTGCGCACCAGCACCCCGGCCCGCCCGGTCAGCGCGGGCGGCAGGGCCGGCTCGGCGGCGCCGTAGGCCCGCGCGCTGAACGTCAGGTTCTCCTGTACGGTCAGGTCACCGTAGAGGCCCAGGCCCTGCGGCACGTACCCGAGCCGCCGGCGGCGCTCCCGGTCAGGCGGCCCGCCGAACACCTCCACCCGGCCGGAGGTCACCGCGATCAGGCCCAGGAGCATCCGGATGAGCGTGGTCTTACCCGCGCCGTTGGCGCCGAGCAAGCCGACGACCTCACCCGGTCGCACCTGCATCGACACGTCGTCCACCGCGGTGAACGGGCCGAAGCGGCGCGTCACGTGCCGGGCCCGCAGCTGGATGTCCGTCATGATCGGACCTCGTGGCGGCGCGCGAGCGACAATGCGATCACGATGTCCTCCAGGTCCGGCGCGACGACCGTGCTTCCGGATGGCGGGGCGGCGGTGGGCCAGTACTCGTGCTGTACTCGTCCACGACGCCAGGCCCATTCCGTCCGGACGGGCTGGCTGGATTGCGTGACCAGGCCGGCGAAGCCCTCGCGGACCTGGTCGTACGATCCCTGGACGAGAACCCGGCCGCGGTCGAGGACGACGAGGTGCGCGGCGCGCTCGGCCTCGTCGAGGTAGGTCGTCGACATGAGCACGGCCGCCCCCGACGCCGCGGCCTCCGACGTCAGCCGCCACAGCTCGATGCGGCTCACCGGGTCGATGCCGGTGCTGGGCTCATCGAGGATGAGCAGGGCGGGCCGGTGCACGATCGCCATGACGAAGCCGAGCTTGCGGCGCATTCCCCCGGACAGCTGCGCGGCGAGCCGGCCGGCCGCGGGGGCCAGCGACGCCCGGTCCAGCAATTCGGCGCGGCGCGCGGCCAGTTCCTCGCCCGCCAGGCCGTAGATGCCCGCCACGAAGTCGACGTTCTGCCTGACGGTCAGCGCCGCCCAGCTGCCCGCCGACGCGGGCAGGTAGCCCAGGCGCTGTTTCGGCGGCGCCTCGATCGTGCCGCCGTCCAGCGTGACCTCGCCGGCCAGCGCGCGCAGCAGCGTGGACTTGCCGGCGCCGTCTCCGCCGACCACCGCGACGACCGATCCGCCCGGCACCTCGACGGTCACGTCGTCGAGCGCGAGCGTATCCCCGTAGCGCGCGGTAGCCGACCGCACCGCGTACGTCACGCCGTGCTCGCTGTCTCGGCCGCAGCCGGCTGCTCACGCTCCGGGCGGGCAGATCGTTCCGGGGCCAGGTCCCGGCGGAAGCGCAGCGTCGCCCCGGTGAACACCACCACCGCCATCGCCGTCAGCACGGTGAACGGCAGCCACAGCGAGGCGATCGGGGCACCGCGCAGCATGACGCCCTGCGAGATCATGGTGAAGTAGGTCAGCGGCAGCAGGTAGCCGATCCAGCGGACCCCGGCGGCCATCGCCTCCAGCGGGAAGATCATCCCGGAGAGCAGGATCTGCGGCAGCAGGAAGAAGAACGCGGTCTGGATCGCCTGGCCGGCGGTCTGCGAGATCGTCGAGATGAACACGCCGAGGCCCAGCGTGACGAACAGGAAGATCGCGGCCCCCAGCGCGAACGCCAGCGGGTTCCCGTTGAACGGGACGCCGAACAGCACGATCCCGAGCACGGTCACGATGATCATGTCGACCGCCGCGACCAGGAAATAGGGCGCGATCTTGCCCAGGATCACCCGGCTCGGCCTGATCGGCATCACCGCGAGCTGCTCCAGCGTGCCGGCCTCCCGTTCTCGCACCATGCCGATGCTGGTGATGATCGTGCCGATGAAGGTCAGGATCAGGCCGATGATCGCCGGCACCATCACCCACGACGTCTTCAGGCCGGGGTTGTAGAGCACCTGGGCCTTGACCTTGCCGCCGATCTTGTTAAGCGCGGCCACGGCCGACTGCGCGGCGAACAGGTTGGACCCGTTCACCAGGACCGGTACCGGAGCCTGGCCGGCGACGAAGGCGACATCGGCCTTATTGTCCCGGAGCAGCGTCCGGGCGCCGGCCTGGGTGCCCGATGGCAGCGTCACCGTGACGTCGAAAAACGACGGCAGCGTCCTGGCCACCTGCGCGGCCTGCGGGCCGACCACGGCCGTCTTGAGGCTGGAGACATAGAAGTTCGCCGCGTAGCCGAAGATCACCAGCAGCAGCAGCGGCATCATGATCAGCAGCCCCAGGGTGCGCCGGTCACGGACGAGCTCCCGGAACTCTTTGACGATCATCGCCCTCATGCCAGCACGATAAGGTCGCCTCGGACGATAAATCAACACTTGATGAATTCTGAGTTGCAGCGGTGGCCGCGTCCGCAGCGTGCACGATCAGCCGGCCGGGCATCCGGTCCAGGCCTCGACGAGCCGGGCAGGCTCACCGTCGGTGATGACCAGCCGCACGCCGGGCGGCGCCAGGTCCCGCAGCCGGGCGATGACCGCGGGCCCGGCGGCTCGTAGGCGGCGATCAGGCGCAGCGCCTCCTCGGCCGCGTACACCGTCTCCACCGCCCGTACCACGACGCTGCGGAACGGGTTGTCGCAGGTCTCGCCGAGCCCGGCGGCGCGGGCGGCTTCGCGGGCGAGCGGGGACAGCCAGCGTGAGCTGAGCGCGTACCGGGCCAGCGGGCCGGTGAGGTACCGGCCGCCGGCCCGCCAGCCGGGCGTGCAGCGCGGTCGAGTGCGGGACCTGCTCCTCGATCACGCGCGCCGAATCCGGCCGGGCAAAGCTGAGTCCCGAACGGGTAGCGAACGTGCCCCGCTCGATGGCGTACGTGCCGGGCTGGGTCAGGGCCAGCAGGTCGGCGTCGACGTGATGGTCAGGGAACTCGAAGCCGGCCACCCAGCGCACGGTCTCCAGGGCGGTGTCCAGCGCCCGGTTCAGCGGTTCGGCCAGCGCGGTGAGCTCGGCGCGGGCCGGGGCCCTGTAGAAACCGCCGAGGCGTACGTTGACCGGGTGGATGGCCCGGCCGCCGACCCTCTCCATGATGGCGTTCCCGGCCTTCTTCAGGGCCAGGCCGCGCTCGACCAGGTCGCGCCGGGCGGACGCCAGATGCCGCAGATCCGCGCGGCGATGTCCGGTGGCTCGGCATAGCCGCGGCCGCGCAGGAACGCCTCGAAGAACCGCGGTGGCTCGTAGATGTCCAGTCGCGCTTCTTCGACCCGGTCGCCCGCGGTCCGGATGTACAGGGCGCCTTCGCCTTCGACCCGGGCCAGTTCGGCGGCGGAGAGGACGCGCTCGTTCTTGTGCGTCATGGCCGGGTTCCGGTCAGGTCAGCCGGCGGGCCGCGACCGGGGAGCGCGGCGTCTCGGGCGCGTCCGGCTGCGGCGGCCGCCTGGTGTCGTCGATCGTGTAGCCGAGGCGGCCGGTGACGTCGATCACCCCGTCCACCGCGCGGACGGCCGGCTGCACCGCGGCCAGCATGCTCTTGCGCTCGACCTCGCCGGTGAGCTGGACGACTCCGTCGACGACCTCGACGTCGATCATGACGGGGTTGGTGCCGAGGTAGCGCGGCAGCACGTCATCAGTGATGTCGAGCTTGATGGCCTCGTCCGAGCGGACGAAGATCCGCAGCAGTTCCCGCGCGTCGACCACGCCGAGCAGTTTTCCGCCGGCGCCGGTTACCAGCAGGCAGCGGGTCTGGTGACGGCTCATCAGGCGGGCCGCCTCCGCCAGGGTCGCCTCGGGCCGTACCGTGGCCGGCTGCGGGTTCATGATCTCCCCGGCGGTCTCGGCGGTGGCGATGGCCCGGCGGTCCCGGTAGAGCAGGTGCGCCGAGTGTGAGCCGTCCGGGTCGCGCTGGAGCTGCTCCTTCCGCAGCAGGTCGGTCTCGGTGACCACGCCGACCACGCCGTCCCCCGGGGTGATCACCGGCAAGGCGCCGGCCTGCAGCCTGACCAGCAGGGCGGCCACCTCCTTGATCGGCGTGGACGGGGTAACCGTCATCGGCCCGGCGGTCATGACGTCTCGTACCTGATAGTGACGCATCGTGTACTCCTTGCGCCGGACGTACTCAGCCCGGCCTGGCTGCGCTCAGTTCAGTCCTCAGTTCAGTCCAGGACCGCGCGCGGGGAGGACCGGGGGTAGGGGCGCCTTGCCCCGGACCAGGTGACGTTGGTCCCGTCGGCCGGGGCCGTTGGCTCGTGGCGCACGGCCGCCGGGCCGGCTGCACTGCCAGGTAGGTAGGCAAAGCAGAGGATGTGATCAGTTATGCGGGCACTGGTGGTGTACGAATCGATGTTCGGGAACACGCGCGTCGTCGCCAACCGCATCGCGGACGGCCTGCGCGCAACCCACGAGGTGACCGTCGTCCCGGTCGGCGACGCTACTCCGGACCTGCTCGCGCGGACCGATCTGCTGGTGGCCGGCGGCCCGACCCACATGCACGGGATGTCGAGCGCCTCATCCCGGCGGACGGCGGCGCAGGCGGCGGCCAAGAAGGGCAGCGGGCTGACCCTGGACCCGGGGGCCCGCGGGCCGGGCATCCGCGACTGGCTCGCGGGCGTCGCCGACGGCCACGTCCACGCCGCCACCTTCGACACCCGCCTCAGCGGCGTTCCCGTGTTCACCGGGCGGGCCAGCCACCCCATCGGCAGGCTGCTCGAACGGCACGGCTACCAGATCATCGCCGGTCCGCAGAGCTTCCTGGTCAGCAAGCAGAACACGTTGCTCGACGGCGAAGCCGAGCGGGCCCGCCGGTGGGGCATGACGCTCGGCACGGCGAGCCAGGTCTACTCCGCCACGGGTGCCTGGACGTCCCCTTACTAGCCAGCTGGGTGATTTGCGATGGATAGCTTCTTCAAGATCGTGGCGGCCGGCCCGGAGTTCTTCGTCAGCGCGTGGCTGCTGATGCTCTTCGCGGGGATCTGCACCGCCGACACGGGGATCCGGCCGTTCGGCTACGTCACGGCCATGGTCGTGACGATCGGGCTATGGCTGACGGTGGCTCCGGCGATCGGCGCGATCGCCCGCACCGGCGGCAAGAGCGACAAGAAGGGGGGACCGGCCGGGACGTGACCGCGCATCGACCCATGCCAGGGCGCATTGAAGATCCCCCGGATCCACGGCAGGCCGGACCAACCGCGCGCTGGGGGTCCTTTGCCGACGGGAAGAGGACTACTGCCTCTACTGGCCCCGGCGAGGCGGCTGGACGCTTGGGACAGGCGGCAGGGCCGCCCGCTCTGCCGCGCCTCGCCTGAGGAGGCCGCCATGAAATCCGCACGGACCACCGCAGCCGCGCTAGTGCTGGCAATCGCGTCGCCGGCGGGCGGCTCTCGCCCGGGACCGGAGCCAGGCTGCCCGCGCCCGTGCCTGGCGCCCTAGGCCCGGAAGTCCCCCGCCGTAACGGCGAAGGTCCCCGGTCCGGTCTCCGGGCTTTGGTAGCGGAATTCACGGCCTTCCGGCTCTAGACGGACTGCCCAGGACGGGCCTAGATGTCGGAGAAAGAGGCCTTGAGAGGAGGGCATGATGTTGAGAATTCGCGCTGTCGCGACGGCACTTACCCTGGTTGCGCTAGGCGCTGGCGCTATGACGGCGGCGACCGCGGGGACATCGGCAGCGGCGAGGGCAACGACCGTTCCGGCCGTATCTACCCTGACCCAGATCCGCGCGGCGCACCACGCCGGATACGACCAGCTGGTGTTCCAGTTCAGGGGCGGGCTGCCTGCTCATTACAGCGCCCGCTATGTGTCTCAGGTGTTCGCGGATGCCTCGGGCCGGCCAGTGAACGTGGTCGGCAGCGGGAAGCTGCTGGTCCGGTTCACCCCGGCCGCCGGGCATGGCGTGCTGGGGGACGTCACCTACGGGGCGGCACGGCGTACGTTCGCGCTGCCCGGCATCATCCAGGTGGTCAACGCGGGTGACTTCGAGAACGTGCTCAGCTTCGGCGTCGGAGTGGCACGCGCGGAGCCCTTCCGGGTGTTCGCCCTGACCAGGCCGAGCCGCGTCGTGGTCGACGTGCGGACGCCGTACCGGACGATCGGTGTCCTGGACTACTTCCTGAACAGCCACCGGTTCACCAGCGGCCGGCCCCCGCTCACCGAGGCGGTTTACCGGCCGGCGATCTGGTCCGCGCCCGCGTTCGGCGCCCTGCAGCGGCTGTTCGCCGGGCCGACCCAGGCCGAGCTGGCTAGGGGCGTGCGGTTCGTCCGCTCGGGGGCGACCGGGTTCACGATCCTCGCCATCGTTGACGGCGTGGCCCGGGTCTGGCTGACCGGCCGGATCAGCAGCGGCGGGTCGGCGTTCACCATCGCGAACGAGATCATGCCGACGCTGAAGCAGTTCCGGTCGGTGCGCTGGGTGAAGATCTACGACCAGAACGGCCACACGGCGCGGCCGTCCGGGCACAGCGACTCGATCCCGTTGAGCCTGGAGCCGTGAACTTGGCATGAGGCGCACGGGCGCGGCCCGCCGAGACGGGCCGCGCCCGGTGGGCGCGGCTCTATCTGTGGTGGGTATCTGGCTCACGGGGCGGGTGGTGCCCAGGATACGCTTGGTGTCCTGCCATCGTGTCCCAGGTAGGGCGGCTAACGGCATGGATGGAGCATCAATGCCGTGATCGCGGCATGGATGGAGCATCGATGCCGTTGCCGGAAGCTACGCGAAGCCCGGGACGGGTGACGGCGGGGACTATGGTGCGGATGCGACGGCTAGGGCCAGGAGACCGGGCCGTATGCGAGCCGCCGGAACTCTCACTCCGCAAAAGCCGCACCTAGCTGCCGCCCGTACTTCGGTGTCCGCCGGTCTACGGCTCGTGACTCGGTGTCCGCCGGCCGCTGACTGAGCTGGGCCGGATCCGGATCCAGAACGGGCGGACGGCGGTGGCAACCCACGGGTGCAGGCCGAGGCCGTTCAGGCGGTGGATCTCCGCGTCGTCGTCGATCGCGAAGGCGCGGCCGTTGACCAGGACGCTCCATCCGGACCGGGTCTTAGTGTCGTAGGCGTCGGCCTCGAAGGCCACGATGGCCTGGCCTTCGGCGGTGGACAGCTTCGAGCCGCGGGCGGTCATGAAAACCGGGTCGTGGCCGTCCATGACGTAGTTCACCGGGAGCACCACGATCTCGCCGTCGGCGAAGAAGCTGACCCGCCCGACCGGAACCGTGGTGAGCAGCCGCAGGCACCGGTCGAACGGCAGTACCTCGAGTCCTGCATGGTCGACTGGAAATCGTGACATCTCGCGCTCCGCTGGGCCGTAGGGAGCCCGGTATCGCCCGGGCGGCACCGTCAGGTGACGACGTGCTGCGACCGACGCTGGCCCGGGGGCCGTGGCACCCGCCACGGGCCGAGGTCCCCCGGCGAGGGGCCTTTCGGCCCGGCGCTTCACCGGGGCAGGCGATGGCCGGTCGTGAACCGGGCGGCACGGCGGTACACACGGCGGTGGCGGCGCGGAACCGGCCGCGGGACCGCGGAGGCCGCGGATGCGCGGTAGGAGCGGTAGAACCAGTACTTGCCGAATTCGATCAGCAGCAGGTAGGCCACGACCATCAGCACCAGGGCGACGAAGAACAGGCCCGGCGGCGGCGTGAAGCCCAGCATGCGGGCGAGCGGGGTGGCGGGCAGTACGGCCCCCGCGGTGACCACGGCCAGCGCCGCCAGCAGCAGCGGAACGCTCGGGCGGCTGCGGAAGAACGGGATGCGCCGGGTCCGGATGACGAAGATCACCAGGGTCTGGGTAGCGAGGGACTCCACGAACCAGCCGGACCGGAACAGCGCCGGGCCGGCGTGGAACCCCCACAGCATGACGCCGAACGTGACGAAGTCGAAGACCGAGCTGACCGGGCCAAAGAAGAGCATGAAGCGGCGGATGAAGCCGACGTCCCAGCGGGCGGGCCGGGCGACCTGCTCGGGATCGGTGTCGTCGGTGGGGATGGCCAGCTGGCTGGAGTCGTAGAGCAGGTTGTTGAGCAGGATCTGCGACGGCAGCATGGGCAGGAAGGTCAGGAACAGCGACGCCCCGGCCGCGCTGAACATGTTCCCGAAGTTGCTCGACGTGCCCATCAGGACGTACTTGAGGGTATTGGCGAAGATCCGGCGGCCGCCCAGCACGCCGTCGGCGAGCACGTCCAGGTCCTTCTCCAGCAGCAGTACGTCGGCGGCGTCCTTGGCCACGTCGGTGGCCGAGTCCACCGAGATGCCGACGTCGGCGGCGTGCAGCGCGACGGCGTCGTTGACGCCGTCGCCGAGGAAGGCCACATCGGTTCCGGCGTGCCGCTGGGCCCGGATCACCTGGGCCTTGTGCTCGGGACTGACCCGGGCGAAGACCGTGGTCCTGGCGATCAGGTCGCCGAGCTGGTCCCCCGCGCTATCGATGTCGGCTCCGGTGGCCACCTGCCCGGCGGGCAGGCCGAGATCGGCGCAGACCTTCGCCGCCACGGCCGGGTTGTCCCCGGTGAGGACCTTGACCGTGACGCCGAGGCCGGCTAGCCGCCGCAACGCCGCGCGGGCGTCCGGCTTGGGCGGGTCGAGGAAGACCAGGATGCCGCGGAACCTCAGGTCGTGCTCGTCGGCCCGGGTCAGCGACGCCTGGCCGCGGGCCTCGCGGGTGGCCACCGCGATCACCCGGTTGCCGGCCGCGAACTCAGCTTCCAGTTCCTCGCGCACGGTGCCGGGGACGCTAGCGCACCGGCCGAGCAGGCCCTCCGGAGCACCCTTGGTGATGATCATGCGGTTACCCTGGTCGTCTTCGGCCAGGACGGAGACCAGGCGCCGTTCGTGGTCGAACGGCAGGGTGGCCAGCCGCCGGTAACGCGCCAGCGCCGCCCGCTGCCCGGCCGCCGCCGGTGAATCCCACAGCGCGACGTCCAGCGGGTTGCCGCCGGCCGCGTGCCCGTCCTCGGTCACCGCCTCGTTGCATAGCAGTCCCAGCAGCAGCGGCTCGCCGGCGGCGGTGCCGTCCGGGCCGAGCGACCGCATGAAGCGCAGGCTGCCCTCGGTCAGGGTGCCGGTCTTGTCGGTGAACAGCACCTCGACGTTCCCGAGGTCCTCGATGCAGACCAGGCGCTTGACCAGGACCTTCCGGCGGGCGAGCTGCCGCGCCCCGGCGGCCAGGCTGGTCGAGACGACCGCGGGCAGCAGCTGGGGCGAGATCCCGACCGCGATCGCCAGGGAGAACAGCAGCGCGTCGATCACCGGCCGGTGCAGCGTCACGTTGATGACGAAGATCGCGCTGGTCAGCACGCCGGCCACCTGGACCAGCAGCATCGAGAATTTGCGCAGCCCGACCTGGAACTCGGTCTCGGGCTGCCGCTGCCCCAGCCCGAGCGCGATCCGGCCGAACTCCGCCTGCCCACCGGTAGCGACCACGACGCCGGTCCCCGAGCCGGCCTGCACCACGGTCCCCATCAGGGCGGAGCTGGTGAGCTCGGCCAGGGGTGTCCCGGCTTCGACGGGCGCCGGGGTCTTCTCCGCGGGCAGGGACTCCCCCGTCAGTACGGACTCGTCGCATTCGAGGCCGGCCGCGGCGAGCAGCCGCAGGTCGGCCGGGACTACCTGGCCCAGCTGGAGGTCGACCACGTCGCCGGGCACGAGCTCGGTCACGTCCGTGGCGCGCGGATGCCCGCCCCGCCGCACCACGCACTGATGCCGGACGCTGGAATGCAGCGCCTCGGCCGTCTTCTCCGCCTTGTACTCGTTGGTGAACCCCAGGCCGACCGAGGCCAGCAGGATGGTCGTGATGATCACGGCGTCGCTGGCCTGGCCGATGAAGGCCGACGCCGCCGCGGTCACCGCGAGCAGCACCAGGAGCGGGGAACGCAGCTGGCGAGCCAGCACGGGCCAGGCGCGTGCCCGGTGCGAACGTACCGCGTTCGGCCCGGCCGTCCGCAGCCGGCGCTGCGCCTCGTCCTCCGGCAGGCCGCCAGGGCCGCTGCCCAGCCGGTCCAGCACGTCACGGACCGGAAGGGCGGCGGCCGCGGCGATGGTCAGCGGAGAGCGGGCCGCGCTTTCCTCGCGGCTCGGCACGGCAACTGTCACGGGCACCTCGCTGACGGACGGCATTCCTCAATGTTCCAGGCGGCCGCGAGCCGCTGGGCATGGTCCAACGTCACGACTTGTGCGGACCTTTTCCCTTAGTGAGGTGGCTCTGGGCTGCTGACCATGAGCGCGAGTCATAAGGAGGCGGTAGCCATGATTACCGACGACACCGACCGTGAGCAGGCGCTGCACGACAAGGCGGTCAGGCGGCTCAGGAAGCGACGCGACTTTCGCGGTCACGTCCTCGTCTACCTGCTGGTCAACACCTTCCTGGTGGTGATCTGGGTGGTTAACGGCGGACACGGGTTCTTCTGGCCGGTATTCCCCATCGCCGGGTGGGGCATCGGCGTGATCATGAACGCCTGGGACGTCTACGGCCACCAGGAGATCACCGAGGAGGACATCAAACGGGAGATGGACCGCCTAGGCAAGTAGCAGGGTCCCTGCGGTTCTCACGCCGCGGCGGCGAGCTGGACATGGGCGGGCCGGGGCGGGATCACCTGGCCGCCGGGAAGGATCTCGCCCATGTCGCCGAACACGATCACCCCGTTGCACAGCAGGCTCCATCCCTGCTCGGGGTGAAGGGCGACGGTGCGGGCAGCGTCGCGGTCCCGGTGGTCAGCTGGAGGGCACGTGGGTCGGTGGGAGCACATGGCGCACCTCATCTTCGGTCGGGCGGCTGCGGATGTCACTGGTCTTGGGAGTCCGGCCGCCCTGGGAAGCAGCACGGCCGGACTGTGTTCATGGCTCTAGCGTGCCGGGGCGGGAGGACGGCCGGCAGAGACGTAGATCACAGGCTCGGGTGCCTAAGGTCCCTGACCTTCGGCCTGAGTGACGGGCGTCACGGCCGGTCCGGGCCAAAGGTCCCTACCAGCGCAAAGCGTCCGTGACGCAAGCTGCTAAGGCATAGCGCCTGTGGCATTCCGCCGCCGGCTCGAGGACGGAAAGCGCAGGGCGTGTGATGACGACATCGACGACCGTGAAGGGGCAGAGCGGTCCCGGCAGTGCCGCGACGCCGATCGGTGCCCGGGCCGCGATCATGCTGGGCATGGCGACGGCCGGGTTCGCGGTGAACTTCTGGGCGTGGGCCCTGCTCAGTCCGCTGGCGCCGCGGTTCAAGGAGATCCTGCACCTCAGCTCGTTCCAGCAGGCACTGATCGTGGCGGTGCCGGTCGTGGTCGGATCGCTGGGCCGGATCCCGGTAGGCGCGCTGACCGATCGTTTCGGCGCGCGGGTCATGTTCCCGCTGGTATCGCTGGCCACGATCGTGCCAGTCCTGTACCTGGGGCTGTCCGGGCACGCGTCCCTGGCCGGGCTGGTGATCGGCGGGTTCTTCCTGGGCATCGGCGGCACCGCGTTCGCGGTAGGAGTGCCGTTCGTGTCGGCCTGGATTCCGCCCGCCCGGCGCGGGCTCGCCATCGGCGTGTTCGGGATGGGCATGGGCGGTACCGCGATCAGCGCGCTGACCACGGTCAAGCTCGTCAAGGCCCACGGAACCGCCGCCCCGTTCGTCATCACTGCTGTCGTGCTGGCCGTGTTCGCCCTGGTGGCCATGCTGGTTTTGCGGGACGCACCCGGCCGGGTCATCCCGGTCGAGCCGCTGTCCCGGTGGCTCGCCGAGACGCTGCGGCTGCGGGTGACGTGGCAGGCCGCCGCCTTGTACGCGGTCGCGTTCGGCGGTTACGTGGCGTTCTCGGTCTACCTGCCCACCTACCTCAAGTCCGGCTACGGGCTGGCCCAAGCCGACGCCGCCAACCGGATGGCCGGGTTCGTCCTGCTGGCGGTGCTGATGCGGCCGGTCGGCGGCTGGCTGTCCGACCGGATCTCCCCGGTCCGGGTCCTGACGGCCGCGCTCGGCGTCGTGATCGCGGGTGCCGTGGTGCAGGCGTTCACGCCGGGTCTGGCGCCGGTGGGCACGCTGGCGTTCCTGTCCATGGCGGCGGCGCTCGGAGCCGGCTCCGGTGCGACCTTCGCGCTGGTGGCGATGCTCGCTCCGGCGGGCAAGGTCGGCTCGGTGACCGGCGTCGTCGGTGCCGCGGGCGGCCTGGGCGGGTTCGTGCCGCCGCTGGTGATGGGATACCTGTACGGGCAGTACGGCTCCTATTCGGCCGGGTTCGCCGCGCTGTCGGTGGTGGGCGCGGCCGCGCTCGCGCTGACCGCGACCGTGGTCCGCCGGGCCGTCACGACCGCCGGCGCGCCGATCAGCGGCCAGGCCTGATGTGCGCTCACGTCGTACGAACGCCCAGTGACTTCGTTATCGCGAGTGGCTATGGTCACACACATCGGATTACGACATCTACGCGGGTGACCTGGTCACCCGGTGAGGGGACATAGCGTGACGACCCCGCCGGCCCGGATGGACGATGACCTGACCGAGGCCCTGGTGCGCACGCGCCGCTTCTTCACCCGCGCGGAGGTCTCGGACGACCTGCGGACGCTGTACCAGATCGGCGGGCGCGGCGCCGACACGTTCTACCGGGACCGGTGGTCGCATGACAAGGTGGTGCGCTCCACCCACGGGGTGAACTGCACCGGGTCGTGCTCGTGGAAGGTGTACGTCAAGGACGGCATCATCACCTGGGAGTCGCAGCAGACCGACTACCCCTCGACCGGCCCGGACAAGCCGGAGTACGAGCCGCGCGGCTGCCCGCGCGGGGCGGCGTTCTCCTGGTACACCTACTCGCCGACTCGCGTCCGGTATCCGTATGTCCGGGGGCTGCTGCTCGAGATGTACCGCGAGGCGAAGTCACGTCTCGGCGACCCGGTAGCGGCGTGGGCGGACGTGGTCGGCGACCCGGAGCGATCGCGCCGGTACAAGGCCGCCCGCGGCAAGGGCGGCCTGGTGCGCGCATCGTGGGACGAGGCCACCGAGATGATCGCCGCCGCGCACGTCCACACGATCAAGGAGTACGGGCCCGATCGCCTGGCCGGCTTCTCGCCGATCCCGGCGATGTCGATGGTCTCGCACGCCGCCGGGGCCCGGTTCTACTCCCTGCTCGGCGGGCCCATGCTGTCGTTCTACGACTGGTATGCCGACCTGCCGGTCGCCTCGCCGCAGGTCTTCGGCGACCAGACCGACGTGCCCGAGTCGGGCGACTGGTGGGACGCCGGATACCTGATCATGTGGGGATCGAACCTGCCGGTGACCAGGACACCGGACGCGCACTGGATGGCCGAGGCCCGCTACCGGGGGCAGAAGGTCATCGCGGTCGCGCCGGACTACGCCGACAACGTCAAGTTCGCCGACGAGTGGCTGCCCGCCCAGCCCGGCACCGACGGGGCGATGGCCATGGCGATGGGCCACGTCGTGCTCAGGGAGTTCTTCGTCGACCGGCAGGCCGGCTATTTCACCGGCTACGTCAAGCGCTACACCGACCTGCCGTTCCTGGTCACCCTGACCCCGCACGGCGACGGCAGCTACCTGCCCGGCAAGTTCCTCACCGCCGCCGACCTAGGCGGATCGGAGGCGGCGGCCGAGAACGCCGCCTTCAAGACGGTGCTCCTGGACGCCGCGACCGGTGCGCCGGTGGTCCCGAACGGCTCGCTGGGCTTCCGGTTCGGCGAGGAGGGGGCCGGCCGGTGGAACCTCGACCTCGGTGAGGTGGACCCGCTGCTGTCCGCGGCGGGCGGCGAGGGCGCGGTCACGGTCGACCTGCCGCGCTTCGACACCCCGGACGGCGCCGCCGGCACGGTCCGGCGCGGCGTCCCGGTCAGGACCGTAGCCGGGCGGCTGGTGACGACCGTGTTCGACCTGCTGCTCGCGCAGTACGGGGTAGGCCGCGACGGCCTGCCCGGTCAGTGGCCGAGCGGCTACGACGACCCGGACGAGCCCTATACGCCGGCGTGGCAATCGCCGATCACCGGCGTCGCCGGGGAGACGGTGGCCCGTATCGCCCGCGAGTTCGCGGCGAACGCCGAGGAGTCCCGCGGCCGGTCGATGATCATCATGGGGGCGGGGACGAACCACTGGTTCCATTCCGACACCATCTACCGTGCGTTCCTGACGCTCACGACGATCACCGGCTGCCAGGGCGTCAACGGCGGCGGCTGGGCCCACTACGTCGGGCAGGAGAAGGTCCGCCCGATCACCGGCTACTCGGCGCTGGCCACGGCCGCGGACTGGAACCGGCCCGCCCGCACGATGATCCAGACCGCGTACTGGTACCTGCACACCGACCAGTTCCGCTACGACCCGTTCAGCGCGGACACCCTCGCCGCCGCCTCGGCGGGCGGCGCGTTCGCGGGCAGGACCACCGCCGACCTCATCGCCGCGTCGGCCCGGATGGGCTGGATGCCGTCGTATCCCACCTTCAACCGCAACCCGCTCGACCTGGCTGATGACGCGGAGGCGGCCGGAAAACCGGCCGCCGGGCATGTGGTCGATGAACTCAAGGCCGGGCGGCTGCGCTTCGCCGGCGAGGACCCGGACGCGCCCGAGAACTTCCCGCGGGTGCTCACGATCTGGCGGGCCAACCTGCTCGGCTCCTCGGCCAAGGGCAACGAGTACTTCCTGCGGCACCTGCTCGGCACCGACAACGCGGTCCGCGCGGCCGAGGCACCGCCCGATGCCCGGCCGCGGGACGTGGTGTGGCGGGACGAGGCGCCGGCCGGCAAGCTCGACCTGCTGCTGACGCTGGACTTCCGGATGACGTCGACGACGGTCTTCTCCGACATCGTGCTGCCCGCCGCGACCTGGTACGAGAAGCACGACCTGAACACCACCGACATGCACCCGTTCGTCAACTCCTTCAACCCGGCGATCGCGCCGCCGTGGCAGACCCGCACGGACTGGGACGCGTTCATGACGATCGCCGCCGCGTTCAGCCGCCTCGCCCGGACCCAGCTCGGCGTCCGCCGCGACGTGGTCGCGGCGCCGCTGCTGCACGACACGCCGGATGCCATGGCGACCCCGCACGGCGTCGTCGCGGACTGGAAGACCGGCGCCTGCGAGCCGGTGCCCGGCGTCACGATGACCAAGCTCATCGTGATCGAACGCGACTACGGCGCGATCGCGGACAAGATGGCCGCGCTCGGCCCGCTGCTCGACACCCTCGGCGCCACCACCAAGGGCGTCACCTTCCGGCTGGACCGGGAACTGGAGTACCTGCGGCACAAGAACGGCGTGGTCCGCGGCGGCGTCGCCGACGGCCGGCCGTCGATCGCCCGGGACGTGCAGGCGTGCGAGGCGATCCTGGCCATGTCCGGCACCACCAACGGCCACCTGGCTACCCAGGGGTTCCGCACGCTGGAGGCCCGGACCGGGGTCAAGCTGGCCGACCTGGCCGCGGAGAACGAGGGCAAGCAGGTCAGCTTCGCCGACACCCAGCTGCGCCCCACCCCGGTCATCACCTCACCGGAATGGTCCGGCTCTGAATCCGGCGGCCGCCGGTACTCGCCCTTCACGATCAACACCGAGCGGCTCAAGCCCTGGCACACGCTGACCGGCCGTCAGCACTTCTTCCTGGACCACGACTGTATCGCCGAACTCGGCGAGGGCCTGCCCGTTTACCGGCCGCCGCTGAACATGCACGCCCTGTTCGGCGAGCCCAGCGTCGGCGACCAGGGCGAGCTCGGCATCACGGTGCGGTACCTGACCCCGCACAACAAATGGTC
>JAICWX010000652.1 GCA_025934635.1 Streptosporangiaceae bacterium | reverse complement strand
GCCCCGCTGGCCCCCCGGCCGCGCCCGCAGCGGGTGCCGCTGTCGTTCGCCCAGCAGCGGCTGTGGTTCCTGGCCCAGCTCGAAGGCCCCAGCGCCACCTACAACAACCCCATCGCCTTGCGGCTGACCGGCGACCTCGACGTAGCAGCACTGCAGGCGGCGCTGACCGACGTCATCACCCGGCACGAAGTGCTGCGCACCGTATATCCCACCCAGGACGGGCAGCCGTACCAGCAGGTACTGGACCTGGGGCAGGCGCGCTGGTCGGTGCCGGTGATCGCGGTCAGCGAGCAGGAGCTGAGCGAGGTCACATCGCGGATAGCGACCGAGCCATTCGACTTGCAAGCTCAGATCCCGGTGCGGGCGCGGCTGCTGGCGGTCAGCGGCGGCCTGCATGTCCTCGTGGTGGTCATCCACCATGTCGCTACCGATGGCTGGTCGACCGGGCGGCTCGGCCGGGACCTGTCGGTGGCGTACACGGCCCGGCGAGCCGGGCGGATCCCCGGCTGGGAGCCGCTGCCGGTCCAGTATGCCGACTACGCGATCTGGCAGCGCGAACTGCTCGGCGACGAGGACGACCCCGGCAGCCTGCTGGCCGCCCAGGTCGGCTACTGGCGCCAAGCGCTGGCCGGGGTACCCGAAGAGCTCACCTTGCCCGTGGACCGGCCACGCCCGGCGCTGGCCAGCCAGCAGGCCCACAGCGCCCCGCTGGCGATCCCCGCGCAGGTCCACGCGCAGCTGGTGACGCTGGCCCGCGACCAGGGCGTCACGCTGTTCATGGTCATCCAGTCCGCGGTCGCCGTCCTGCTCGCCCGGCTCGGCGCGGGCACCGACATCCCGGTCGGCACCCCGGTCGCCGGCCGGACCGACGAGGCGCTGGATGACCTGGTCGGGTTCTTCATCAACACGCTGGTGCTGCGCACCGACCTTTCCGGTGACCCGTCGTACACCGAACTTCTCGGGCGCGCACGCGAATCCGGCCTCAGCGCCTTCGACCACCAGGACGTCCCGTTCGAGCGGCTCGTCGAGGTACTCGCGCCGGCCCGGTCGCTGGCCCGGCACCCGCTGTTCCAGGTCATGCTGAACGTCCAGAACAACGCCCCCGCCGTCTTGGACCTGCCCGGCGTGGCGATCGGCGACATGCCCGCGGGCAGTCCGCCGAACCGGTTCGACCTCGACATCACCTTGATCGAGACCTTCACCGGTCACACCCCGGCCGGGCTGCGCGGAGCGTTCGCCGCCACCGCCGACATGTTCGACGCGGCGACCGTGCAAGGGATCGCCGGCCGCCTGGTCCACGTGCTCGGCGTCATCGCCGCCGACCCGGGCCTGCGGATCAGCGGCATCGACCCGCTCACCCCGGCCGAGCGCCAGCAGGTCCTCACCGGCTGGAACGACACGGCCGAGCCGGTGCCAGCCGGCACGTTGCCGGAGTTGTTCGCCGCGCAAGTAGCGGCCCTCCCCGACGCGGTGGCCGTGGTCGATGGCCGCGCCCACGTCTCCTACGCGGAGCTGGACGCCCGGGCCGGCCGGCTCGCGGGTTACCTCACCAGCCTGGGCGCCGGGCCGGGCAGCATGGTGGCGGTGGTGATGGAGCGGGGCGCCGGCCTGATGACCGCCCTGCTCGGCGTGCTCAAGGCCGGGGCGGCTTACCTGCCCATTGACCCGGGGTACCCGGCCGGGCGGATCGAGTACATGCTCGCCGACAGCCAGGTGATGGTGATCGTGGGGGCCGGCGAGGCACTCGATAGCTTGCCGGCCGGGCGGGCGATGGTGATCGCGCTGGATGACCGGGTGACGGCGGGGGTGGTGGCGGGCGGGGGCGTGGCCGGGGCGGGGCCGCGGGCGGGGGACCTGGCGTACGTGATCTACACGTCGG
>JAICWX010000597.1 GCA_025934635.1 Streptosporangiaceae bacterium | reverse complement strand
GTGGCTCTCACTATTAGAATCCGCTGGCCGCCGGGTTGTGCGCGGCGTTGCCTCCGTGCTCTCATGCACCCATGACCGAGCTGCAGGACAAGACCGCCGGCCTGGACGCGCTGGCCGACATCGAGCGCCAGGTGCTCTGGCTGTCAACGGCGATCGTGCACCACGCCAACCGGGTCCGGGCCAATCCCGGCGGGCTGAAGGTCGGCGGTCACCAGGCGTCGTCGGCGTCCATGGTGTCGATCATGACCTCGCTGTGGTTCCGGCACCTGCGGCCGCAGGACCGGGTCTCGGTCAAGCCGCACGCCTCGCCGGTGCTGCACGCCATCAACTACCTGCTGGGCGCGCTCGACGAGTCGTACCTGCCGACGCTGCGCGCGTTCGGCGGCCTGCAGAGCTACCCGAGCCGGGTCAAGGACCCCGACCCGGTTGACTACTCCACCGGGTCCGTCGGCATCGGCGCGACCGCCCCGATCTGGGGCGCGGTCGCCCGCCGGTACCTGAACGGCCGGTTCGCCGGCGAGGACCCCGGTGCCCCCGGACGGCAGTACTCACTGCTCGGTGACGCCGAACTCGACGAGGGCGCCGTCTGGGAGGCCATCGTCGACCCCGGCGTGGCCGAGCTCGGCGAGGTCGTCTGGGTCGTCGACGTGAACCGCCAGTCGCTGGACCGGGTGGTCCCGCTGATGGCGGCCGACCGGCTGCGGGGGATGTTCACCGCGGCGGGCTGGCAGGTCATCACGCTCAAGTACGGGCGGCTGCTCGAGGAGCTGTTCGCCCGGCCGGGCGGGCAGGCGCTGCGCGACCGGATCGACGCCATGCCCAACCCGGAGTACCAGCGGCTGCTCCGCTGCGACCCGGATGAGCTGCGCCGCCGGCTGCCCGGCGCCGACGAGACCCTGGCCTCGCTGGTGGCCGGCCTGGACGACGACGAGCTGCTGCGCGCCATCCGCAACCTCGGCGGCCACGACCTGAGCTCCCTGGACGAGGCCTACGGGGCGATCGACGACACCCGGCCGACGATCATCCTGGCCTACACGATCAAGGGCCACGGGCTGGCCGTCGAGGGCCACCCGCAGAACCATTCCGCGCTGCTGACCGAGGCCCAGCTGGCCGAGCTCGCGGCCGAGCTCGGCACCGACCCGGCCCGGCCGTGGCTGCGGGCCGCGCCCGGCAGCCCGTCCGGTGAGCTGTGCGAGCAGGCCGCCACCCGGCTGCGCCGCGCGGTCCCGCCGCTGCAGGCCCCGCCGGCCGTGCCGCCGGACCTCGGCCGCACGCCGAGCGGGACCGCCACCACCCAGGCGGCGCTCGGCCGGGCCCTGCTCGACCTGACCCGGGCGGCGCCGGACGCAGCGGCCCGGGTGGTGACGGTGAGCCCCGACGTCAGCTCGAGCACCAACCTCGGCGGCTGGGTGAACAAGGTCGGCGTGTGGTCGGCCCGGGAGCGGACCGACTGGTTCGCCGACGACGCCGAGACCATCTTGCACTGGCGGGAGAAGCCCACCGGGCAGCACATCGAGCTCGGCATCGCCGAGGGCAACCTGGTCGGCCTGATCGGCGAGCTCGGCGCGACCTGGAGCCGGTGGGGTCAGCCGCTGTTCCCGATCGGCGTGCTGTACGACCCGTTCGTCGAACGGGCGCTGGAGCCGTGGTCGTTCGGCATCTACGCGGGCGGGCAGTCGATCCTGGTCGGCACGCCGTCCGGGGTCAGCCTCGCCCCCGAGGGCGGCGCGCACCAGTCGATCACCACCCCCAGCATCGGGATCGAGCAGCCCGGGTGCATCTCCTATGAGCCCGCGTTCGCGCTCGACACCGAGTGGTGCCTGCTGGCCAGCCTGGCCCGGCTGGGCCGCCCGGACGGCAGCTCGGCCTACCTCCGGCTGTCCACCCGGCCGGTCAGCCAGAAGCTGGCCGCGATCCCGGCCGACCCCGCCGCCCGGGAACGCCGCCGCCGGCAGGTGGTGGCCGGGGCTTACCCATTGCGCCGAACGGGTGCGGGCACGCCCGCCATCACCATCGCCGTCATGGGCGCGGTGGTGCCCGAGGCGCTGGCCGCCGCCGAGCGGCTCGAGGCGGCCGGCACCCCGGCCGACGTGGTCTGCGTGACCAGCCCGGGGCTGCTGTTCCGGGCGCTGCGCGCCCGGCAGGGACAGCTGGCGGTGCCGGGGGAGCCGTGGATCCTGGAGCAGGCGTTCCCCGCCACCCGCGCCACGCCGCTGGTCACCGTCCTGGACGGCCACCCGCACACGCTGTCCTTCCTGTCCGCCGTCAACCAGGTGCCGCACGTGGCGCTGGGCGTGGCGCAGTTCGGCCAGTCCGGGACGCCCGAGGATCTGTACCGCTACAACGGGATCGACGCCGACAGCATCGTCCGCGCGTCCCTGGACCTGGCCGGCTAGGCCCGCCTGGCAGGCCCGGTCCAGCTGTATCATCCGGGCGGCTTTTCTCCTCCGCACAGTGAAGGGGCCTGACCCGCGCACCCGGAGGGGAGCGATGCAGCAACTGCAGTACCGGCTGCTGAACGTCAGCCTGCTGGCCGGTTCGCCGGCCCACCTCGCCTACCAGGCCCGGGCCGGGTCCGCGCCCCGGCCGTCGCTGAACCTCCACTTCTTCGGCGGCAAGACGATCGCCGACCTGGTCTTCGTCAACCATTACCTCGGCGGGTCCGGCGCCTGGGCCGCCGCCGACACCGCCAGCATCGACGCCGCCCTGGCCAAGGCGATGACCGACAACGACCTGCAGTCGGTCCTGCAGCAGTACTACGGGCCGGTCATCAGCTCGCGCATGCTGCCGTCGGCGGTCCTGCCCGGCCCGGCGCCCGCCGTCATCTACAAGGACCAGGTGGAGGCGCTGGTGGCCCGGATCCACGGCAGCGGCGCCCTGGCCTGCGCCGACCTGGGCCGTACGGTCGTCAACATCATGCTGCCCCGCGGGGTGATCCTGGTGGACGGCTTCTCACCCGGCTTCCAGCCGCCGGCCGGCACCGAGGCCGAGCATGAGCGCCGCCTGCGGGCCGTGGTCAAGGTCGGCGGGCAAGACGCCGAC
>JAICWX010000291.1 GCA_025934635.1 Streptosporangiaceae bacterium | reverse complement strand
CCGGGTGTGGATCAGGCCGTCATCGGCCAGCAACTGCAGGGCCTGGCGCAACGTCATGACGCTGACCCCGAACTCGGCCGCGAGCTGCTGCTGGGAGGGCAGCGGGCGGCCGGGCGGCCACTGCCCGCTGGTGATGCGATCGCTCAGGTCGCGGTGGATGCGCAGGTACTTCGGTCCGGTGGCCATTTGCCATCATGATAGCGAGTCTTCTAGTCTTCTAGAAGACTCGCCGGCGACCCTGAAAAGGAAACTGATGCCCAGTCCACCCGGATACTTCGGCGGTTTCGGCGGCCGGTACGTGCCCGAGGTCCTCATCCCGGCCCTGGAGGATCTCGACCAGGCCTATCAGGAGGCGAGGGCGGATCCGGGGTTCGCGGCCGAGTTCGCTCACCTGCTGGCGACCTTCGCCGGGCGGCCGACGCCGCTGACCTTCGCCGGGCGGCTCACCGAAACGCTCGGCGGCGCCCGGATCTATCTCAAGAACGAGGGCGTGAACATCACCGGCGCGCACAAGATCACGCACTGCCTGGGCCAGGCGCTGCTGGCGAAGCGGATGGGGCGCACCCGGCTGGTGGCCGAGACCGGAGCCGGGCAGCACGGGCTGGCGACCGCCACCGTGGCCGCCAAGTTCGGGTTCGAGTGCACGGTCTACATGGGTGAGGTGGACATCGCGCGCCAGCGCCCCAACGTCTTCATGATGGAGCGGCTCGGCGCGACGGTGGTGCCCGTGCGGTACGGCAGCCGCACGCTCAAGGACGCGGTCAACGCCGCGCTGAAGGACTACATCGCGTCGAGCGCCGACACGCATTACCTGCTCGGCTCGGCGCTCGGGCCGCATCCCTACCCGACGATGGTCCGCGACTTCCAGTCGGTGGTCGGGCAGGAGATCATGGCGCAGCTGCGCCAGGCGGAGGGCAGGCTGCCTGGCTACGTGGTCGCCTGCGTCGGCGGCGGGAGCAACGCGATCGGGGCGTTCGGCCCGTTCGTCCCGCACGAGTCCGTGCAGCTGATCGGGGTCGAGGCGGGCGGCCGGGGAACCGGAACCGGCGAGCATGCCCAGCGCTTCCCGCACGGCCGGACCGGCATCGTCGAGGGGTACAAGTCGGTGTTCCTGCAAGACGACGACGGCCAGCTGTCACCCACGCACAGCATCTCCGCGGGCCTGGATTACCCCGGCATCGGCCCGGAACTGGCCTGGCTGCACGAGCAGGGCCGGATCAGCTTCGCCGCCGCCCGCGACGACGCCGTGATCCAGGCGGTTGACCTGCTGGCCAGGACCGAGGGCATCTTGCCGGCGCTGGAGTCGGCCCATGCGGTGGCGCACGTCATCGAGCTCGCTCCCCGGCTGGGCCGGGACGACGTGGTCGTCATCAACATATCCGGCCGGGGCGACAAGGACCTGTTCATCCTCGCCGACGCGTTCGCCGATCAGGAGTTCTACGCATTCCTCAGGACGGAGGCCGAGCGTCATGGCCAACAGGATTGACGAGCGGTTCGCCGCCCTCACCGCCGCACGCCGCAAGGGGCTGATGACCCACGTCGTGATCGGCTACCCGTCGCTGGCGTCGACGGGCGCGCTCATCGCCGCCATGGATGAGGCCGGGGCTGATTTCATCGAACTGCAGATCCCGTTCTCCGATCCCCTCGCGGACGGTCCGACGATCCAGTCCGCCTGCGAGGCCGCGATCGCCCGCGGCGCCCGGGTCCGCGACGCCTTCACGATCGCGGCCGAGTCGTCCGCCCGGGTGCAGGCGCCGCTGCTGTTCATGGCGTACGCCAACACGGTCTACCGGTACGGCACGGAGTCGTTCTGCCGGGACGCCGCCGCGGCCGGCATCAGCGGGCTCATCGTGCCGGACCTGCCCGCCGAGGCCGCGCGGCATGAGGGCTATCTCGATGCCTGCCATCGCCACGGCCTGCACAACATCGTGACGCTCGCGCCCACCTCGACGGGCGGCCGGATGGCGGCGAACGCGGCCGTCGCCAGCGGCTTCGTCTACTGCATGTCGCGCCGGGGCGTCACCGGAGCTCAGCAGGGCCTGGCCCCGGACATCCAGGCCTACCTGCAGCGGGCCCGGCAGCACCTCACCGTGCCGGTGGCGGTCGGGTTCGGCATCTCCGACCGCGCCCGGCTGGAACAGGTACTGCCGTACTGCGACGTCGCGACGGTGGGCAGCGCGCTGATCGACCGGCTGGCCGGCCTCGAGCCGGGCGACGTGGCCCGGCAGGCGGACACGACCAGGGCCTTCATGGGAACGCTGACCCCCGCCCTGGCCTGATCCGGCCCGCTATTCGCCGATCACGGTTCCGGTGTCTCCGGCCAGCAGCTGCTGCGGGACCTGGCTGAAGGCGTAGCGGACCGGGCCGGGCTCCGGGACGCGGGTGAACGACCAGATGACGTCATACCGGTGGCCCGGCCACTTCCGCGGGATGGCGGTTCCGCTGACGACCGGCAGCGCCGATGCGATCACCGGAATGTGCTTGTGCTCCCAGCAGATGAGCACGACGCCGGACTGGCCGCTCACCAGGCTGTCGGCTAGCTCTTTTTCCTGGCCCTGGGCGAACTGCGACTCTATCGGCAGCTCCAGGTGCTCGCTCAGGCCCTGAATGGTCTGGTACGAGCGGTGCGCGGCCGTCTTGCCCGGATGCCCGAAAGAGGGCGCCACCAGCACCGTCGGTGTCCGCAGCCCGGGCCGCAGCGGGCCGAAGTCCGGATGGAACAGCGCCGCGAGGGCACCGGAGCGCTGCCAGCCGCGCGGCAGCAGCGAATGCTCGTTCTGGCTGCCGTGATAGTCGACGCCGGACAGCGGCGGCTTGAGCGGCTTCTCCGCGTGCCGGATGATGTAGATGACGTCGGGCGACACGTTCATCCCGTAAACGTAGAGGATGACCGGCCTGGGACGGCCGCCGGCCGGCCGTGACGGGGGCCGCACCTCGGCGCAGCCCAGCGCCCGGGGCAGTTCCAGCGTGGGAGAAAAGCCGAAGCTCACGTGCACGGCATCGACGCTTTCCGCGCGCCGCGAGCCGGGTAGCGGCCGCCAGTCCCGGTCCAGCTGGGCGATGACGGCTCGCTCCACCCGTTCGGTCCCCTGGCAGGCGATGACCGCGTACCCGGTGCGAACCGGCACACCGTAACCGGCCAGGACCGCGGCGTAGCCGCTGGCCTGCGGCAGCTGCCCGGGAAACGCGGCCAGCCCGCCCGCCTGAGACCGGCCTGCGGGGGCGGGGGTTGCTTCCAGCACCGCGACAACGTGCACTCCCGCCTCGGCCAGGCTGGCCGCGACCGGGAGCAGCACCGGCCCGGACCCTGCCACCAGGGTCCGCCGGCCCATGGTCACATCCTGGCCCTGCAGCAGCGCCTGCGCCGCGCCCGCGGTGGTCACGCCGGGCAGGTCCCAGCCGGGAAACGGCAGCACGAGCTCGGTGGCGCCGGTGGCCAGCACCACGGCCCGGACCTCGACCGTGGTCTCGGCGCCGCCTTCCGGGCCGCCCACCCACAAGGTCACCACGCCGTCGTGGTCCCGCGCGGCCCGCCCGGCCGAGGTCGCGGCGAGGTGGCGGACCTGGCGGGCCTGCCGGATGCGGGCGAGCGCGGGCGGCAGGTGCTCCGTCGCCCGGCGAGCCGGGCCGCGGCCGGGGAACAGCATGCCCTGGTGGTACCGCTGGCCGCCGGGCCCGTGGCCGGCGTCGATCAGCGTGACCTCGCAGCCCAGGTCGCCCGCGGCCAGCGCGGCGGCCAGGCCCGCCGGGCCGGCCCCGACCACGGCCACATCGATGACGCCGCTCAACCGGCGGCCCGCCGCGACACGCTGGTACGCACCTCGTCGCCGTCCCCCACCAGGATCAGGCAGGCCCGCACGGCCCGCCGGCCGCCGACGTCCACCAGGCAGCCGAAGCAGCCTCCGGTACCGCAGAAGATGCCCCGCGGCCGGCCGGCTGCCCCAGCCCGGCGCCAGGATACGATCCCGTTCGCCAGCAGCGCCCCGCCGATGGTCATGCCACGCGACGCCTCCAGCGGGGCACCGTCAAAGCTGAAGCGCACCCGGTGCGGACCCATCCGGTCAGGTCCCATCGTGTCCTCCTAGCCGGTGATCGTGCCCGGCGCTGGCGCTGCCCACACTGCCCGCGACCCCGTGACAGATGTCACCGGCAGCTGGTGGCATCCGGCAATGGTGCCGGCGGCCCGCAATCGCCGACGGTAGAGATACGCGGAACCCCCGCTCAGGACAATGCGAAACGGACAAGGGAGAACCCCGGTGAGCGCCATGACTGGACATGATCTTCCGGCCGCGATGCGGGCGTCCGACGCCGATCGCGACGTGGTCGTATCGGATCTGGGCGAGCACTTCCAGGCGGGCAGGCTGACCGCGGCCGAGCTCGACGAGCGGACCGGGCAGGCGCTGACCGCGCGGACCTACGGTGAGCTCTCCGGACTCTTGTCCGATCTCCCCGCCATCGGGACCGCCGCCCAGATCCCGGCGGCCGGCTCCCCCGGCGCCCGGCCGCTGCCGTCGCCCGGCCGCACGGCCCCGGCGTTCAGGACCGCGCTGGCCGGCCTGGTGATCGCGGCCCTGGTGCTCGCTGTCGCCTTCGGCGGATGGGGACTGATCTGGCTGCTCGTGCCCGCACTGGTCATCACCCGGCGCGCGGTCTGCGCCTGAGGCGCATCGTGATCAGGCGAGCTGCTGACACCGAATGGCCGCTGATCTACCCCTTCTACGCCGCGATCATGGCCGAGGGAAGGACGTACCCCTTCCCCGAGCGCCAGACGCTGGAAGAGGCCCGGCCGTGGTGGATGGAGCAGCCGCCCGGCCAGACAGTGGTGGCGGTCAACGACGGCACCATCGTGGGATCAGCGAAAATGGGGGCCAACCGGCCCGGCCGCGGGTCGCACATAGCGACCGCGTCGTTCCTGGTCGATCCGGCCCGCCAGGGCCAGGGCACGGGCCGCGCCCTCGGGCAGTACGTCCTTGACTGGTCGCGCTCGGCGGGCTTTACCGGCATCCAGTTCAACGCGGTCGTCGAGTCGAACGCCGCGGCCGTGCACCTGTGGCAGTCACTCGGCTTCACGATCATCGGGACCGCACCGGCGTCCTTCGACCACCCCGAGCACGGCCTGGTAGGCCTGCACATCATGTTCCGCTCCTTGTGAGCGGCCCGTCAGTCGTCGAGGGAGATCCCGAACTGCTGGCCGAAACCCGCGCGGCCCGGCGGCGTGATGCGCAGGCGCCGGTTGTCGTGGCGTTGCAGCCAGCCGAGCTCGGCGAATCCCGCCAGCAGGGCCCGGCCCAGGCTGCCCGAGATGTGCGAGCCGTCTTCGGTGGAGTCCCGGTGATACCGGACTGGCTGGCGGCCGGCCGGGATCGCCAGGCCAAGCGTCTCGAAGAAGGCCGCCCCGGCTGAAGTGACCGAGTAACGGGCCTGACCGGGGTCCGCGCCGGCAGGCTCGTGGACCGGTCTGACATGGCCCTGCTCGAGCAGGGAGCGCATCAGCTCGACCCCGAGCGCGCCCGCGACATGGTCGTAACAGATTCTGGCCTGCCGCCAGGCCCGGGCCTGCTGGCTCTGCCCGAGCGACCGGATCGGGAGGGCCGGGGCGAGTCGCTCCAGCGCCTCGATGAGGACCGCGACCTCAGGACCGGCCAGCCGGTAGTTGCGCCGCCGCCCCGCGTTCTCCACCGCCAGCAGCCCGCCGGCGACCAGCTTATGCAGATGGCTGCTGGCGGTCGACGCGCTGACTTCTGCTACGGCGGCCAGCCGGCCGGCGGGCAGGGACCGGCCATCCCCGAGGGCGACGAGCATCTGGCACCTGGCCCGGTCGGCGACCAGCGCCCCGACACTGGCCAGGTCACGATCACCGCCCGCGGATCGGGACGGCCCTGGCTGTTTTCCGCTGGCCGGTGGCACGTCACGACTGTACCGCTCATTTACTTCGTCAGCTGTCGAAGTTTCTGGCCGGTAGGGTCGGGCATGCAGCGGAAGAAGGGCCGGCCATGGAATGTGAACAGGTCATGCCGCAGACGCCCCGGCTTACCGACGAGGGCTTCCACCCCGGCGAGCTGGCCGTCCAGCACCGAGCGGGAGTAGCGGCCCAGGCGGCCCGCCTGATGCGCATGCTGGAACCGGCCGAGCTGGATGGGGGGATCGCCCGGTTCCTGGCCGACCGGACCTTCGGCGCACTGACCGGGCGGGATCGCGCGGGCCGGCTGTGGGTCACGCCGCTCACTGGCCGCCGCGGGTTCCTCAGCGTCACCTCCGCCACCACGCTTCAGGTCAGCAGCACGCTCCCGGCCGGCGACCCGCTGCACGGGCTGCCGGCCGATCAGCCGGTCGGGATGGTCGTGGTGGAGTTCGCCGCCCGCCGCCGCGTCCGTATCAACGGGACCCTCACCCACGCCGGACCTGGGCGGCTGGTCATCGAGGCCGAGCAGGCCTACGGCAACTGCCCCCAGTACATCCAGCAGCGGATCCTGATCCCCGGGTACCCCGGCCGGGCCGAGACCGGCAGCGTGCGGCACGGCAGCGGCCTCTCGTCCGAGGACATCGAGCTGATCCGGGGCGCGGACACCTTCTTCCTCGGCACCACTCACCCCGAACGGGGCAGCGACGCCTCCCACCGGGGCGGGCCGCCCGGGTTCGTCCGCGTGGACGGCGGCCAGCTGTGGTGGCCTGACTACCCGGGCAACAATATGTTCAACAGCTTCGGCAACCTCGCCGTTGACCCGGAAACCGCGCTGCTGTTCCTGGACTTCACCACCGGCCGCACCCTCCAGCTCAGCGGTACCGCAGCGATCGAGTGGGGCCAACCCGGCCGCCCGGGCGACGACGGGCACACCGGCCGGCGGATCCGGTTCACGCTCCAGCGACTCGTGGCCGGCCATCTGCTGGCCGCCCGGCAGACCGCGTACAGCCCCTACCCGCGCAACCCCGGCCTCACGGACTGACCGCCGCGATGGTGGAGCGCGGCCATCCGCCAAGGCGCGGGCCGGGTCGCTGGCCGGGAGCTTGGAACAAAAGGCGGTCACTTTTCGCTGACTGTACTAAGTACAGGTTTGGAGGCATCGCTTATGTTCAAGCTCAGCCAGCGGGATTCCGCTGCCCAGGAGACGCTGCCGCCGCCGTTCGAGGGCCATGGCCCGGCAGGAGCCGAGCGGGCGACATTCGCGGCGGGATGTTTCTGGGGGGTAGAGGCCGCCTTCCGCCAGATCCCCGGGGTGCTGCAGACCGCCGTCGGCTACACCGGCGGGCACGTCCCCAACCCCTCCTACCGGCAGGTCTGCGGCCACCACACTGGCCACGCCGAGGCCGTGGAGGTATGGTTCGACCCGGCGCAGGTCAGTTACGCCCAGCTGCTCGAGACGTTCTGGAGTATCCACAACCCGACCAGCCGCAACCGCCAGGGCCTGGATTTCGGCAGCCAGTACCGCTCGGCGATCTTCTGTCACGGAGCGGATCAGCAGGCACTCGCGACCGCGTCACGCGACGCCGAGCAGCCCGCGCGACGCCGGCCGATCGTCACGCAGATCACCCCGGCGTCGGCGTTCTACCGGGCCGAGGAATACCACCAGCGGTACCTGGAGAAGCACGGGCACGCGAGCTGTGCCGTCACCATCGGCAGCCAGGCTCGCGGCTGAGGGGGCACGAAGGCCGCCATCAGCCGCCGGGGCCCGCCCGTCCGTATCCGGCCGCGACCGGCTGCCTGGCGGCTCGGGCCGGGCTATCGGCGGAGGGAAAGCCTGCCCCGTTCGGTATGAATCTTTTGCTCGGGCCGATCGTGCTGCCGCGGGTCACGGGCTCTGCGGGTTGACGTGGGCGCAGTCGCGCGGGGCGAAGAGCTTGTGCAGGTGCGCCTTGAAGTCGGCGACCCGGGCGGGGTCGGCTGAGCGGGAGGACTGCTGGGAAATGGTCAGGACGTAATTCCACAGGCTGACCTGCTGGGCGCGGGAGACGTTACCCGACAGGCAGAGGTTGCGGTCGGACTGGGCGACCGCGCTCGCCGCGCCGCTGGCGTGGTGCGCCTGGACCGCGACCACGGTCAGGGCGGCGGTGAGGAGGAGGTCCAGCGCCAGCGAGATGATGGTGACCCAGATGAGGTGACGGTTCCGCTGCCCGTACCGGGACAGCTGAGCGTCCCGCTCCGCCAGCTGCTTGTCCCGATCCTCGCTGTCCGCTCGCACTCCCTCCAGGCGGCCGGTCAGCCGGTTGAGAGCGTCGGTCAGGTCACGAGCGCTGGTGACCACGGGTTCGGAACGGGCTCGTGCCAGTTCAGGTAACGCGCGACCAGGTCTCCTGGGCCGGCGTGGTGCGCTGGTGCAGAAGCATGCGTCCTGGTGGCGGCGCCCGCGATAATGACTACGCTTACCTCAGCGGATTCGCTCCTGCCGGGCCGCTCCGAGTCCGACTGGCGGAATCAGGAGGTATGGCCGTGTCACCGGATATGTCTCCTGTGCGCCGGGTCGGCGAGGATTCAGTGATCGTGCTGCCCGCCGAGATCGACGTCACCAACGCCGATCAGGTGGGCGCCGAGCTCCTGCGGGCCGTGTCCGCCAGCGCCGCGATGCTGGTCATTGACATGACCGGGGCCGTGTTCTGTGACTCAAGCGGGATCCAGATACTGCTCCGTGCCCACCGCCGGGCCGTGGCGGCCGGAACCGAATTGCGCCTGGCGACCAGTAGCCCGGCCGTGCGGCGGGTGCTGGAGCTGACCGGAACCGACCTGGTGATCGACATCTACCCGGACCTGGGCGCTGCGATGAACCGGGTGACCGAGACCGGCTGACGGCCGGGCCGCGGCTGGCGCCGACAATCCCTGGGTCCGGAGAGTTTGCCGGCGGCTGTGCCGGGCAGCCCGGGAGTCATGCCGCCGACACCGCGTGATGATGCTGCCCTTCACGTACACCACTGATCTGTCGCAGGTCCGCGGCGTCGCGGAAGCCCAGGCCAGGGAAGCGGGCCTGCCGGACGATCGCGTCGTCGATTTCGTGCTGGCGGTCAGCGAGGTCGCCGCTAACACCATCCGCCACGCCCGGTCACCCGGCTCCATGCGGATCTGGTTCGACGGCCAGGCGATTACCTGTGAAATACGCGACGAGGGCATCCTCACCGACCCGCTGGCGGGCATCCACAAGCCGTCCCCGGACGCGACCGGCGGCCACGGGCTCTGGCTGGTGCGCCAGGTCTGCGACCTGGTCGAACTGCACTCGGACGAGAACGGGACTATCGTTCGGTTCCACATGGACATACCTGCTCCTGATTGAGGTGGCCGGCTGGCTAGGCTCGGAGCGGGAGGTGGGATCATGGCTGGCTGGAGGACGCGGATCGCTCGCGACGGCCGGACTTCGCCCTCGCCGGCTTCTCCGGCCTCGCCGGCCGAGCTGCTGCTGACGCCGGACGACGGCCCGCTCTCCCGGCTGATCGAGCAGACCGACTGGCCGTCGACCCCGCTCGGGCCTTACCGGGACTGGCCGGCGGAACTGCGGACGGCGGTGAGCATCGCCCTGAACTGCCCGTTCCCCATCCTGGTGATGTGGGGCCCGCAGCTGGCCATGGTGTACAACGACGCCTTCGTCCCGATTCTCGGGGCCAAGCATCCCGCCCTCGGCCTGCCGTGCGCGCAGGTCTGGGCCGACGCGTGGCCGGTGGTCGGGGGCATGCTCGCTGACGTCCTCGAGCACGGCGAGCCGACTTACCACGAGGACTTGCGGCTGATCCTGCAGCGGCACGGCTTCGACGAGGAGGTCTACTTCACCTTCGCCTACAGCCCGATCCCGGTGACGGGCGGCCGGGCGGGCGGGGTGTTCACCGTGGTGACCGAGAGCACCGGGCAGGTACTCGGCGCGCGCCGGATCCGGGCGCTCCAGGAACTGAGCGCCAGCCGCTCCGCGCACGCCGCCAGCGTCATGGAGACGTGCGCCACGGCGATGCAGGCCCTCGGCGCGCATCGCGCTGACCTGCCGTTCGGCCTGACCTACCTGCTTGACGAGGCGGGTGGCCGGGTTCGCCCGGTGGCTAGCTTCGGCCTGGCCGATCCCGATCGGCTGCCCGCCGAGCTGCGCGGCGGCGGAGACGGTGACTGGATCTGGCAGACCGCCATGACCGGGGCGGTCACCACGCGAACCGGGCTGGCCGAGCGCTGGCCCGGGCTGGCGCAGCCAGGCGCGAGCCCGGCCGGCGACGCGGACGCCGACATCGTGGTCTCGCTCCCCCTCACGGTCGCCGGCCAGACCCGCGCGCGGGGCGCACTCGTGCTCGGGGTGAGCCGCTACCTGCGGCTCGATGAGGACTACCGGGGTTTCCTGACGCTGGCAGCCCGGCAGGTGGCCGCCGCGGCCACTGACGCCGAGGCCTACGCGGCGGAGCGGCGGCGCGCGGAGGAACTCGCCGAGCTCGACCGGGCCAAGACCGAGTTCTTCACGAGCGTCAGCCACGAGCTGCGCACGCCGCTGGCCCTGATCGCCGGTCCGGCGACCGACAGCCTCGCTGACGCCGAGCACCCCCTCCCGCCCGCGCAGCGGCAGCGGCTGGAGATCATCTACCGCAACTCCGGGCGGCTGCGGCGGATGGTGGACGTGCTGCTCGACTTCGCCCGGATCGAAGGCGGCCGCCTGCAGCCCGAACCCGTTGCGGTCGAGGTCGGGGAACTGACCCGCGG
>JAICWX010000440.1 GCA_025934635.1 Streptosporangiaceae bacterium | reverse complement strand
TCACCGCGGGCGGGGCCGACCAGTGGTTCTTCCTGCGCTACGGCGACCCGGACTGGCACCTGCGGCTGCGTATCCACGGGGCGCCCAACCGGCTGCTGCACGAGACGCTGCCGCTGCTGACCCGCGTCACCGCGCCGCTGCTCGACACCGGCCAGCTCTGGTGCCTCCAGCTCGACACCTACGAGCGTGAGGTGGAGCGCTACGGCGGCGAGGCCGGGATCCGCCTGGCCGAGCGCGTCTTCCACGCCGACAGCGACGCCGTGCTCGCGATCGTGCGCGACCTCACCGGTGACGCTGGCGCCGAACTGCGCTGGCGGGTGGCCCTGCGCGGCGTCGACCTGCTCTTCGATGACCTCGGGCTGACCCTCGAGCAGAAGCGGGACATCGCCCGGCGGGCCCAGCGCGGCTACGGCCAGGAGTTCGGCGCCGACGGCGCGTTCCAGCACGAGGTCAGCCGCCTGTACCGGCGCGAACGAGCCGCCGTGGAAGCCCTGCTCGACCCGCATTCCGAACCTCCGGCCGAACTAGCCGCCAGCATCAAGAGGCTGCACCGCCGGTCAGCCGTCCTGGCCTTGCCCGCCCGGGAACTGCGCGCCGCGGCGGAGGCCGGACGGCTCACTACGAGCCTGCCTGAGCTGGCGATGAGCCTGGCCCATATGCACGTCAACCGGATGCTGCGCTCCGCTCAGCGGGCGCAGGAACTGGTCATCTACGAACTGCTCGGCCGCGCCTACAGCTCCCAGGCCGCGCGCTCCCAGGCCGCGCGCTCCCAGGCTGGCCGGCGCCAGCGATGAGCGACTGGGACGCCCTCATCGGCGAGGTAGCCCTCGGGCTCGACCTGGCCCGGGTGGACGCACCCCGGAACCGTCCCGTCCTGGCCCAGCGAGGCGTAGCCGTGCTGGACAAGGAACCGGACACGAGCAGGCCCGATGCCCGGCCGTCCCTCAAGCTCGCGGGCCGCCCCGAACCCGTGGCGATCGACCCCGACGCCATCTTCCGCGAGGAGGCGCTGGAGTTCCGGGCCCGCGGCCGGGACGTGCCCGGCGGCGTGGTCCGCCTCGGCTCGCAGTGGCTCACCTGGGCCTACCGGGTGACGCTGGTCCTGCTGGCCGCCGCGATCGCCAGCATGTGGGTGATCCGCACCAGCGAGAGCACCACCGGTCCGGTCGCCGTCGACGGGCGCACCGGGCTGGTGGCCATCCTGATCCCGGCCGCCGCCGGGACGGACCTGACAAGCTCGCAGAACCTCACCGTAGTCCTCCCGGACGGGCGGTCCCTCGGGGTCACCGGCCTGCACGCCGTGCTGGCCGGTGCCGCCGCCATCGAAAGGGCCGGGTTCACCCCGCTGAAACAGCCCGCCATCCTGGTGACCGGCCAAGCGGACCAGGCCGGCCCGGGCAAGCCGGCCACAACGCTACGGACCCAGGCCACCGTGATCCTGCGCTCCGAGACGATCGCCGGCGTCCTGGCCCGCCAGTTCGACGCCATGCTCGGC
Source organism: Streptosporangiaceae bacterium (assembly GCA_025934635.1). Next base: position 4,583 of record JAICWX010000440.1, on the reverse strand, counting down.
CAGGGGACCGCGCCATGAGCGTCATGAGCGCCATGAGGCGGGCGATCCCGGTCATCCGGCAGATGGAGGACGCCGACTGCGGCGCGGCCTGCCTGGCCATGGTGCTCGCCCACTGCGGCCAGCGCGTCGACCTCGGCGAGCTGCGGACCCTGACCGGGGCCGGCCGGGACGGGGTCACCGCGCTCGCCATCATCAGCGCCGCGCGGGCCTGCAAGCTGCGCGCCCGCGGGGTGAAGGCGGACCTCGACGACCTCCGGCACCTGCCGCGCGGATCGGTCCTGCACTGGGAGTTCAGTCACTTCGTGGTGTTCGAGCGCACCACCAGGCGCGGCGCCCTGATCGTCGACCCGGCCCACGGCCGCCGGGCCGTCAGCACCGAAGACCTGCGCCGGGCGTACACCGGGGTGGCGATCCTCTTCGAGCCCGCCGACGACTTCCACCGCACCCGAACCCACGGGAGCACGATGGGCACCTGGCGCTACCTCAAGCCGATGCTCAGGCAAGCGAAGAACATGGCCCGGGTCCTCACCGCCTCCCTGTTCCTGCGCCTCGCCGCGCTCGGTCTGCCGCTGCTCACCGCGCTGGTCGTCGACGAGATCGTGCCGCGCGGCGACCACCATCTCCTGCTCGTGATCACGGCCGGCGTCGCCGCGATCGTCGGCTACAACTTCCTGTCCTCGTTCCTGCGCGCCAACCTGCTGCTCGAGCTCAGGACCCGGCTCGACATGGGCCTGACCATGGGGTTCATCGACCACCTGGTCAAGCTGCCGTACGACTTCTTCCTCCGCCGGGCGGCCGGCGACCTGATGATGCGGCTGCAGAGCAACTCGGCGGTCAGGGACATCCTCGCCACCGGGGCCCTGTCCGGGCTGCTGGACGGCGGCTTCGCCACGTTGTACCTGGTCCTGCTGTTCGTCATCAGCCCGCTCATGGCCGGCGTCGTGCTCGCGCTGGCGGTGCTCGAGGTCGCCACCATGGTGCTGTCCTGGCGGCGCAACCAGCGGCTGATGTCCAGCAGCCTGCAAGCCCAGGCCGGCAACCAGAGCTACGCCTACGAGCTGCTGGCCGGCATCGAGACGCTCAAGGCGTCCGGGGCGGAGCACCGGGCCGCGGACCGCTGGAGCGGGCTGTTCATCGATCAGGTCAACATCGACCTGACCCGCGGCCGCCTGATGGCCGCCGTCGAGGCCGTCACGACCACCTTGCAGGTCGCCGCGCCGCTGGTCATCCTCATGGTGGGCGCCTTCCAGGTGCTGTCAGGGAACCTCACCCTCGGGACCATGCTGAGCGCCGCCGCGCTGGGCGCGGGGTTCCTCGACCCGCTCGCCACGATGATCTCCAGCGGCATGCAGCTGCAGGCGCTCGCCAGCTACATGCAGCGCATCAACGACGTCCTCGACACCCCGCGCGAGCAGCACGGCGAGCACGTCAGGCCCGCGCCCAGGCTCACCGGCCAGATCCGCGCCGCCGACGTGTCGTTCGCCTACGGCCGGCTCACGGCCCCGGTGCTCAGCCACATATGCCTGGAGATCCAGCCCGGCCAGCACATCGGCGTCGTCGGCCGCTCCGGCTCCGGCAAGTCAACCCTCGCGCACCTGCTGCTCGGCCTGTACCGGCCGACGTCCGGACGGATCGAGTACGACGGCGAGGACCTGGCCGGCTTCGACGCCGGATCCGTCCGCAGGCAGCTCGGGATCGTCACTCAGCGTCCGTACCTGTTCGGCTCCTCGGTCCGGGAGAACATCGCGCTGACCAATCCGGACCTTCCGCTCGAGGCCGTGGTCGAGGCGGCCCGGATCGCCTGCGTCCACGACGACATCGCCGCGATGCCGATGGGTTACGACACCCAGCTGCACGACGGCGGCTCCTCGGTCTCCGGCGGCCAGCGCCAGCGCATCGCGCTCGCCCGCGCCCTCGTCCACCGCCCCTCGATCCTGCTGCTGGACGAGGCGACCAGCGAGCTGGACACCATCACGGAGCAGAAGATCTACACCAACCTCGACGCGATCGCGGCGACGACCATCGTGATCGCGCACCGGCTGAGCACCATCCGCAACGCCGACCTGATCCTCGTCATGGACCAGGGCCAGATCGTCGAGGCCGGGACGCACGACCAGCTGCTGACCCGCCCGGGCGCGTACAGCACGCTGGTCCGCGCCCAGTCCTCCGGCGACCCCGTACCGCTGTGGGCCACCACGCCCACCGCCTGAGACGCCTCCCGGCCGGGGTCCGAGCCACGCTCGGCCGGGAGGCCTCCCTTCAGGTCACAGCCAACCGGACCGGTCCGCTATGCGAATGGCGTCCACGCGGTTCCGGGCGCCGAACTTGATGATGATGCTCGAAATGTGATTACGGACGGTGCCGGCCGTCAGGCAGAGCTGCCCGGCGATGTCGGCCGTAGACGCCCCTCCGGCGGCGAGCCGCAGCACGTCGCACTCGCGGGGGGTCATCGGGCTGGCCGGGGTGTCCAGCGTCGCGAACGCCAGGTCGGGATCCAGGGCCTTCATGCCCCGGGCAACCTGGCGGATCGCTTGGCTGATGTTCTCCGGCGTGGTGTCCTTCAGCACGAAGCCGGCCGCATGCGCGGCCACCGCCTTGCGGAGGTCGCCGGGACTCGGCCGGCTGGCCATGATCAGCGTGTGACAGGACGGGGTGATCGTGTGCAGCGCCTGGATGACGGCGAACCCGTCGGGGCAGGCGATGTCATCGTCGATGATGGCCACGTCGGGCCGCAGCGACGAAATGGTGGGCAGGACCGGCTCACGGCGATCCAGTTCGGCCACGATCTCGATGTCGCGTTCCTGCGCGATGCAGGCCACAAGCCCCGCCCTGATCAGGGCGATGCGCTCGGCGATCACGGTGCGGATCACGGGATCTAGCCCACCCCAGGCAAAGAACCCGCGCCCGGCAGCGCCTGCCCGACAGAGCTTTCTACCGAACGAGTGGCTTTCACCCCATCGCCCCCCGCCGCCGACACCGCGGAGTCAGCCGACGAAGGCTGCTGACTCGCAGTCGCCGACTCGCTCTGCGCCGGCTGGCTCGACGCCGCTACCGCAGCTGTCACGGGTGCCGCCACCGCCTTCACCGGCGCCGTTAGCGCGGACGTCGCCGCCGGAGCGGCCGAGGCCGCCGATGTCGCCAGCGCGCCGGTCGCCTGGAGAGCGGACCCGGTGACGGCGGCTAGCCCGGAGGTCACCTGCGGTACGGCCGAGCCGCTGGTTACGACCTGCGTAACGGTGCGCAGCGCGTTCCCGGTCCCGGCGACCACGGTGCTGACCGCCGACCCTGGTAGCTGACCCACGTAATGCGAGGAACAACCTCCAGACGAGCCCGGCGAACCGTGCGGGCTCACCCTCGGCACCGGGCCGGTCCCCGGCGGGAGTCCGGTAACCGGCAGGGGATTCGGAATTACTGGCGGGGGAACCGGGCCAACCGGCAGCGGACCAGGCGAGACGGGCGGCTGCCCGCCTCCGCCCGGCTTCGGGGCGTTCCCCCCGGACGGGTTTGGAACACTCCGGCCGATACCGCTGGTCAGGCCCGGAAGTACCGGCGGCCCGGCCGGCCCAGGTTGCGCCTGGATCCGGTGCCGTGGCTGGTCCGGGCTCGGCGCGATAGCGGGCGCCGAACCGATCCCGAACAAGCCCGGCGGCATCGCGGGAACGATGACCGACGTGACGAGGGTGAACAAGATGATGGCCGTGACGATGACCGCGCTGGGAGCGGCGATTCCGGCCGGATGGGTACGGGCAGCGGTCATGACGGACCGAGATGTGGCATGCATGATGTGAAAGCTCTTTTCTGCTGAGGTTCGTGGATGAAGCCGGGGACCGGAAACCGGCCCGGGTAGTGCTGGCAGCGAGGCCAGCTATCCAGGAACCTCGAGAGCAGAAAGCCACGCCGAGCGTGGCGGTAGAGACGTCGTCCTGCGCACCCGCAGGACGAGGAGCGCGATGAGCAGCGCGGCGGCCAGGACCGCGGCCGCCCCCGTTCCGCTGCCGTGACCCGAGCCGCTGACCGAGCCCTGGCCCGCGGCGGGTCCGTTGACTGCCCAGGGGGCCGGATTCCCGCCCGGAAGCCCCGGCCCGGACGGCGAGCCCCCGCCGGAGGCTGACGACATGCCGGTGCCGGACCCGTTCGGCCCGGACGGCACAGACGCCTGGCTGACGCCACTTGCGGGCGGAACGCTAGCCACGCCGCCGGTTCCCGGTGGCGTGGAGCGAGCGCCCGGCGCTCCGGCCGCCCCGGTGGTGACCTGCCCGGTCGTAACGGACCCGGTAGCAGGCAGTCCGCCGGCGATCACCGGCGGCGCGCTCGCGCTCGTCTCACTGCCGGCCGGCCGCGTCCCGCGGCCGAGCCCTCCGGCCGTCCCCGTAACGACAGGAAGCGTGCCGGTAACGACGGGGACCGTACCGGCGGTGGCACCAGTAACCGCACCCGAGACGGCCGGCAGCGCACTCCCGGTAAGTCCCGTAACGGTCCCCGTCACCGGGGGCAGCGTGCTCGCGGTGAGCCCGGTGACCGTCCCGGTGATCGCGGGCAGCGTGCCGGCCGTGATACCGGTGACCGTCCCGGTCAGCGCCGGG
>JAICWX010000586.1 GCA_025934635.1 Streptosporangiaceae bacterium | reverse complement strand
TCGACGTGCAGCACGTGTTCAACTGGACCCGCGAGGCGCTGCTGCTTCCCCTGCCGCCAGGCAGCGTGGTCATCGCCGTCTCCAGCGGAGCCGCGGTCAACGGCTCGCCGCTCAGCGGCGGCTACGCCGGAGCCAAGGCCAGGACCAGGAGGGCCTGCTGGCCGGGATCCAGCTTGCGCCAGCGCGACCCGACCGCCACGCGGTGGCGGCGGATGATCCCGGACACGACGGTGCGGGTCTGGTGCGACAACGGCAGCGCGGCACGGTAGAAAAGCACAGAAGCCCCTGGTGCGATGAAGGTCGTTTTGGTCGACTGCCTCATCTACCGGGGGGCTTCTTCAGCTTCGGCGGCGACACGCCGCAGCTTCACCAGACCGTGACGAACCCATCACCACCAGGATGAAATGGGTTTCACTACCGTTGGCGTTGGCGTTGGCGTTGGCGTTGGCCTGGCCGTTCGCCGATAACTTTGTCCTTATTACATAGACAAAGTTACGCTAATTGGGTCTAATATCCATGCTGACCTAGGGTCGTTCGAAATGCGATCTACCTGCGGAAATTGCCAATCGGTCGACGACCACCCAGATCTACGCGGGCACCAACCAGATCCAGCGCGTGGTCATGGCGCGGCAACTGCTGAAGTAGTTGCGATGGGGCTCAGTGAAGCCTGACGGCCAGGACGATGCCCACGATGACGATGAGGACGGCCAGGATCGTCAGGGTGATCTTGATGGCGCTGTAGGGACGGTGGCCGACGACCTCGCTGGTGTGGGCGTTGACCATGACCTGGAACAGCTTGCCGGCGTGCCGGTAGCTGAGGAACCACACCGGAAGGAACAGGAGCTTGTAGGTCAGGTCGTAGTAAGCCGTGTTGACGGTACGGACGCGCTGCTCGTCGCCGCCGATGTCGGCCCGGCAGTCCTTTTCGATCACCGGGGCCATCTGCGCCTTCGCCGCCTCCAGGCCCTGCTCGGGCTCGATGTCGTACCGGACGGACTGGAAGCCGGCCAGGTAGTTCTGCTGGAAGGGCGCCGCCGTCTGGAGTTCCCAGGGCTCGAGCTTGCCGATCAGGTCCGTCTCGACCTTGGTCGTACCGGGGACGAGCACGTCGTCGAAGAGCCGGCTGACCCTGCCCTGCGCGGGGTGCCAGCGGGTCTTCTGGACCTGCCGGGTCTGCGTGACCTGCTGGCCGTTGACCTCCTGGGTGTAGGTCTCGGTGACCCAGTAGTGCTCGCCGCGCTCGCCCGCGTAGTCGGAGACGGTATTGCTGTCGTAGGTCCAGAACGGCAGGTAGCTGCCGGTGAACGTCTCCGCGCTCGACAACTTCTTGAGGCTGCCGGGCGCGAACCAGCGCGACGACGTCCACTTCTTCAGCGCGTCGCCGGCCTGCTGCTTGCTGATGCCGAACGGCACGACTGCCTCGGGCGCGACCCGTTCGATGACAGCCGGATCAGCCACCAGCGGCGTCCCGCAGAACTGGCAGCTCGCCGACAGCAGGTCGCTCTCGGTGCGCGCGCCGCAATTCGGGCAGATGAAGGCCGGGCCGAGCTTGGCGACCGGTTTGGCGGGCAGCTTGGCGAGTTCAGCGAACGCGTGTTCCCGCACGGCGGTGCCCACGGACGTCACGGCCTGCCGGTTCCCGCAGTGGCCGCACGCCATCACCCCGGCGGCCGGATCCCAGGCCATGGTGGACCCGCAGTTCTGGCATGGGAATACCGTCGTCCCGCTCGTCATGTTGGACTCCCCGTTGCCCCCACGATTTGTTGATGAACAATAGCAGCCACGGGTATTTCTTGACATGCAGAACATTTCGTTAAACGCTCGGTGAGCATCGACTTCGCAGGCGCTCAGCCAGGCGATGCTGATTGGTGCTGGGTCACGGCCATCCGGCATACCATTACCTGCCGGAAACTGCCCGCGGCCATCACCGGTCCCGTGCCGCCGCTCCGGCCATGTCGTGCAGCGCCTGGGCGACGGGCGGCGTGGTGTCGACCGCGAGCAGCCGGGGCTCTTCCTCGCCGCCCAGCACGGCGTTGATATGCCGGATCAGGCGGCTGAACGAAAGTTCCTGCGGTGCGGCCGGGTAGTGCCGCGGTTCGTCGCGCCCCGCCTTGACCGTGTAGCTGTCGTCGGGGCCGGGGTGGAACGGGTTGGTCACGTGGATTTGTCCCCCGGTTCCTTCGAGGGTGGTGAACGCGTCGTAGCTGCGGCCGAATCCGCACGACAGGAGCAGCCGTCGCCCGGCCGGGTAGCCGAGCGCCCCCCAGATGTCGACGTCCACGTCCTGGCCGCCCCGGATGGCCGTCGCCCACGCCGACTGGTGCGGGACGCCGAACAACTCGGCCGCCAGGCGGACGGGGTAGCAGCCGACGTCCAGGAGCGCGCCGCCTTGCAGGTCCCGGGCGTAGCGGATGTTGTCCGGCCGGGTCACCTGGAAGTGGAAGTTGGACTTGATCTCCATCAGCTCGCCGATGGCGCCGTCGGCGACGAGCTGCCGGATCTGGGTCAGCTGCGGGTGGAACGGGAACGCGAACGCCTCCCAGAGCAGGGTTCCGGTCTGACGGGCCGCCGCGAGCGTCCGCTCGGTGTCCGCCAGCGTGCCGCACAGCGGTTTCTCGCACAGCACCGGCTTGCCCGCCGCTAGCGCCCGGATGGTCCATTCCGCGTGCAGCGAGTTGGGCAGCGGGATGTACAGCGCGTCGATGTCCGGGTCGTCGATCAGGGCCTGGTAGCCGGCCACGGCGCGGCCGATCCCGTTGTCGCGGGCGAACTGCCCGGCCCGGCCGGCCTCGCGGCCGGCCACCGCGGCCGCGTCGCCGCCGGCCTGCCGCAGCCCGGGCAGGAACACCGCCCGGGCGATGTTGGCGGTGCCGACGATGCCCCAGCGCACCGGGGGCGGGGCGGTCATCGCGCGGGCTCGCCTTCTCCGGCGCCGTCTTCTTCATCCAGGGGCAGGCTGACCCAGCGGCGTTCGTGGTGTGAGATCTCCACCGCGTTGATGACCTCCTGGACCCGCAGGCCGTCGTCGAAGTTTCCCTCGTTGCCGTCTACCTCACCGAGCACCTCGCTGGCGAAGTTCGCGGTGAGGTTGGCGTAGTACAGCGTCCGCCAGGATTCGCGCGGGCTGCCACCGGGCGGATAGTACCGGGCCGGCACCTCCACTTCCCGGAACTCCACGTCATCCGGCTGGGCCATCTTCAGGGTCTCGCAGATGCCGGACTCCTCGACCAGTCGCGCGATGGCCGCACCCTCGCTGCCGTACACCCGCACCTCGATACCCGGGTAGTTCCCCACCGTGACGAAGCTGCTCTGCACCGAGCAGATCGCGCCGCTGGCGAACTCGCC
>JAICWX010000248.1 GCA_025934635.1 Streptosporangiaceae bacterium | reverse complement strand
GCGAGGACATGCCCGCAGGCCGAGCACATCTTCGACGACGGGAACCACCGGTCGATCACGACCACCCGCCGCCCGTACCGGGCCGCCTTGTACTCCAGCATGGCCCGGAAGGTCCGCCACCCGCAGTCGGATATCGCCCTGGCCACCCTGCGGTTGTGGACCATGTTTTTGACTGCGAGGTCCTCCAGGCAGATCAGGTCGTGGTCGCGGACCAGGCGGGTGCTGGCCTTATGGAGGAAATCGGCGCGGGCGGCGCGGACCTTGCGGTGAGCACGCGTGACCTTTCCCTTGGCCTTGCCGCGGTTGGCGCTGCCCTGCTGGCAGCGGGCCAGCCGCCGCTGGTAGCGGGCCAGGTTCCGGGCACGCCGCTCCAGATATCTCGGGTTGGGGATCCGCTGCTCGTCGCTGGTGACCGCGAAGTCTGTGACCCCGAGGTCCAATCCCACGGCCCGGGCCGTGGCGGGGAGCTGTTCCGGCTCAAGGATGTCGACGGCGAGGGAGATATACCAGCGGCCACACGGGTCCCGGGAGACTGTCACCGTGGTCGGGTCGATGGTGGCGGGGTCCACTTCGGGCCAGGACCAGGTGAACGCCAGCGGCGCGGCCATCTTGGCCAGGTACAGGGCGCCGTCGCGCCACCGGAACCCGGACCGGGTGTACTCCGCGCACTGCCGCCCGTCCCGGGATTTGAACCTCGGGTACCGGGCTCGCTTGGCGAAGAACGCGGCGTAGGCGGCCTGCTGGTGGCGGATCGCCTGCTGGAGCGGGACGCAGGACACCTCGTTCAGCCACGTCAGCTCTTCCGTGGTCTTCATGGCGGTCAGGAACGCGCTCGCCTGCGCGTAGGTCGTCCCGGTTTTCCCTGCCTGGTACCGCTGCCGCCGCCAGGCCAGGGTCCGGTTCCACACGACCCGGACGCAGCCGAACGTGCGGTTCAGCACGCTGGTCTGCTCCTGGTCGGGATATGCCCGGCATTTGTACGCCGTCCTCACGTCCAGAAACTTTATTCGACCATGTCCGGATTTGTATATGTGACACGCCGAGAGGGGGCGCGGCGTTTGCTCCCCGGCTTGAAGACCAGGGGCACCACGCCGCAAAAACGATGAGCGCACCAGCCGACGTGCAGAGCGTCACCTGGTCACAAGGTTCGCTGCGAGGGTTCCTGCACGGGCTGCCCGGCGTGGACCGGGTGGGGGCGGAGGCCCGCGCGGCCATGCTGGCCAGCCGGTCCATCAAGACCACGGCCAAGCAGTGGGGCCTCGACATGGCTATCTCGATGATCGACCTGACCACGCTGGAGGGCCAGGACACCCCGGGCAAGGTCCGCGCGCTGTGCGCCAAGGCCCGGCGCCCGGACCCCGCCGACCCGGCCACTCCCGCCGTCGCCGCCGTCTGCGTCTACCCGGACCTGGCCCACATCGCGGCCGAGGAGCTCAAGGGCACCGGCATCCACGTGGCCAGCGTGGCTACCGCGTTCCCCAGCGGCCGGACCAGCCTGGACGTCAAGCTGGCGGACGTGAAGTACGCGGTCGCCGCGGGCGCCGACGAGGTCGACATGGTGATCGACCGCGGCGCCTTCCTGGCCGGGAACTACCTGCAGGTCTTCGACGAGATCACCGCCGTCAAGCAGGCCTGCGGTGCCTCCCATCTCAAGGTCATCCTGGAGACCGGCGAGCTGGTCACGCTGGACAACGTGCGGCGGGCGTCCTGGCTGGCCATGCTGGCGGGCGCCGACTTCATCAAGACCTCGACCGGCAAGGTCAGCCCGGCCGCCACCTTGCCGGTGACCCTGGTCATGCTGGAGGCCGTGCGCGACTTCCGCGCCGAGTACGGGCGCCAGATCGGCGTCAAGCCGGCCGGCGGGATCCGCACCGCCAAGGACGCCCTGCGCTACCTGGTCCTGGTCAACGAGACGGCGGGGGAGGACTGGCTCGATCCCGACTGGTTCCGGTTCGGCGCCTCCAGCCTGCTCAACGACCTGCTCATGCAGCGGACCAAGCTGGCCACCGGCCGCTACTCCGGCCCCGACTACTTCACCCTGGACTGACATGGCTAAGTTCGAGTACGCCCCGGCGCCGGAATCGCGGTCCGTCGTCTCGCTGCGCGAGTCCTACGGGCTCTTCATCGACGGCGAGTTCGGTCCCGGCAAGGACGGCCAGGCGTTCAAGACCATCTCCCCGGCCACCGAGGAGGTGCTGGCCGAGGTGGCCGAGGCGGGGCCCGCCGACGTCGACCGCGCGGTGACCGCCGCCCGCCAGGCCTACGAGACCACGTGGTCGGTGATGCCCGGCCGCGAGCGCGCCAAGTACCTGTTCCGGATCGCCCGGATCGTCCAGGAGCGCGCCCGCGAACTCGCCGTGCTCGAGTCGCTCGACAACGGCAAGCCCATCAGGGAGTCCCGCGACGTCGACATCCCGCTGGTCGCGGCGCACTTTTTCTACCACGCCGGCTGGGCCGACAAGCTGGAATACGCCGGGTACGGCCCGGCCCCGCGGCCGCTCGGGGTGGCCGGCCAGGTCATTCCGTGGAACTTCCCGCTGCTGATGCTCGCCTGGAAGATCGCGCCCGCGCTGGCTTGTGGCAACACGGTGGTGCTGAAGCCCGCCGAGACCACGCCGCTGACCGCGCTGGCCTTCGCCGAGATCTGCCAGCAGGCCGACCTGCCGCCGGGCGTGGTCAATATCCTCACCGGGGCCGGGGAGACCGGCCGGGCGCTGGTCACCCACCCGGGCATCGACAAGGTGGCGTTCACCGGCTCCACCGAGGTGGGCAAGGAGATCGCCCGGGCTTGCGCCCCCACCCGCAAGAAGGTCACCCTCGAGCTGGGCGGCAAGGCCGCCAACATCGTGTTCGAGGACGCGGCGGTGGACCAGGCCGTCGAGGGCATCGTGAACGGCATCTTTTTCAACCAGGGCCACGTCTGCTGCGCCGGCTCGCGGCTGCTGGTGCAGGAATCGGTGTACGACGAGGTGCTGGCGTCGCTGCGGCGGCGGCTGGCGACCCTGCGGCTCGGCGACCCGCTGGACAAGAACACCGACGTGGGCGCCATCAACTCGGCCGCCCAGCTGGCCAAGATCCGCGAGCTGTCCGAGGTCGGCGAGGCGGAAGGGGCGGAGCGCTGGTCGGCGCCGTGCGAGCTGCCGGTGAAGGGCTTCTGGTTCCCGCCCACGGTGTTCACCGGGGTCTCCCAGGCGCACCGCATCGCCCGCGAGGAGATCTTCGGCCCGGTGCTGTCCGTCCTGACGTTCCGGACGCCCGCCGAGGCCCTGGAGAAGGCCAACAACACGCCGTACGGCCTGTCGGCCGGGGTCTGGACCGAGAAAGGCTCGCTGATCCTGCACATGGCCGCCAAGCTGCGGGCCGGCGTGGTGTGGGCCAACACGTTCAACAAGTTCGACCCGACGGCGCCGTTCGGGGGCTACAAGGAGTCCGGCTACGGCCGGGAAGGCGGCCGGCCGGGACTGGAGGCGTACCTCGATGTCTGACACCGCTGCGGCTCCCCGCATCGCCGTGCGCAAGACGTACAAGCTGTACATCGGCGGGGCGTTCCCCCGGTCCGAGAGCGGAAGGTCCTACCCGGTGACCGACCACAAGGGCAGGTTCGGTGCCAACGCGGCGCTGGCCTCGCGCAAGGATGCCCGGGACGCGGTCGGCGCGGCCCGCAAGGCGTTCGCCGGCTGGTCGGCGGCCACCGCCTACAACCGCGGCCAGGTCCTGTACCGGGTCGCCGAGCTGCTCGAGGGCCGCCGCGCCCAGTTCGCCGCCGAGGTCCGGGCCGCCGAGGGGCTGAGCAGCCGGCTGGCCGAGGCGGCCGTGGACGAGGCGATCGACCGCTGGGTCTGGTACGCGGGCTGGTCCGACAAGATCTCCCAGGTCCGCGGCGCAGCCAACCCGGTCGCCGGGCCATACTTCAACTTCTCGCTGCCCGAGCCGACCGGCGTCGTCGCGGTGATCGCGCCGCAGGCGTCGAGCCTGCTCGGGTTCGTCTCGGTGGTCGCGCCCGCCGTGGTCAGCGGTAACACCGTGGTGGCCCTGGCCAGCGAGCAGTTCCCGCTGCCCGCGGTCTCGCTGACCGAGGTGCTGGCGACCTCCGACGTGCCCGGCGGCGTGATCAACGTGCTGACCGGCCGCACCGCCGAGGTCGCGCCCTGGCTGGCCTCGCACATGGACGTCAACGCCATCGACCTGACCGGCGCGCCCGGCGACCTCGCCGACGACCTGGCCGCGGCCGCGGCCGAGAACCTCAAGCGGGTCGTCCGGCCCCGCCGCCCGGACGCCGTCGAGGAGGACTGGACGGCCGCGCCCGGCCTCGAGCGGATGCTCGCCTACCTGGAGACCAAGACCGTCTGGCACCCGGCCAGCACCTAGGTCCGCCGTAACGTTCCCGTTACGGCCGCCGGGGAGACTGGGACCTGTCCTGGCCGCGCCATACGCGGGCCGTGCGGGAGGTACCGGATGCGAGCGCTGAGATCGGGCTGGCTGGCCTGGGCTCTATGGGGGCTGGCCCTGCTCGCCCTGGCGGCCGCGGCATGGCTGGACTACCTGCTGCGCCGATCCGCCCTGCCCGGCCTGGCTGCTGGCTCACCCCGGGTCGCTGCCGGCCGCCCGGCTGGTGGCTTCCTGTTTCCCGGCCGACGCCGTCCTGGCGTTCGCCTGCCTGGCGCTCGCCCTGCTGCTCACGCCGACGGGATCGCTGCCGTCGGCTCGCTGGCGCCCGTGGGCCGCGCTCACCGTGGGCATCCCGGCCGGGCTGCTGCTGACCCTGGCGCTGACGCCCGCTCCAGCCCGCTACCGGCATCCGCAGAACCCGTTCGACCTGGACGGTTACGGCGGCGCCCAGCTGCTCGCCTACCAGATCGCTTATCCGGCCGTCCTCCTGGCCATGGTCGCGGGTGGCCTCTCGCTGGTCATCCGCTTCCGCCGGGCGGCCGGCACCGAACGCCTGCAACTGCGCTGGGTATCCCTGGCGGCCGGCCTGGCCGCGCTGCTGCTCGTCGCGTTCCTGGCCGCACTGGCGGCCGGCGTCCCGTTGCTGTCCGACCCGGGGCTCGTCGGCACGGTGTGCCTGGCGATCCTGACCCTGGGCATCGGCGCCGCCACCCTGGGCTACAAGCTGTACGACCTGGACCGCATCATCAGCCGCACCTTGGCCTACGGCCTGCTCACGGTCCTGCTCGGCGGCGGCTACGCCGCGGTGGCCGTGGGGCTGAGCCAGCTGGCCAGCGGCCAGTCGAGCCTGACGGTGGCGCTGGCCACCCTGGCCCTGGCAGTGGCGTTCCGGCCCGCCCGGCGCCGGGTCCAGGACCTGGTCGACCGGCATTTCAACCGGCGCCGCTACGACGCCGCCCAGACCATCGGCGCGTTCGCCAGCAGCCCGAACTCGACCTGCTGGCCGGAGACCTGCTGGCTGTGGTCGACCAGACCATGGAACCGGCCAGTGCCTCCCTGTGGCTAGCCCTTGACCTGGATCACCACCGTAATGACACTGCAGGCCCGTACCCTCGTCGATGAATTCAAATTCGATTTGACCGAACGGGTGGGTTCCATGATCGAATCTAGCGACCCCGAGTGGGGCTTGTGCGATGGCGACCTCGCGGCCGACGGGTTCCGGTACGACGATGACGAGGACTACGAGGACGAAGAGGACTACGGCGACGAGTGGGATGGCTACGACGACGAGGCAGCGATCGAGGCGATGGCCCGTCTCGCCGCCGAGATCGAGCCCGGGCGCGCGACGGTAGCGCAGTGGGCGCAGGCAATCAGGCGCCGGGGTGCAGAGCGCCGCTCGCAGCCATGGCGTCGCCGTCGCACATGAAGTCCGACAAGCGGGGTAATCCTCCGGCGGGAGGAAGCATGCCCGCCACTGTTCAGCCGGTTATCGTGACCCCGACCCTGCCCCTGCTGCTGGCCTTCTACAAGGCACTGCTCGGCGCGGTCGAGATCTCCCGCGTCCCCGAAGACGGGCCGGCCTTCTACGTGGGCCTGCAGATAGGCAACGCCGAGCTCGGCATCGTCACCGACGGCGAAGCCGACATCGCCGCCCCGCAGCGGATCCTGCTCAACGTGAACGTCGGTGACCTGGGCGTCGGCAGCGTGGAAGGCCTGCTGGAACACGTCGAGGTCCTGGGCGGCCGGGTCCTCGGCCCGCCGAACGACATGCCCTGGGGCCAGCGCGTGGCCCACATCCTGGACCCCGACGGCAACACCGTCAATCTCACCGAGCCCATCTGAAGATTTCAAGATCAAAAGCTGCGCTCTACGAGCCAGGCGTGTATCTCTGCGATGTGCCGTTCCCGGATGGAATGCCCTTCGTCCTCGAAGAACCGGGCTTCGACGCCAGGGATATGCGAGGCTAGCCATTGGCCGTGACCGACCGGAACGGCCCGGTCCTGGCCACCGTGCAGCAACAGCACCGGGACCGATATCTGGCCCACGTCGGACTGCATCAGCCGGACCTCCTCCAGGGCCGACTCGCTGAAGCCGGCGAGCCAGTCCAGTCCCTCCGCGTCGTAGGGGGCCAGCGAGGCCAAGGACGCTACCGCCGGGACCAGGTCAGGCAGGAGGGCCGCGCACGCGAGGACATGAGGGCCGCCACCCGAATGGCCCCACATCGCCACCCGCTCGATCCCGAGGGCCTCGCAGATCACCCGGACATCGCCGGCGCAGTCGGCTGTGGAACGTCCTGGCTGAGGTGTCGAGCCGCCATAGCCAGGCCGGTCGTAGCTGATCAGCCGCAACTGGCGGCGTTCGGCATCGGCCAGCGTGCGGGGGCCGTACAGGCGGCGGCCTCCCGGCGTGCCCACGTGGACCAGCACCGGACGGCCGTCACGATCCCCGGCATCCTCGACCGCCAGCGTCCGGCCGTCTGGTGTCTCGATGAACCACTCCATAGTCGCGCCTCCATTTCACTCGCACGATCAGAATTGGGCCGGCTTGAGAGGTTCATCGTCCCCGCGATGACCGGTACGAATGTGACCACTGAGATAGAGGTTTCTGATTTTGCAGTTTTTAAATGGGTTCCTAATGAGACAATAAAAATGATTATTAATTCTATTAAAACTCAATTAATGATCTTGATTCGATGATATTATCGAGTCGTTCTTGAAGGTTTCCCTCGGACCGGGCAGCTGGAGGAAACGAGTTCGTCCACTCAGTCCCCGAGCAGCATAGGAGGTTATCCCAGGTGAGTACCGTGGCTGTCCCGGTTTCGGCCGGTGAGGCGATGGACATGGTGCAGGCCGGGCTTGCCTACCTCGCCACCGCGGACGCTGCCGCGCTGGGGGCCGCAGCGCAGGCGGCGTGCCTGCGGGGTCTGGAACAGGCGAACTCGGTCGCGACGGCGGCGCGGACATCGATGCTGGGGGCATTCACCGCCGGCCAGGGCTACACCGATGACGGAGCCTGCAGCCCCCGTGCGTGGCTGGTCCACCAGACCGCGATCACGGCGGGGGCGGCGTCCGGCCATACCGGGTGGGTGAAGCGGGCCCGGGCGCATCCGCGGGTGCAGGCCGCCCTGATCGCGAAAGCCGTGTCCGAGCCGTGGGCGCGGGTGATCTGCGAGTGGACCGGCAAGCTCCCGGAGGATTCCCGCGATGCGGCGGACGGGATCTTGCTGGCTGCGGCAGTATCGGGTCTGGGGCTGCCAGACCTGGCCGGGCTGGCGGGGGAGATGTACGAGCGGTCCCGCCAGCACCAGCTCGATGGCCGCGGCCCTGATCCAGTTCCTGGTCAAGAGCCCGATCCCGGCCATGAGCCAGGCCGGGAGCAGGACGAGGATCAGGACCGGGACCCGGGTGAGGACGGACTCGCCGGGGAGCCCGGGGACCCCGGCGGTAACCGGGATCCTGGTGAAGACGCGGTGCTGGATGACCGGTCGGTACGGCTGATGACCACGTTCGGCGGGGCCGGGGTGATCCGCGGGGACCTGACCCCGGAGTGCGCCCAGGTGGTGCAGGCGGTGCTGGATGCCCTGTCCGCCCGCGCCGGGGTGGAAGACACCCGCAGCCATGAGCAGCGGTACCACGACGCTTTGCAGGAGGCTATGTCCAGGCTGGTGGCGGCGGGGCTGGTGCCGCAGCGCGCCGGGCAGCCGGTCAAGGTGCTGGCCCATGTCACGCTGGCGGACCTGATGCTGCTGGAGGGCAGTGACCGGTTGCGGGAGGAATGGACCCGGCAGGCGCGGGCCCGGTGGGCCGGGTACAAGGCCCGCACCGCCGAAGCCCGCGGGAACGACGGGGCGTGGCTGGACGGCGGCGCCGCCGCGGCGTTCGCCTGCGACGCGACGGTGGTGCCGGTGGTGACCGGCGAGATCAACCTGGCCGTGTTCGCGGACCTGGTGCGGCTGTGCGCCACACTGGACAAGCTCAGCCGCCGTGACAGCATCAGCACCGCGCAGGCGCGGGACGCCGCGCAGGCCGGGCCCGGGGCCGATGGCGCGGCCGCGGTGACCGCCGTGATCTCGCGGGAGGCGCTCGAACAGGCGATCATCGGCAAGGCCGTGGACCTGCTGTCCGGGCCGGGCGGCCTGGCGTCGTTCGTCCGGCAGCGGCAGCTCGGCGAGAAGCTGGCCGGGCCCAGCCTGCCGCTCGACATCGGCCTCAGCAAGGCCATCCCGGGCTCGATCCGGAACCTGGTCGGCCTGCGCGACCGGCACTGCCGGTTCCCCGGCTGCCGGCGGCCCGCCGCGGTCTGCGAGGTGCACCACATCCGGCACAAGGCCCACGGCGGCACCACCAGCGTGAAGAACTGCGTCCTGCTGTGCCGGTATCACCACCAGATCGCCATCCACCGCCAGGGCTGGACCCTGGTCCTGAACCCCGACGGCACCACCACCGCCTGGAACAAGGACAAGACCAAGATGCTGCGCAGCCACGGCCCGCCCGCCCGAGCCGGGTAACCCCCCCGGGGCCTCCCGGGATGGCGGTACGGCCCGTGGCGGTGGGAGCATCAGGGCATGCGCAAGGCGAGATGGCTCGGCGGTGTGGTGTGGATCGGTTCCTGGTATCTCATGTACCTGGAGATCACGCGCTGGCGGCACGTGAAGCCGTCCCTGGCGTTCAACTCCGACCCTGATCCGGTGACCGGCATGCGGCCGCGCCCCGGAGAGCCGCTGAAGCTGCTCTACGTCGCGTGCGTCACCGCCCCGCTGGTCGTCGTAGCCAGCCTGGTCCGCGGCCGCCGGGCCGGCCGGCCGGGCGCCTGACCTGCCCGGATCCCCGGCGTCACGTACCGGCCGGTGACATCAGTCACGCCGATGTCAGGATCCAGGGCACTGGGGCCAGGTGCGGTCCCGTTCGTAGCGTTGGGGACATGACGAAAAGCAACTGGTCCGGACGCAACCGCAACCGCTTCCAGTCCCTGGCGATGATCGCGGTCTTCGACATCGCCGGGCCCCTCGTGGCCTACTCGCTGCTGCGCGACGCCGGACAGAGCGCGGTCTCCGCGCTCGTCCTGAGCGGCGCCTTCCCGGCCCTGGGGGTAGCCGCCGGCGTGATCCGCCACCGGCGCGTGGACACCATCGGGGTTGTCGTACTCGCCGGCATCGCGGTCGGCACCGTCCTCGGGCTGCTCAGCGGCGACCCGCGGCTGGTCCTGGTCGAGGGCTCGGTACCCACCGCCGTGTTCGGGCTGCTGTGCCTCGGTTCGCTGCGGGCCCGGCGGCCGCTGATCTACCGGTTCGCCATCGAGTTCATCGGCCCGGAGACCGACAAGGGCCAGGAGTTCGAGTCCCTGTGGCAGTACGAGGGGTTCCGTCACACGTTCTGGCTCTACACCGTGGTCTGGGGCATCGTGTACCTCGCGGAGGCAGCGGCCCGGGTCGTCATCGTGGAGACCGTCTCGACCTCGACCGCGCTGACCATCTCCAAGATCATGCCCTACGCCGTCTTCGGCCTCCTCATGGCCTGGATGATCGCCTACGGCCGCCGCGCCCAGCGCGAGGGCGAGCGCCTCGCCGCCGAGCAGGCAGCCGCGACCACCCCGGCCCAGGACGGCACCGCGACTACGCCAGCCGCGAGCGAGGTCCCCGCCGCCTCCTGCGTCTAGCCCCGGCAAGCCCCGGCCAGGTCCGTCACCGCGGGCCTGGCCGGCGCCACCCGCGCGTACCGCTACGCGTGGTGCGCGCGGTAGTGCGCGGCCAGCACGTCGTCGCCGAAATCAGCGGCCGGGTTCCGCCAGGCCGAGTGGATGTGGTTGCCGTTTCCCTGGGTGTTGTCGTGCTCGATGAGCAGCGTCGGACCCTGGACGCGGTAGTAGTGCCGCTCCCCGGGCGACGTCCCGCCCGCCCAGGCGAACGTCAGGTTGTCCATGCCCGCCCGCTCCAGGTCGTGCAGCTGCGCCCCGGCCACCTCGTCCGGCAGCCGCCGGACGAACGCCCCGACCAGCTCGGTGAGCGAGTCGAACTGCAGCCGGTTCAGCGACGACCCGGGGATGCCCTTGGGGCTGGACCGGACGTAGCTGAGGATGTCCCGCTCGTCGTCGCTGAGCACGTAGTCCGGCTCGGGCGCGAACATCGGGTCGGGACGTTCGACCTCGCCGAGCCGGGGAACCATCCGGGCGGCCAGGTCCGGCGGCGACCGGTGGTGGATGATCGCCGCCCGCCGCTGCGCCGCGTCCAGCGAGTTCACCAGCCGGAAGCCGATCTCCTCGTCGTCGGCGAGCGGTGCCAGCAGCCCAACGGAAGCAGGCTGGGAGCCCAGCATGCAGGGGGTGGGGGAGACGTGCCGGCCGTCGGCCACGGTGAAGTTGAGCGACACGTGATGCCCGGCGAACTGCCAGCCCCACGCCTGCTCGCCCGGCGTGCCGAACACCTTGAAGCAATACCGTTCGGGATTGAACAGGTCAGTCAAGGCCGCCGGGGACAGGGCCCGGAGCACGTGCTCCATGGCCATCACCGACACCACCTTGGTGTAGGCGGGGATGCTCGTGCCGGTCACGATCAGCTCGTGCCCCAGCCGGCGCTGGCCCTCGTCGAGCGCGCCGATCGGCAGCCCGTCCCGGTCCCGGGCGGGCAGGAAGGACCAGCTGCGCCGCTCATCGCCGAACGCGTAGCAGGCCTGTTTCCGCTGCTCCGCCGTCAGCGCGCCGACGAACGCCGAGGCTGCCGCCGTCATCCGTCCGGCCGTCTCCGGTACTTCCGGCCTTTCCCCGTTGTTGTCCATGATCCGATTATCCGCCTGGATCCGCAGCTGCGAGCGGTTCGCAGCCGCGCACGGCTGGCTGCTGTCGAGATGCTGCAACGGGTTTTCCGGGTCATGCTGGAACCATGACCAGCCAGCAGCACCCGGCCGCCGCCCGCCACGAGCACGGCAGCGACCACCGCGACCACGACCACGACCACGACCACCATGATCACGATCACCAAGACCATCGCGAGCACGATCATGATCACGGCCATGAGCGTCAGGGCCTATGGGCCCGCGTCCGCCACACGGTCGGCCCGCACTCGCACGACCACGACCGCGCGGTCGACCCGGTGCTCGAATCCTCCGCCGAGGGCCTGCGGACGCTGTGGATCTCGCTGGCCGGGCTGGCCGCGACCGCGCTGGCCCAGGCGGTGGTGGTGGCGCTGTCCGGCTCGGTCGCGCTGCTCGGCGACGCGCTGCACAACGGGGCCGACGCGCTGACCGCGGTGCCGCTCGGCATCGCGTTCATGCTCAGCCGGCGGCGGCCCACCCGGCGGTACACCTACGGCTACGGCCGGGCCGAGGACCTGGCTGGCGTCGTGATCGTGGCCGTGATCCTGCTCTCCTCGGCCGCGGCCGCCTACGCCGCCGTCACCCGGCTGCTGCACCCGCACCCGGTCACCCACCTGGTCGCGGTCGCGATCGCGGCCGCGGTCGGCTTCGCCGGCAACGAGCTGGTCGCCCGCTACCGGATCAGGACCGGCCGCCGGATCGGGTCGGCCGCGCTGGTCGCCGACGGCCTGCACGCGAGAACCGACGGGTTCACGAGCCTGGCCGTGCTCATCGGCGCGGGCGGCGTGGCGATCGGCTGGCGCTGGGCCGACCCGGTGGTGGGCCTGCTCATCACGGCGGCCATCTTGATGGTCGGCTGGCAGGCCGCCCGCGAGGTCGGCCGGCGTCTCCTGGACAGCGTCGACCCCGCCCTCACCGAACAGGCCGAGGCCACCCTGCTCGCCACCCCCGGCGTGCTGGCGGCCGGGCGGGTCCGGCTCCGCTGGGTCGGCCGCACCCTGCGCGCCGAGTGCGAGATCGCGGTGGACCCGGCCTGCACCGTCGTCCAGGCCCACGACATCGCGGTCAGCGCCGAGCACGCGCTCATCCACGCCATCCCGCGGCTCGCCGCGGCCATCGTGCACGCCGACCCGCTGGACCACGCCGGCACCGACCACCACGCGGCGCTAGCCCATCACCCCGGGGTCTTAGCAGCAGAGGTCTAGACGCGGGGGAGGATCCCGGCCAGCAAGGTGCCCATCCGGCCGGCGGAGACCCGGCCCGCCTCGACCACCTCGGCGTGGCTGAGGCTCTGCCCGGCCAGTCCCGCCGCCAGGTTGGTGACCAGGGAGATGCCCAGCACCTCGGCGCCCAGGTGACGGGCCGCGATCGCCTCCAGGACGGTCGACATCCCGACCAGGTCGGCGCCGAGCCGGCCCAGCATGGTGATCTCCGCCGGGGTCTCGTAGTGCGGCCCCGGCATCATCGCGTAGACCCCTTCGGCCAGGCTCGGGTCGGCCTCGCGGGCCAGCGCCCGCAGCCGGGGGGAGTACAGGTCGGTCAGGTCGGTGAACCGCTGCCCGGGCGGGGGCGGCCCGGCCAGCGGGGACCGGCCGGTCAGGTTGAGGTGGTCGCTGATCAGCACCGGCTCGCCCACGCTGAGCCCCGGCCTGATCCCGCCCGCCGCGTTGGTCAGCACCACCGCCCGGCAGCCCGCCGCCACCGCCGTCCGCACCCCGTGCACCACCG
>JAICWX010000206.1 GCA_025934635.1 Streptosporangiaceae bacterium | reverse complement strand
GGCCAGCTCGTCAAGGCGCCCTACGCGCGTACCATCGAGGGCCTGTTCGACGGGCACCACCGCGGCGATCAGGTTCTCGGCGGCCTGCCGGGTACCGTCAAGGAGCTGCTTACCCCGTTCGGTATGAATGTGCTCCGGCACCCGGCCGGTGGCCTGGCTGCCGCCCTGCGGAGCACGGACAGCGTGTGCACCGACTGGACGCCGCGGGCGCCGGTACGGCTCTACTACGCCACGAACGACGAGCAGGCCGTCAACGCCAACACCGTCCACTGCCAGGCCGCCTTCGCCGCCCGCGGCCTGCCCGTCCCCACCGTCAACCTCGGCACCCCCAGCTACCAGGGATCCCGCCACCTCGGCGCGAACGTCGCCGCCACCGCCCACATCGTCCGCTGGTTCCGGCTGCTGGCCTCAGTCCCCGGACAGGACGGGGCGCAGCGCGTCTAGCACGGCGGGGTCCTCAATCGTCGACGGGACGGGCTCGTCGCGGCCGTCGGCGATGCCGCGCATGGTCTTGCGGAGGATCTTGCCGGACCGGGTCTTGGGCAGCGCCGTCACCACGTCGACCCGGCGCAGCGCCGCCACCGCCCCGATCCGCTCCCTGATCAGCTGGACCAGCTCGGCCGACACCTCGGAATGAGCAGCCGAAACACCCGCCTTGAGCACCACGAACCCGCGCGGCACCTGGCCCTTGGTCTCGTCGTGCACGCCGATCACCGCGCACTCGGCCACCGCCGCGTGGCTGGCCAGCACCTCCTCCATCTGCCCGGTGGACAGCCGGTGCCCGGCCACGTTGATCACGTCATCGATCCGGCCCATGACGAACACGTAGCCGTCGCCGTCCCGGAACCCGCCGTCTCCGGTCGTGTAGTACCCGGGATGGGCCGACAGGTACGACGCGACGAACCGCTCGTCGTCCTGCCATAGCGTGGGCAGGCAGCCCGGCGGCAGCGGCAGCCGCACCACGATGTCGCCGGTCTCGCCCGCCTTGACCTCGGCGCCGTCGGGGTCGACGATGCGCACGTCGTAGCCGGGCACCGGCATGGTGGGGGAGCCGGCCTTGGTCGGCATCGGCTCCAGGCCCATCAGGTCGGCCACGATCGCCCAGCCGGTCTCCGTCTGCCACCAGTGGTCGATGACCGGGATGCCGAGCAGCTCACTCGCCCACCGGTAGGTCTCCGGGTCGAGCCGCTCGCCCGCCAGGAACAGGTACTGGAACCGGGACAGGTCGTACCGCTCAGTCAGCGAACCGGACGGGTCTTCCTTCTTGATGGCCCGGAACGCGGTCGGCGCGGTGAACAGGGTCTTCACGTCGTGCTCGGCGACCACCCGCCAGAACGCGCCGGCGTCCGGGGTGCCGACCGGCTTGCCTTCGTACAGCACGGTGGTACAGCCGGCCAGCAGCGGCGCGTAGACGATGTAGGAGTGGCCGACGACCCAGCCCACGTCGGAGGCGGCCCAGAACACCTCGCCGGCCCGGGTGTCGTAGACGTTGTCCATGCTCCACCGCAGCGCCACCGCGTGCCCGCCGTTGTCCCGGACCACGCCCTTGGGCTTGGCCGTGGTGCCCGACGTGTACAGGATGTACAGCGGGTCGGTGGCGGCCACCGGTACGCAGTCGGCCGGGGCCGCCGAAGCCACCGCCGACGCCCAGTCCAGGTCGCGGCCCGCGGTCAGCGCCGCCTCCGCCTGCGACCGCTGCAGGATGACGCAGTGCTCCGGCTGGTGGCGGGCCAGCTCGATGGCGCGGTCCAGGATCGGCTTGTACTCGATGACCCGGCTGCCCTCGATCCCGCAGGACGCCGAGACGATCACCGTCGGCGTGGCGTCGTCGATCCGGGTGGCGAGCTCGGGCGCCGCGAAGCCGCCGAACACCACCGAGTGCACCGCCCCGATCCGGGCGCAGGCCAGCATGGCGATCAGCGCTTCACCGATCATCGGCAGGTACACGATCACCCGGTCGCCCTTGTCCACCCCCAGGCCGCGCAGCACCCCGGCGAACTGCGCCACCTCGTCCCGGAGCGCCTCATACGTATACGTGCGCTGGGTGCCGGTCACCGGGCTGTCGTAGATCAGCGCGGGCTGCTCGCCCCGCCCGTCCCGCACGTGCCGGTCCACCGCGTTGAAGCAGGTGTTCAGCGTCCCGTCGGGGAACCAGCGGTAGAACGGCGGGTTCGAGTCGTCCAGCACCACGCTGGGCGGCTGGTACCAGTCGATGTTCTTCGCCGCGTCGGCCCAGAAGCCCGCGGGGTCGGCCAGGCTCCGGCTGAACTCTTGCTCGTATCGGCTCATGACGACACTCCCTCCACGTCATAGCGGTACCAGTCCAGGTCGCCGCTTGGCTAGAGGCCGCGCTCGTGCATCAGCAGCAGGGCGTACCCGGCGACGGTGTCATCGTCGGTGATCAGGCCCTCGCTGATCATCTCCTCGAACCTGCCCCGGGGGAACCAGGCCTGGCACATGTCCTGCTCCTCGGTCTCCAGGTCCAGGGTCCCCGGCTCGAGACCGGTGGCCAGGTAGAAGTACCCGGCCTGGTCGGTCAGGCCGTGCGCGGTGTGCAGGTACCCGAGCCGGACCAGCTCACGGGCGCGCAGCCCGGTCTCCTGCTCGAGCTCCATCCGGGCGAGCTCGTCCGGCTCGCCGGATTCCCCGTGCGGCCAGCCGCCCTGCGGGAACGACCAGGTCCGCCGCCCGGTGGGGTAGCGGTACTCCTCGACCAGGTGGAAACCGCCGCGTTCGGCCGGGATGACCAGCGCGAAGTCGCGCTTCTCGACGAACGCGTACGTGCCGCGGGAGCCGTCGCGGCGCTCGATGTCGTCCCGGCGCAGCCGCATCCAGTGGTCCTCGTAGACCACGCCGGAGGTGAGCATGCGGACATCGGGGTCGTCGCTGTCGAAACGCATGAGGCCAGGATGCCGCTTACTCGGGGACGGCGGTGGCCAGCTCGCCGGCCGGCGCGGCCGCCCCGGAAGCCGCCAGCTTGGCCTCAGTTCCAGCCCCGGCTCCGGCCTTGGCGTCCGCCGTCCGGGCCTGCCGCGCCCGGATGTACCGGGTCACCGCGACGATCCCGAGCGCGCCGGCCACCGGCAGCGTGACCAGGGCGGGCAGCTGGTAGCGCCAGGAGAACTCGTACAGGTCCGCGCCCAGCAGCACGGCCACCGCGCACCCGGTGACCAGCACGCAGGCCAGGACCTGCCCGGGGTCGCGGCGCCGCCGGAAGGTGAAGATCCCGGCCAGCCCGGCCAGCAGGCCGAACAGGAATACCGGTCCCGGCGTGTACCCGACGTGCAGCTGGTAGTAGCGCAGCGCGATGTCGGCCTTCCAGTGCACCCGCGCGCGCCCGCCGCCGCCGGTCCGCTTGAACACCTTGTTCACGGCGTTCGGCCCGTGCCAGGTGACGCCGGGCGGGTAGTACGGGTAGCCGAACTGGAACTGCCAGCGCGAGATCGGCGTGTCACCTTGATCGGTGTTCCTAGTCAAGGCAAAGAGTTTCACCGAGTCCCGGGCGATGTCGCCCGCCACCCGCAGCGGCTGCTGCTTCAGCACGCTGTAGGCCATCGCCTTCTGCCACGGCAGGGTGTCGATCAGGACGCCGAGCTGGTCGTCGACCGGCTGGTACAGCACCCGCGGCGATTCCGGCGCGTTGACCAGGCCGTCCACCCCCAGCGCGGCGGCGACCGGCGGGCTCGGGCACAGCGGCCGCTCGCGGGCGGGGATCGTCAGCGCGGCGCAGTCGGCGGCGTGCGCCGCCCGCCCGTACAGGTACGCGTTGCCCATGTTGGACAGCTCGAACCCGTAGTGCATGACCACCGCGGAGTAGCTCATGTAGCCCAGCACCGGCAGCGCGAAGCAGAAGGTCATTACCGCGCCGTGCAGCACCTTGGTGCGCCAGCCCCGCGCGGCCAGCACCACGTAGATCAGCGCCGGGGCGATGAGCGCCTCGCCCACCTGACGGACCGGGGCGGACGAGCCGAGCGCCAGCCCGCCCAGGATGACCAGGAACAGGCCGGGCCGGGGCTGCCACAGCAGCAGCACGACCCCCGCCACCAGCAGCGTCTCGAACAGCACGTCCGGCATGATCGTCTGCTCGGCGTTGAGCTGGTAGGCGTCGAGCAGCACCGGCGCCACCGCCAGCGCCGCCAGCCAGCGCCACGCCCCGCGCCGCACCATCAGCGCGTACAGCGCGCCGGCCATGGCGATCCCGAGCCCGTGCTGCACCACGGCCACGAAGGCCAGGTTCCCGCCGAAGATCAGCACCGGGCGGATCACCAGCAGCGAGTAGCCCAGCGGATCGAACGAGCCCCAGATGGTGTTCACGTAGTCGGTGCCGAAGATGTACTTCTTCGAGTCGATGAACAGCAGCGCGGGCTCGTAAGCGATCTGGGCGAGGGCGCGCAGCATCAGGCCGCCCGCCAGCACCAGGCAGAACACCCAGTGCCGCCGGACGAAGTCCACGGTCGCCCACATGATCCGGTCCATCCGGGAGCCCGCCGCGACGGAGGTCCCCGCGCCGGCCGGGGTCACGCCGGCCTGGCCCGTACTGGCCGGGCCGGTGCCTACCGGGCTGGCCGCGGGCAACGCGGTGTCCCTCGTGTCGGTCACGCAGAATCCTCGCCATGAGTCGCAACAGGCAGTTACATCAGGCAGGTACAGCAGGCTGCGGGGATTGCCGGGTCAGGACCCGGCCGCCTTCCTGGCAGGCCTCATTCTGCCGCATCGGGCGATGCCAGGCGGGCCTATGGGAGAGATTTGACCGGTGTCGTCATCAATTGCGACCGCCCGGCGCGTCCGCGTGACGAAGGTGAAGCTCGTCACAGCCCGCGGTTGTCAGTCCCCGCCTTTACGATCGCCCCATGCCCGGATCGACGCCAGGGCCGGCCGGCGGCTGGGACCGCCTGCGCCGGCGTGCCCGCGTGTACCCGCCCGAGCCGGCCGGCCGCGCGGGCGTCTGCGCGGTCTGCCGCGGGCCGGCGGCCCCCGGATACGCCCGCTGCTACCAGTGCGGGCAGCACGAACGGCTCGGCCCGGGCCTGCTCGCCGACGCCGTGGTGCCCATCTCCTACGCGGTGAAGGGCACCGCGTTCGCCGGCGACCTGTGGCGCTACACGGCCGGCCGGGAGCTGGCCGCCGCCGCGCGGACGTCGCTGCTGGCCCTGCTGCTGGCTTTCCTGCACGATCACGGCCGCTGCGTGTGGCGGCAGGCCGGCCTGACCGCCCCCGGCCTGCTCGCCGTCGTCCCGACCGGCTGCGGCCGCCCCGGGCCGCACCCGCTGCTCGACCTGGCCGCACCGTACCTGCGGCTGCGGCCGGCCCCGCTGGTCATCCGGCCGGGGTCCCAGGGCCGCGATCCCGACGCGACCCGCTTTTACGCCGAACGAGTCAGGCTGAACGCCAACGTCCTTCTCCTCGACGATTCCTGGGTATCAGGCGCCAGTGCCCAGTCTGCGGCCGCCGCGCTCAAGCGCGCGGGGGCGGGGCGGGTCGCGGTGATCGTGCTCGGCCGCCACCTCGACCCGGCCGACCGGCTCGGCGCCGCCCTGGCCGCGCGCCTCGCCCCCGGTCCCTACGATCCGGGCAGATGCGCCGTACACGGCCCTTCGGCACAGTAGGGAAATAACGGCGCTTTGAACACTCGTTGTGTTGAATCAGTAGCTGAGAGTAGTTTCCATGCTCTATTTTCGTGGGCATGGACGACCCCCGACTCGCTGCCGCCCTCCTGACGAGCTCGCCCGACGCGCTGGCCGGGCTCTTCGACGCCTACGGCGACCGGCTCTTCCGCTACTGCTGGAGCATGCTGCGGAGCCGCGAGCTGGCCCAGGTCGCGCTGCGGGACACGCTCCTGGTCGCGCAGGCGCACATCGCCCGGCTGGCCGATCCCGAGGACCCGGAATCGCTCGGCCCGTGGCTCTACTCGCTGGCCCGCGCGGAATGCCGGCGGCACCAGGCGCAGCCCCCGGCGGCCGCCGACGAGTCGCCGGCCCGGCTGGGCCTGCCCGCCGCCGATGCCCGGCTGATGTCCTGGAACGCGGCGATGAGCCTGGACCCCGCCGAATTCGAGGCTCTCGACCTCGCCTGCCGCCACTACGTGGACCTCGGCCAGGTCCTCGGCCTGCCCGCCGCGGCGGCCGAGGACCTGCTGGACCGCGGGCGGCGGAACCTGGAGCGGGCGCTCGGCGCCGAGATCCTGGCCGGCCGCGGCCCCGCCTGCCCCGACCGGGACGCGCTGCTGGCTGACCTGGGTGTGGCCGTCCCCGCCGACCAGGTCAGCTCGGGCGACCATCTCGGCCCGGTGACCGCCGAGGTCCGGGAGCGCGTGCTCGAGCACGCCGACGGCTGCCCGGCCTGCGGTCCCGAGGTCCCCCGCAACGTCTCCGCCACCCGCATCTTCGCCCTGCTCCCGGCGCCCGCCCTGACGCCGCAGGACCGGACCGAGATCCTGGCCGCCCTGGCCGGGCACGTCCCGCCCCCCGCTCCCGCCCTGGCCCAGGCCGCCCTCGTCCCGCCCACCGCGGCCCCGGCCCCGGAGACTCCGGCTCCCGCGCCCCAGGCCCCCGCCCCCGCGACCCAAGCCCCGGCTCCTCCGGTCCCGGTGGCCCCCGCGGCCCCATCCACCCCGGCCGTGGCCTCGGCTGCTCCGGTGGCTGCTCCGGCTGCTGCGGCGGCCGGCCTCGGCCGGTCAGCGCTGGGTCCGTCCCTCGCCTCGTATGTCCGTGTCCCGGAGCCGCCCGCCCGTGCCGCCGGGGCCCCCGGTCCGCCCTCCGCGGGGACTCCCGGCCCGGCCCCCGCCGGAAGCGCTGATCCGTTCCGCGCCGGAAGCGCTGGCCCGTCCGTCGCCGGAACCCCTGGCGCCTCTCTCGCCTGGAACTCCCGCCCGTCCGGGGCCGGATCCGGTCCTGCTGCCGCCCCGTTCGCTCCGGCGGCTGCCCCGGCCCCGGTGGCTTCCCCTGCCCCAGCCGTTGCATCCGCCCCGGTTCGCTTCTCCGGTCCGGCGCCCGCGGCCTCCGGGCTGGCCGCCAAGAAAGAGGCGTCCAGGCCGCCCCGGGTTCACCGGGGCAGGCTGGTAATCGCCGGCGCGGGCGTACTCGTCTCGGCTGTCGTGATCGCCTCGGCGATCGCTATGGCCGGGCCGGGCAAGCCGGCCTCGAACGGGAGCGTCACCCCCACCCTGGCCGCCGGGTCGGCCACCGGGCCCGCGCTGCAGGCCTCCGGTCTCCCCGTGGCGGGCCCCACCTCGTCCCGCGGCCCGTCGGGTACCGGAGCTGACCACCCGGCCGGGCCCCGGCTGTCCACGCCGTCGCCGCTGGTGAACACGGCCGGCAACAAGAGCCAGGTCATGATCACCACCGCCACCCAGCCGCTGCCACCCGGCCAGGCCCCCGGCGCCCAGCCGAACAGCGGCGTCCCGGCTGCGGGCGGGACGACGGCCGCCCCGGGCACGCTGCAGCTGTCAGCCGGCGGCGTGGTCCTCGGCGGCGGTAACACCGGCCAGATCACCCTTACCGCGGCCGGCGGGACGGTCGACTGGTCGGCCAGCGTGAACCCGCCGGGCCAGATCAGCCTGAGCAGCTACGGAAGCACGCTGGAGAACGGGCAGAGCGTCACGGTGACGGTGCAGGTCAGCCGGGGTGCCAGTGCGGGCAGCGGTGCCATCTCCTTCCAGGCGCCCGGCTCGGACACCCAGATAGTCTCGGTCAGCTGGTCAGCGCAGCCGGGCGGTTCCGGCTCCTCGTGGCACCATCACCACCCGTCGCCCGGGCCGTCACCATCGTCGGGGACCATGTCCAGCAGCCCCCCGGCCGACCCGTCGTCGTTAGGCCCGGCCAGCTGGCACCGGTCCAGGCCGCGTGACCCGGCCCGCTCGCGGGCCGGGCGGCCCTAAGCTGGAAAGGTGACCGCCGAGCCTCCTTCGCACACGGCGCTGGTCCGGCGCGCCCGCCGGATCAACCGCGAGCTTGCCCTGCTCTACCCGAACGTGTACACCGAGCTGAACTTTTCCACCCCGCTCGAGCTGCTCGTCGCGACCGTCCTGTCCGCCCAGACCACGGACGTGCGCGTCAACCTGGTCACCCCGACCTTGTTCGCGCGCTACCCCACGGCCGCGGACTACGCAGGCGCCGACCGCGAAGAGCTGGAGAAGATCATCCAGTCGACCGGCTTCTATCACGCCAAGGCGAACAGCCTGCTGGGCCTGGGCCAGGCGCTGTGCGAACGGTACGGGGGCGAGGTGCCGGGCCGCCTCAAAGACCTGGTCACCCTGCCGGGCGTGGGCCGTAAGACGGCCAATGTCGTGCTGGGCAATGCCTTCGGCATCCCCGGCATCACCGTGGATACCCACTTCGGGCGACTGACCCGCCGGTTCGGCTGGACCACGGAGACCGACCCGGTGAAGGTCGAGGCGGTGGTGGCCACGCTCATCCCGCGCAAGGACTGGACCGACCTGTCCCAGCGGATGATCTGGCATGGCCGGCGGGTCTGCCATTCCCGCCGCCCCGCCTGCGGCGCGTGCGGGCTGGCCCGGCTCTGTCCCTCGTACGGCGAGGGACCCACCGACCCGGTGGTCGCGGCCAAGCTCGTCAAGCCCGGCCCGTTCTCGTGATCCCCGGCCATGAGCCGGGGGCAGGCGCGCCTGTCCCCGGGTGGCTGCGCGAGCTGGCGGATGTGGCCGCCACGATGGAGGTGCACCCGCAGCTCACCCCGCCCGCCACCGGCGGCCGGGAGTCGGCGGTGCTCATCCTGTTCGGTGACGGGCCGGACGGCCCGGACCTGCTGTTCATCCAGCGCAGCGAGGACCTGCGACTGCACGCGGGGCAGCCGGCCTTCCCCGGCGGGGCCATCGACGCGGGGGACGGCGGGCCGGTCGGGGCCGCGCTGCGCGAGGCGGTGGAGGAGGTCGGCCTCGACCCCGGCGGCGTCGACGTGGTCGGCATCTTGCCCGAGGTCTTCATCCCGCGCACCGGGTTCCGGGTCGTGCCGGTGCTGGCCTGGTGGCGGCGGCCGTCGGCGGTCGCGCCGGTCGACACGGCCGAGGTCGCCGCGGTGGAACGGGTCAGCGTCGCCGAGCTGGCCGATCCGGCTACCCGCCTGATGGTGCAGGTGCGCGACGGGCGGACAACTCCCGCCTTCCGGGTCCGCGGGATGCTCATCTGGGGTTTCACCGCCGCCCTGGTCGACCGCCTGCTGGCCCTGGGCGGCTGGGAGAAACCGTGGGATGCCACCCGGGTCGAGGACCTGGAAACAACGCGCTGATGGCCTTGACAATGGCGAAAACGTAATACCGTTAGGGTCGTGCGCGGTGATGTGCTCGACCTCATCTTGATCGTGGTTGTCGCCGCGTTCGCTGTGTCCGGCTACCGGCAGGGCTTCATCGTCGGGGTGCTCAGCTTCCTCGGCTTCGTCGGCGGCGCGCTGCTCGGCGCGGAGTTCGGCCCCAGTATTTCCCGGGCCCTGGTCGGCGGCCAGACGCAGCAGGACGTCATCGCCGTCGTGCTGCTGGTGAGCTTCGCCGTGATCGGGCAGTTCATCGCGTCCTCGATCGGCGCGGCCATGCGGTCCACCGTCACCTGGCGCTCGGCCACGGCGGTCGACTCGGTGGGCGGCTCGGTCGTCAGCATGGTCTCGGTGCTGCTGATCGCCTGGGTGGTCGGTTCGGTGCTGAACGGATCCCCGTTCCCCGTGGTCGACCAGCAGGTGAACAACTCGCTGGCGCTGCAGACCCTGGACAAGGTCATGCCGACTCCGGCGCGGACCATGTTCTCCGACTTCCGCCGGCTGCTGGCCGAGAACAGCACCTACGCTCAGGTGTTCAGCGGGATCGGCGCGGAACGCATCCTCGCCATCCCGGCTCCGGACCCCAACGTGCTGTCCAGCCCCGGCTTCCGGGCCGCGCAGGACCGGGTGGTCCGGGTGCAGGGGGTGGCGCCCAGCTGCCAGCGCTCCATCGAGGGCTCCGGCTTCGTCATCTCCCGTGACCACATCATGACCAACGCGCACGTGGTGGCCGGGGTCACGCAACACCAGACGGTCACCACCATCGGCAAGCGGACGCTGCCCGCCACCGTGGTGTTCTACGACCCGCAGGTCGACGTGGCCGTACTGTACGTCCCCGGGCTCAACCTGTCCCCGCTGCAGTTCGCCGCGCAAGCCCGGCCGGGCGACAACGCGGTGGTCGCGGGCTTCCCGCTGGACGCGCAGGCCCTGCACACCGTGCCCGCCCGGATCGGCGGCATCCAGAACGCCCAGGGGCCGAACATCTACCAGACCAGCACCGTGACCCGCCAGATCTACGAGATCCGGGCCGTGGTCGAGTCCGGCAACTCCGGCGGCCCGCTGCTGTCGCCCGCGGGCACCGTCGACGGCGTGGTGTTCGCCGCCGCCGTCGGCGTCTCCGACACCGGCTTCGCCCTCACCGCCGCCCAGGTAGCCGCCGACGCCCAGGCCGGCCAGAACGCCACCAACCCCGTCTCCACCATGGGCTGCGACTAACCTCCCCAGACGGCCCCTCCCGCGGTCGGCGGTGATGCCCGCCTCGGGTTGCTTCCCGCCCGCAGTCTCCTAGCCGCCTCCCCGCCTGCATCATCCGCCTCACGCATGACCGAATGCGCCCGCCAGGAACCGGCTCGATGGCATGAGTCCGATTCCGCTGCCCTAAGTGTCCGACTCGCGGGGTAAGTGATGCCCGCGATGCCCCTGATGCCACGCCAGCCGACCCAACGACTCGGATAACGACATCGATGGAGCATCGATGCCGCTGGAACGACATTGATGCTCCATCGATGTCGTAGCCGGGAGCCCGGTGAGCGCCGACGGGAGGACTGACGGAGCTGAAAAGGCTGACGAGGTTGGCGGGACTACTGGGTCAGGGGTCGCCGGCCAGCAGGCGCAGGGTCAGGCTGGCGGGCGGGATGGGGTCGAGGCCCTGCTGCTCGATGCGGGATGCGAGGTCATCCGCGGCCGCCAGGACAGCCGTGATGTCCATGCCGTACAGGTAGCCTCCGCCGCCCGGGGTGGCGTGGGTGCGGATGCGTTCGGTGCCGCGGCGGAGCAGGGTGACGGCGCCGCGGGCGTTACCGCGGCGGGCGTGGGTCAGGCCGACCGCGATCTGGGCCAGGCCCTGCCACAGGTCGCGGTCGTCCGGCGGTCCGGTCTTCCAGGCCGCCTCGAGGACCTCGTGCGCGTGGAACGGGCGGCCGTCGCGGAGCAGTCGGTCGGCCAGGATGGCGGCGTCGCGCCCGGTGATGACGAGATCATCGGGGATCCGGTCCTGGCCGGCATCGGTGTCGGCGTGGCCCAGCGGGCGTCCCAGCCCGTCGCGGGGACGTGCGTTCCTGGGCCGGCCCGCCGGGTCGCGATCCCTGGGGCGGCCGGCCGGGTCGCGATCCCTGGGCACGCCGTCCCCGAGCACGGGTGGTCAGCGCTCGGGTTCGGGGTCGGCGAGCCAGCCCAGCAGTTCGGTATCGAAGACCTCGGGGCGCTCCTCGTGCGGGAAGTGGCCGGTGCCGTCGATGACGCGCCAGCGATACGGGCCGTCGACGTAGCGGCCGGCGCCGCGGGCCGTCTGCGGCAGGACGTAGCTGTCCAGGGCGCCGTGCAGGTGCAGGACCGGGGCCGCGATCGGGGTGCGCATGTGCCGGGCGTAGCGCAGGCCGTCCGGCCGCAGGCTGCTGCGGGCGAGCCAGCGGTGGTACTCAAGCGCGGAGTGGGCGACGGAGGGGATCTTCATGGCCCGGGCGTAGGTCCGCTCGGTCTGCGGGTCGGGCCAGCCGGGAGCGGACCACCTCTCCAGCAGCTGGCCGACCTTGAAGGCGCCGTCGCGCAGGAGCTGGCGCTCGGGCCAGATGGGCAGCTGGGCGCCGAGCGCGTAGCCGCTGTGGCGGCCCTGGCCCAGCGGGTCGCCGAGCACCGAGGCGCGCATCCGCAGCGGGTGTCCCATCGAGATCACCGCGAGCCGCCGGATCACCTTGGGATAGTAGGCCGCCAGGGTCCAGCCGATCAGGCCGCCCAGGCCGTGGCCGACCACGATCGCGTTGGCCTCGCCCAGCGAGCGGACCAGGCCGCCCGCGTCGGCGGCGGCGGTGGGCAGGTCGTAGCCGCGGGGCGGCTTGTCGCTGCCCCCGTAGCCGCGCAGGTCCACGGCGACCGCCCGGAAGCCCGCCTCGGGCAACGTGGCCAGCTGGTGCCGCCAGGTCCACCAGAACTCGGGGAAGCCGTGCAGCAGCAGTACCAGCGGGCCGTCCCCGGCCTCGACGGCGTGGAACCTGGTCCCGTTCGCCGAGATGGAACGATGCGTCCAGGGGCCGCCGATCTGGACTACGGCATCGGCGCCGCTGGCCATCGGGTCACCTCACTTGGCGTCAGTAGCGGCGATCTCGGGATGCGGGCTGTCGTGCCGCAGCATCCCCAGGCCGTCGGTCACGGTTTTGCGCGTCACGCGCAGGCCAGAGAGCCGCTTCAGCTTCAGGATGGCCAGGCCCGCTCCGATGCCGGCCAGCAGGACGCAGGCGCCGGCCACGATGAGGAAGGCGGCCCACTCCCAGATGCCGAGGGCGACCAGGCCGAACGCCAGGGCGATGCAGAGCAGGATGAGGACCAGGCAGGCAACGAAGGCGGCCAGCCCGAACCCGGCCACCGCGATGCCGACCCGTTTCGCGTCGCCCTTGAGCTCGGTCTTGGCCAGGTCGACCTCGTACCTGATCAGCTGGGACACGTCTTTAGCGGCTAGGGCGACCAGGTCACCGAGTGACTGATCACCGCCGGCCGGTCCCGGCGTCTCGCTGTGGGCCATCCCGTCCATCTCCCTCGTGTGCGGACTGCTGGGCCGCGCTCCCGCGCGCCCGCGCGCCGCCTCCGATTACTCCTCGCGGCCAGCTCATGTTCGGCAAAGTCCAAGGCTAGCGTTGTTGATCGTCAACGTGGGAGCATCCCGGCCCGGTACGGCGTTTCCGGCGCTGCCGCCGCGGCGGTGAGCATACCGGGCCGGCGGCCGTTCCGTCAGGCAGAATCATCTGCCGTCATAAGGGAGTCCGTGGCATTTACACCGGTGTGTGGTGATTCGCCGGATTATTGCGGCGCTATTCCGCCCGTCCGGTCTGCGGCGCGCTCGCGGCGACCTCATAGTCACCTCATTGCGGGCCATATAGCGAGCGGCGCCCCTGGCCGGGGCGCCGCTGCGATACCACGTCAGGCTGGGCTACCAAGCGTGCACCTTCTTTGTCAGCCAGGCCGGCCGCTACCGGTCCTGCCTGGTCTGACACGCCTCCCGCGGCTGGTCGCGCGTGGGTACCCGGCTGCCGTGCCCGGACGCCGTAACGTCCGTAACACCTTTCTACGACGAAATCCGCGTCCTGCAAAGCCCTAGGGTGTAACCAATTCGTGATCTTAATCAGTTCGCGCGATCACATGCCGTTAGCTGGATGACTCGGCGGCCCCCGTCCCGCGAGCTGACCGACGCCGGCCCTTTGGGGCTAGACAGGACGGTCGGCATGGTATATACGAGATGTTTGCAGACTGTGACCGATAGCCGGTGCTTCTCATCGCCCGCAAGTTCTTACGGGGTGAAAACTCCTACCGCAGGGTAGGAAGTTCGCGATAGACCCTTCTCAGACCCGTCCGCATATGTTGTAATTCGGTTGGGCTGACGCTGCAACGGGAACCTGTGGCGGATACGCCGCCGGGGTTGGGAAACCGATACTGGTGGTCGCATACGGGGGCACTTTGCAGTTAAGCTTATATAAGGACGGAGCCGGCCTCCCCCCCCAGGGCCGGACCGTGCGCGCGGGCGCCACTCTCCCCCCCGGTGGCGCCCGCCTCCTTTTTCCCGAACCGTCTCCCGCCCCCTGCGACGTGCGTCGCAGTTGTGGCTGCTGTGGTGACGCCTTCGCCGCTCTTGTTGCGTCCGTGGCAGTTGAGTGCGGATGTGTAAAACTCTTACCACTCATCGTTGCCGCTTAACCCTGGCCCGGTGACGGCCGCCTCCTGCCCTCAATCGTTTGCGCCGGGAGTTCATGCTGGTCCCGGCCGGGAGCGGGACAGACTGGGACAGCGCCGGAAAGCCGTTCCCGCCTCCGCGCCGAGCATCCGTCGGCCTCACTCGTCGTCATCCAGGAATGCGGATAGTGACTGAGCCCTCCCGCCTGCACGGCCGGGCGGCCGACGGCGCCAGCTCCGCCTGGACGCGGTACCTCAACCCTGACACGATCGTCAGGGTTGGCCGCGCCCCGGGACGGCTCGCCCGGGCTGCCCGTTATTAACTTGTGATCAAGTCGCCCGGTGGCTACATTCCGTTATCCATGGCCCGGTGGCCGTTCTAAAAACAGTTCAAGTATGCGCAATCGCGTGCGGGCATGAGGCACCGCCAGCCCCGTCTCGTGTTTGCGGACAGTGTCATGGCCCGTGCGACTTAGCCGCGAAAAACCGTTGCCCGGATACGAAATCCGCAAGCACGCGTCTTCCGCATACGCGTCCGCCTTCCGCATAGGCGCGTAATTGCCTGCGGCCGGCTGATAAGCCGCTGATTAAGCGGGGGCGCCGGCTAGCAGGGTGTCGAGCAGGGCAACCGCGCCTCGCTTGGAGAGCGGGTGGTTGGCGTTGCCGCACTTGGGTGACTGCACGCAGGAGGGGCAGCCCGCCTCGCAGTCGCAGCTGGCGATGGCCTGCCGGGTAGCGCGCAGCCAGTCGGCGGCGGCGCCGTAGCCGCGCTCGGCGAACCCGGCGCCGCCGTCGTGCCCGTCGTAGACGAAGACGGTGAGCTGCCCGGTGGCGGGGTGCCGGGCGGCGGAGACCCCGCCGATGTCCCAGCGGTCGCAGGTGGCGAACAGGGGCAGCAGGCCGATCGAGGCGTGCTCGGCCGCGTGGGCGGCGCCGGCCAGGTCGAGGCCGGCCGCGGTGAGCGCCTCGGCTGCCTCCGCGGGGATCGTCCACCACACCGCCCGGGTCAGCAGGTGCCGGGGCGGCAGGTCGAGCGGCGTCTCGCCGAGGGCCGCGCCGCCCTCGGTGCCGCGCCGGGTGAAGCTGGTGACCTGCCGGGTGACCTGGACGTCGCCGAAGCTGACCCGGGCGCTGCCCCAGGTCAGGGCGCGCAGCTCACCGCGGACCTCGATCTGGGTGGTGGTCCTGGCCGTGGTGGTGTAGCCCGGCTCGTCCGGTTCGACCAGCGCGACCTGGTCGGCGAGGTCGAGCGTGGTGACCAGGTAGCTGTCGCCCTGGTGGACGTAGATGGCGCCCTCGTGCACGAGCAGGTAGGCCGACGGCTCGTCGACCGTCCCCACCAGCCGGCCGGTCGCCTGCTCCACCACCCGGATCGGCGCCAGCCCGGCGCCGCGCAGGTTCACCGCGCGGGCCGCGTCCCGGCGCAGGCCGTACCAGCCCGTCTCGCGGCGGCGCAGCCGGCCCGCGCGGGTGAGGTCCTCGACGCACGGCCGGGCCGCCGGGCCGAACATGTCCAGGTCGGCCTTTGTCAGGGGGAGCTCGGCGGCGGCCGCGCACAGGTGCGGGCTGAGCACGTACGGGTTGGCCGGGTCCAGGACGGTGGCTTCCACCGGGTGCCGGAGCAGCAGTTCGGGATGGCGGATCAGGTAGGTGTCGAGCGGGTCGTCCCGCGCGATCAGGACCGCCGCCGCCGACTGGCCGCTGCGCCCGGCCCGCCCGGCCTGCTGCCACAGCGAGCTCCAGGTTCCCGGCCAGCCCGCGATCAGCACCGCGTCCAGGCCGGTGATGTTGACCCCGAGCTCGAGCGCGGTGGTGGTGGCCAGCCCGACCAGGCGCCCGTCGGACAGCTCGGCCTCCAGGCGGCGCCGGTCCTCGGGCAGGTACCCCGAGCGGTACGCGGCCACCTTCGCCGCTGAGGGGTCGGCGGACAAGGTCCGGCGGGCGGCCAGGGCGACCGCCTCGGCGCCCCGGCGGGACCTGATGAAGGCCAGCGTCTGGACGTTCTCGCTGACCAGGCGGCTGAGCAGGTCGGCGGCCTGCGCGGTGGCGGTGCGGCGCAGCCGGGCGCCCGCCGCGCCG
>JAICWX010000137.1 GCA_025934635.1 Streptosporangiaceae bacterium | reverse complement strand
GAGCAGGGAGCTCATCCGCCACGTGGTGGAGATGTGCCGGTCCAGGCTGTGGCTCTTGTACTGGGTCAGCACGCAGATCTTGCGGATGCCGCCGTTGGCCAGGTTGGACAGCGCGAAGTCGATCAGGCGGTACAGGCCCCCGAACGGGACGGCGGGTTTGGCCCGGTCCGCGGTCAGCGGGGACAGGCGGGTGCCGGCGCCTCCCGCGAGCACGATTCCCAGGACTGACGGCTGTGCCATGTCCGGTCCTCCTAAGGACGCTTTCCTGCGGCTACGTGCGGCGGCTTCCCTGCCATGCTCCCGCTAATCGGGCGGAACAGGGAAGAGGCCGCCGGCCGGCGGCACCGGATCTTCATCTTCCGTTACGGGTGGCGGGGCCGCCGGCGGCGGGGCGGTAGCCTGCCAGGCCTCCCGGACGAGCACCTGGAGGGCGCCGGCGGCGGGGATGGCCAGCAGCGCCGCGACGAAGCCGCCGAACAGGCCGCCGACCAGGCTGCCCACCGACGCGCCGACCAGGACGGCGACCAGCACCAGCAGCGGGCTGATCTTCACCGTCTTGGCCATGATCACCGGGTTCAGGATGTGGTTCTCGATCTGGGTGTACGCCAGGAAGACCACCAGCGTGGCGACCCCCGGCGTGACTCCCTGGGTGAACGCGAACAGGACGGTGGGGATGCCGGCCAGCGCCCCGCCGATCATGGGCAGGAAGTCGACCAGGGCGACCCACAGGCCCCACAGGAACGGGAACGGCACCCCGACGATCATCAGCGTGACGAACACCACCACGCCGGCGATGAGCGAGGTGAGCAGGTTTCCCAGCATGTAGCCGATGACCGCGGTGTTCACCTCGCCGGCGATGCGGGTGACCGTGGCCGACCGGCCCGGGGCCATCTGGGCGAGCGTCCACCGCCGCATCTTCGGGCCCTCGAGCAGGAGCAGCAGGACCAGGATGAAGATCGTGGCCAGCTCGATGATCAGGGAGAGAGCACCCTTGCCGATGGTCAGGACGGGCTTGCTGAGGGATTCGGCGTACGTGACCAGCTTGGGCGCGTTGCGCTGCACCCAGTCCTGGATGTGGTACTTGGTGGTGAGGTGGCCGATCCAGCCCGTGCCGTGCTGCGCCTGCGCCACGTAGCCCGGCAGCGAGTCGGCCAGGTCCGTGATCCCGTTCACCAGCGGGTAGCCGAAGGCCACGGCCAGGCCGATGAAGACCATCCCGGCCAGGATGGTGACGATCGCGACGGCGGCCCCGCGGCGCGGGAACAGCCGCTTCTGGAGCAGCACGACGAGCGGGTTGAGGAGCAGCGCGATGAACCCCGCCACCAGCATCAGGAGCACGATGTCGCGCAGCCGGTAGATCAGCTTCCCGGCCAGGTACGTGACCGCCACCACGGCCACCGTGACGATGATCGTCAGCAGCGGCACGTGCCGGCGGTCGGCCGCCCTGAGCATGCGGCCGAACCGGCTGCGCGGCGGCGGATCGTCGTTCACCCGACCAGCATGCCAGGTCTCAGAACGGCTCGGTGACGTCCCCGTAGTGGCCGGCGTGGTCCGCTCGCAGCCGGTACTTGAGCACCTTGCCGCCCACCGTCTCGGGCAGGTCGGCGGCGAACACCACCGATTTCGGCGTCTCGTACCCGGCCAGGCTGGCCCGGCAGTGCTTGATCAGGTCCTCCGCGCTGGCCCGGGCGCCGTCCCTGAGCACGACGACCGCGGTCACCGCCTCGCTCCAGTGCGGGTGCGGCAGCCCGATGACCGCCGCCTTGGCCACGTCCGGATGCTGGGCCAGCACCGCCTCCACCCGCAGGCTGGAGACGTTCTCCCCGCCGGTCTTGACGATGTCCTTGTACCGGTCGAGCATGATCCGCAGGCCGGCGCCGTCGTAGGCGCAGCTGTCCCCGGAGTGGAACCAGCCGTACCGGAACGCGTGCCGGGTGGCCTCCTCGTCCCGGTAGTAGCCCGCCATCACGGCCGGCGACCGGTACACCGCCTCGCCGGGCACGCCGGGCTGGCCGGCCAGGTCGCCGCCGTCCGCGTCGAGCACCGTCGAGGCGAGGATCGGGCTGGGCACCCCGACGTAGTTGTACTGCGGCGCGGTGGCCGCGTAGAGCTCGGGCCACTCGTCCGGCCAGAACCGGTGGCAGGGGATCGCCTCGGTCTGGCCGAAGATCTCGAACACGCACAGGTCCTCGCCGCAGTGCCGCTTCATCGAGGCCAGCGTGGCCGGGGGCAGCGCGGCCCAGCCGTAGACGATCACGGTCAGGCTGCGCGCGTCCAGTTCCGGCCGGGCGGTCAGGACCGCATCGACGGCCCGGACCATGGCCGGCGAGCCGGCCCACAGCGCGGTCACCCGGTCCTCGGCGATCATCTCCGTGATGTGCTCCGGGTTCGGGCGGCGGCCGAGCACCAGCGTGCCGCCGCTCAGGAACACCGAGTAAGTGAATGGTTGATCACCTACGTGGTAGATCATCGGCAGGTAGGTGCCGACCTTGAGGTCGGATTCCAGCTTCAGCCCGCGAGTCAGCGACAGCGCGAACCCGAACCCGGCCATGTAGCTGGTGGCGTGGGAGATCATCACGCCCTTGGGCAGGGCCGTGGTGCCCGAGGTGAACAAGATCTCCCAGATGTCGTCGGCGTGGATCTCCACGTCCGGCTCGCCGTCGTCCTGACCCGCGATGAACTCGGTGAACGACACGCTGCCGGGGGCCGGCTCGCCGCCGATGGCGATGCTCACCCCGGGCGGCAGGCCCTTGGCCGTGAACGGTTCGGCGGCCTGGCCCCAGAGCTCGGCGTCGACGATGGCCAGTTTCGGCTGGACCAGGTCGATCATGGCGGCCACCAGGTCCGGTGCCATCATCGGGTTCAGCGGGGCGGCGACCAGGCCGGCCTTGGCGATGCCGATCTTGGCCAGGTAGGCCTCGACCGAGTTCTCGCAGAACAGCAGGACCACGTCGCCGCGCTCCAGGCCGCGGGCCAGCAGCGCGTGCGCCACCTGGTTCGCCGCCTGGTCGGCCTGCCGGTAGGTCAGCGCCGCGAACCGCTCGTCGGCGTAGGCGCCCGGACGGCCCACGATGGCCACCTTGTCCGGCCTGCTCCAGGTCACCCGCTCGATGAGGTCACCGACGCTCATCCGCTCCCACCGGCGGGCGGCTCGGCGGTGGTGCAGGCTCGTCACATCCAGGTCCACGGCGTCCTCCGGCAGCGGCATTAGTGATTCGCAGTTCACTAATGCCATAATCTACGAGTTCAGCCCGCTGCTGTGAAGGTATGGAGTAGTCCGATGACGGATGCGGTCAGCTACCGGGTGACCAACGGCGTCGCCTGGCTCACCATCGAGCGCCCCGAAGCCCGCAACGCGCTCAACGCGGCCGTCCGGGAAGGCCTGTACGCCGGGGTCCGGCACTTCAACGCCGACGGCACGGCCAAGGTCATGGTCCTGACCGGTGCCGGGGACAAGGCGTTCTGCGCCGGGGCCGACCTGAAGGAGATGGCCGCCACCGCCCTGACCGTGCCGCCGCCCGACTTCATGCCCCAGTTCGGGCGCAACATCGACGTCCCGAAGCCGACGATCGCGGCGGTGAACGGCGTCGCCTGGGCCGGCGGGTTCCTGCTCACCCAGTGCTGCGACCTGTGCCTGGCCGCCGACACGGCCACGTTCGCCATCAGCGAGGTAAAGGTGGGACGGGGCGCCCCGTGGGCCGCTCCCCTGTCCTGGCTGGTCCCGCCCCGGATCGCGCTGCAGATACTGCTCACCGGTGACCCGCTCGGCGCCCAGCGCGCGTACGAGGTGGGGCTGGTCAACGAGGTGGTCCCGCTCGCGGACCTGCGCGCGCGGGCCCAGCAGGTAGCCGAGCGCATCGCGGCGAACGCACCGTTGTCAGTGCTGGCCGCCAAGCGCACGGCGTACCTGTCCCGGCCCGACCTGTTCGAGGAGGCCGAACGGATCTGGGCGCCGGTCTATCACAGCGCCGACGCGCAGGAGGGCCCGGCCGCGTTCCGCGATAAGCGGGCTCCGGTGTGGACCGGCCGCTGAACCTGCCAGCGGAAGCGGGCGACCGGGCGGGTGGCGCGCCGCCACAGCCAGGACATGTTCTCGGCCATGTGGCCGAGCTGCTCGTCGGCTCGCCGGATCTCGGCCGCGGTCTTAGGCCGCTCGGCCTGGTAGACCTGATAGGCCTGGTAAGGCATCATGTGAACTCCCCGTGCACCTGTGGTATCTACCTTCGAAATTACGGCTAAGACCAGCACAGGCGCATCGTACGAATGCCTTATAAGCGGCCCCCTTCAGGGCTTAGGCCGGGAGAGGTGAGGTCCTAGGGCTGCTCACCGATCCTGACCGGGAGGGCGCGGGGGCCGCGGACCTGGCCGCCGGACCAGGTGACGGCGGCGGGGTCGGCCAGCGCGAAGTCCGGGTAGCGGGCCAGCCACTCCTCGATGGCCACCCGGAGCTCCATCCGGGCCAGGTGGGACCCGAGGCAGCGATGCCGTCCGAGCCCGAAGGCGGCGTGGCGGTTCTGGGTCCGGTCGAGCCGCACCACGTCCGGGTCCGCGAAGGCGCCCGGGTCCCGGTTGGCGGCCGGGAACGGGAGCAGCAGCCAGTCGCCTTCCTTCAGCGGGTGCCCGTGGAAGTCGAAGTCCTGCGCGACCAGCCGCGCCATCGTGACCGGGGCGTAGGCGCGCAGCAGCTCCTCGACGGCGGTCCCCATCAGCTCCGGCTCGGCGGCCAGCCGCCGGCGGTCGCCGGGATGCTGGGCCAGGTGCCACAGGGCCGCGCCGATCGCGGACCAGGTGGTGTCGATCCCGGCGATCATCAGCAAGATCATGGTGCCGCGGATGTGCTCCCGGCTCAGCTTGGCGCCGCCGATCTCGGCCTCGATGAGGAACGAGGTCAGGTCGTCCCGGGGGCGGGCGATGTGGTCATCGATCTGGGCGTCCATGTAGGCGTCGAGCTCGGCGAACATCGCCTCCCTCTCCTCGTCCCCGGCCGACGTGTCGACATCCTCCAGGACCAGGCGGATGAACTGCCGGAAGCTGTCGGCGTCCTCGACCGGAAACCCGAGGAACCTGACGATGACCCGGACCGGGATGTGCCGGGCGTACTCGGTGGCCGCGTCGAAGCTCGCCTGGCCCTCGGTCTGCGCCAGCAGCTCACGGCACAGGTCCCGGGTGAACGGCTCGACGGCGGCAATCGCCCGCGGCCCGAAGGCCGGCAGCAGCATCCCGCGGGCCAGCGCGTGGAACGGCGGATCCGAGGTGATCGGCGGAGACAGCCCGATGGGGGCGGGCAGGTCGTCCGGGCCGGGCCGGTCTTCGCTGACCACCACCGAACGGGAGGTGAAGTGCTCGGTGTCGTAGGCCACCTCGGATACGAGCTCGTGCGTCACCGGCAGCCAGGTCCCGCCGTAGCGGTCGCTGTGCGCGACGGGACAGCGTCCGCGCAAATCGGCCCAGATGGGGTACGGGTCGGCCGCCCAGGCGGCATCGGTGTGATCGAAGTCGGTCGCCCAGTTCTCGACCGGGGGATGGCGGCTGGTCACGGCGGTACCTCCGTCAGCGAAGCGGCTGATCCCAGGGTACGGTGGTCAGCTGCCGTCCAGAAGATGCTGCCGGCGGGCCGTCGCGGCGGCCATGGTCCTCATGATGCCAGCCCGCGCTCCCGCCCGGTGCCGACGCCAGGGGCGACGCTAGCCTAAGGAAAATGATCACAGACGTGGCCGCGGCGGGAGGACTGTGGATCCGGTTCCTGTCCGGGCCGGACATTGACTCGCTGGGGCTGACCAACGCCGAGATCATCGCCGCCGTGGAGGACGCGGTCCGCGCCCACGGGAACGGGCAGGTGGTGGTCGAGCCGAGGGTGCACCTGGTCCCGGACAACGACGGCGCCGGTCATTTCAACGTGCTCCGCGGCGGGGTCGGCGGGGTGGCCGGCGTCAAGGTGGTCGGCGACTTCGTCGCCAACTACGCGGCCGGGCTGCCCAGCGAACTCGGGCTGCTGACGCTCTACGACCCGGGGACCGGCGTGCCGCTGTCGATCATGGACGCCACCTTGATCACCGCCTGCCGGACCGGTGCGATGACCGCCGTGGGCGCCCGCTACCTCGCCCGGCCGGACTCCCGGGTGCTCGGCCACGTCGGGACGCGCGGCACCGCGTTCTGGAACGTCGTGCTGCTCGACGAGCTGTTCGACCTGGAGGAGATCCGGGTCACCAGCCGCCGGCCCGAGTCCCGGGAGGCGTTCGCGCGGGAGCTGGCCGCGGTCACCAGGACCCCGGTCCGGGTGACCGCTGGCGCGGAGGAGGTCTTCGACGGCGCGGACATCCTGGTCGAGGCGTCGCGGCTGACCGAGCCCGAGCCGCTGCTGCGGACGGCCGCGGTCAAGCCGGGGGCGTTCGTCGTCCCGTACGGCACGATCAGCGCGGTGGAACTCGACCTGCTCGACGTGATGGACAAGGTGGTGGTCGACGACTGGCGCGAGGCCCAGTCCGGCCGGTTCGGCGCGCTGCGCCGCCACGTGGACACCGGCCGCCTGTCGCCCGCGTCGCTGTACGCCGAGCTGGGCCAGGTCGTCGCCGGGCAGCGGCCCGGCCGAGAGCGTGACGACGAGCGGATCCTGCTGTGGCACCGCGGGCTGGCCATCCTCGATATCGCCGTGGGCCTGGCCATCTTGCGCCGGGCGGAGGAGCGGGACGCCGGGACGATGCTCCGGTACCGCTAGTGGGGGCCGCGCGGGTCATCACCGAGACCGATACCGCGGATCCCGGCCTGATCAGGGCGATTGCGGCCGGCCAGCCGGTGGCCATCGCAGACAGCCTGCTCGCGGCCGTGCAGGAGCGCTGCGAGCAGGTCAGGCGGGCCCTGCGCGACGGGCAGCCGGTGTACGGGGTCACCACCGGCATGGGCGCGCTGTCTTCGGTCCGGCTGACCGAGCAGCAGCAGCGCTCGCACCAGCGCAACCTCCTGCTGGCCCGGGCCGCGGGGGGGCCGCCCTGGCTGAGCCCGCCCGAGGTCCGGGCGATCTTCGCGGCCCGGCTGCTGACGTTCCTGTCGGGCGACGCCGGCGTATCGGCCGCGCTGTGCCAGCGGCTGGCCGGTTTCCTCAATCAGGGCATCGTGCCCGCGGTGCCGCGCCAGGGCGCCGGGACGGCGGGCGAGATCACGCAGCTGGCGCACGCGTTCGGGCCGCTGGCCGGCATCGGCCAGGTGCTCGGGCCCGGCGGGAGCCGGCAGACCCCGGTGCCCGCGGGCGAGGCGCTGCGCGGTCACGGGCTGACCGAGTTCGTCCTGGGGCCCAAGGAAGGCATCGCGCTGATCCAGGGGGTGCCCGGGGCCACCGGCCTGGCGGCGCTCGGCCTGGGTGACGCGGCGGCGCTCGGCTCGCTGATGACGGCGGCCGCGGCGCTGTCGATCGCCGTCGTCCGGGCGCCGCGTGATCCTTACCAGGCGGCCTGCGGGCGCGGGGACGACGTGCTGGCCTCGGTGCTGGCCCGGCTCCGGGCGGCGGCGGGCGGCGAGCCGGCACCCCGGTCCCTGCAGGCACCGGTCTCGTTCCGGGTGGCCGGGCCGGTCCTGGCCCAGCTGCACCGGGCCGCCGCCCAGCTCGAGGCGGCCGTCGGCCGGGCGCTGACCGGGGTCACCGACTCCCCCGCCTACCTCGACGGGAAGTTCACCGGCACCGCCGGGTTCCACGGGATCGACCTGGCCGCGCACTGCGACCACCTCACCGCGGCGTTCTGCCACGCCGCGGAGGTCGCGGCGGCCCGGCTGCACCGGCTGATGGATCCGGCCGTGACCGGCCTGCCCGCGCAGCTGGCCCGGGACCCGGGCCCGCAGGCCGGGCTGACGCCGGTGCACAAGCGCGCCGCCGGGGAGATCCACGCGATGCGGCCGCTGGCCGCCGCCACCCCGGTCGGCCTGATCGAGACGTCCGGCGGCCAGGAGGACGTGCAGTCGTTCGCCTGGGAGGCCGCCGGGAAGCTGTCCCGGGCGCTGCGGCACGCCCGCGCGGTCACGGCGTGCGAGCTGCTGGCCGGATACCAGGCAGCGGTGCTGTCCGGGCGGCCGCCTCCGGGCGGGAGCGCGGCCCTGCTGGACTGGCTGGCCCGGATCATCGGGCCGATCGAGGAGGACCGGCCGTTCGGTGCGGAT
Organism: Streptosporangiaceae bacterium; assembly: GCA_025934635.1. The sequence continues at coordinate 13,740 of JAICWX010000137.1, read as the reverse complement.
CTCGAGCGGCTGACCGAGGCGTCCTTCACTCCGCCGGAGCTCGGTCCCCCGGTCCTGGCGTGAGGCGCAGGGCGTTGGCCCACAGGCGGGTCAGCGCCATTAGTCCGTATCGGCGGATTTTGTTAGATATTGACGAATTCGGTCTTCCGGTTCACAGTGCGACCAAGGCGCCATCCGCGACGCAACCAAGCGCTGGAGGTACGCATGCGGAAGCTGACGATCGCCGGGGCGGCTGCGGCCGCCCTGCTGGCCCTTCTGCTGCCGGCCGCGGCGCATGCGGCCCCGGCAGCCCCGGTGGCCGCCGCGGCACCGGCCGGTCACGGCGGCAGCCTGGTCGTGCGGACCGACCGGGGCCTGGTCCGCGGCGAGTCGGCCGAGGGCACCCGTCAGTGGCTGGGCATCCCGTACGCGGCACCGCCGACGGGCGCGCGGCGCTGGGAGGCGCCGCAGCCGGCCGCGCGGTGGAGCGGAGTCCGGCCGGCGACCAGCTACGGCGGCCGGTGCGGGCAGCTGGCCAGCGGCAACGGGCCCCGGGTGGACAACGAGAACTGCCTGTACCTGAACATCTTCACGCCCCGGCGTCCGGGCCATCACCGGGGCCTGCCGGTGCTCGTCATGATCCACGGCGGCGGGCTCACCACCGGGGCCGGCGACCAGCACGACGGGTCGCTGATCGTGAACACCGACGGCATCATCGTCGTCTCCATCAACTACCGGCTCGGCCCGCTCGGCTTCCTGGACGTGCCCGGCCTGGGCACCTCGGCGCGGACCGCGAGCGGCAACTACGGGCTGCTCGACCAGGAAGCCGCGCTGCGCTGGGTGCACCGCAACATCGCCGCCTTCGGCGGGAACCCGGCTGAGGTCACCATCGACGGCGAGTCGGCGGGCGGCTGGTCGATGTGCGCGCTGATGACCTCGCCGCCGGCCCGCGGCCTGTTCCGCGCCGCGATCATGCAGAGCGGCAGCTGCGCCACCCAGACCCGCGCCACCGCGCAGACGGCGAGCCTGGCGTTCGCCAAGACGGCCGGCTGCCCGGACGCACTGACCGCGGCAGCGTGCCTGCGCAAGCTGCCCACCGCGACGCTGCTCGACGCCAGCGCCAGCTACCAGCCGCTGTTCACCTCCGGCGGCCCCGAACTGCCGGTACCCGCGGCCCGGGCGGTCGCATCCGGCCACTACAACCGGGTGCCACTGCTGATGGGCACCAACCACAACGAGGGCCGCACCTTCTCCCAGGGATTCACGGGGCTGACGCAGGACCAGGCCGCCCAGCTCATCGCGTCCGAGTTCGGCTCCCGGTCGGCCGCCATCCTGGCCCGCTATCCGTGGAGCTCGTACCCGAGCCCGTACACCGCGGCCTACCAGATCGGCGACATCTGGACCGACAGCGGCTTCCTGACCGGCATCGGCGGCTGCCCGGAGCAGAACCTGGCGGCCCAGTTCGCCGCGACGACCCCCACGTTCTTCTACCAGTTCGACGACCTGCACGCCCCCGGGCTCAACAACGACCACCCCGGCTACCAGTGGGGCGCCGGCCACGCCATGGAGCTGGCCTACCTGTGGCCCAGCTTCAACAACGGGTTCTCCCTGTACAACCTGCTCACCCCGGCCCAGCTCACGCTGTCCCGGCAGATGGTCAGGTACTGGGGCGCCTTCACGGCAGCCGGGACGCCCGCAGTGGCCGGCCAGCCGCTGTGGCCGCGCTACACCAGCCGCCAGCTGATGTCGCTGCGGCCGGGCGACCACACCCGGACGATCACCGCCGCCACGTTCGCGGCCCAGCACCAGTGCTCCTTCTGGGACGCGGGCTAGCGCCGGGCGGCACCTCTTGCCCCGGAGGCCGCCTGCCGTTAATACTTAGAATATGATATCTCAGTCAGGTTCGCGGTTCTAGCGTGGGCGCCCCGGCGGCCGCCGCAGGCACGATAGCGCTCCCCCAGCTCAGGGCCTTCTGCCGGGACGCGTTCGCACGGGCCGGCCTGAGCGGGCCGGACGCCGATACCGGTGCGGAGGTGCTCAGCACCACCGACGGGTGGGGCGTCTTCACGCACGGCAGCAAGGCGCTGCGCGGCTACCTGCGGCGGCTGCAGGCCGGCGGCCTGCGGTCCGGCGGGCGGCCCGGGATCGTGGCCGAGGGTCCGGCCTGGGCCGTCGTGGACGGTGACTCGGCGCTCGGCATGGTCACCTCCGTGTTCGCGATGACGACGGCCATCGGCAAGGCCCGCGAGGCCGGCGTGGGCTACGCCGGCGTCCGCAACAGCTCGCACTTCGGCGCGGCCGGCTACTACGCCTCGCTGGCCGCGCGAGACGGGCTCATCGGCCTGGCCATGGCGAACGACATCCCGTCGGTGGCGGCCCCCGGGTCGCGCGCGGCCGTCACCGGCAGCAACCCGCTGGCCTACGCCGTCCCGGCCGGGAAGCACCCGCCCCTGATGCTGGACATGTCGATCGCGACCGTCGCGGGCGGCAAGGTCTACGCCGCGCGCGAGCGCGGCGAGCCGATCCCCGCCACCTGGCTGCTCGGCGAGGACGGCCTGCCCACGGACGACCCCGGGTCGTACCCGGAGCACAGCGTGCTGACCCCGGCGGCGGCGCATAAAGGGTTCGGCCTCGCCCTGCTCATCGAGTCGCTGGCGGGCTGCCTGACCGGTGCGGCGACCACCTGGCAGATCAGGAGCTGGCTGGGGGACGATCCGGCGCTTCCCACCGGGCACGGCGCGGCTTTCCTGGCGCTGGACTGCGCCGTCATGGGCGACGGCCTGCCCGGACGGGTGGACCAGCTCATCGACGAGGTGCACGCCGCGCCCACGGCGCCAGGAACCGAGCGCCTGCTGGTGCCCGGCGAGCTCGAGTGGGACCGGCTCGCGGCGGCTCAGGAGCACGGGATCCCGCTCCCCTCCGACGTGCTCGCCAGCCTGCGGGACTCGGCCCAGATCGCCGGCCTGGACCTCGCCGGCTACCTCGCGCCCGGCTCCTGACGACCCCCGCGAGCGTCACAATTTGGCATATGATATCTGAGGTATTGCTATCTCAAGTCTCGTGTGTAAAGCTGTCCGCACGTCCTGGAATGCAACGAATGCCCAGGTGGGGACAGGAGACTTTGAGCCGCGAGGGGTTGGGCGGGCAGCCGAGTTTGCCCCCCGGATTGATTGCGGATCGCCTCTTCTGTTGATTTGCCGGACAACTTGTTTGCGTGCGCCGCGTTGCCACGTTTCTCGGTCATCAGCTCTCGACATGGAGGTCAGGGATGGACCATCCGTTCCGGCGGCGGCGATACGCTGCCGTCGCTGTGCTCGCGACAGGAGCCCTCCTGCTGGCGGGCTGTTCTTCCTCGGGGTCATCGTCCGCCAGTGCGTCCGGATCGAAGCCTTACGCGGGCCAGTCCCTGACGGTGGAGACCTACACCGCGGTCCCCGAGTTCGACTTCTACAAGTCGCTGCTGCCGAAGTTCGAGGCCCAGACGGGCATCAAGGTGAACTGGGTGGAGCAGCCGGTCGACACGCAGGACACCAAGATCCCGCTGCAGCTCAAGGCCAAGGACACCGGCCTGGACGTGTTCTTCACCGGTTCGGAGAACATCACCTCCTACATCGGCAGCAACGGCGTCCAGTCGTATGACTCCTACCTGAACAATCCCAAGGACACCCCGGCTTCGTACAACTTCAAGGACATCGCCCCGGACATCGAGGCGGCGTGCCAGCAGAACGGCAAGACCTACTGCATCGCCACCCACACCGGCGGCGCGCTGCTGTACTACAACACCAAGATGTTCCAGGAGGCCGGGATCGCCTCGCCGCCCAAGACGCCGGCCGAACTGCTGACCGACGCCAAGAAGCTGACCAACTCCCAGCACGCCGGCTTCTGCGTCCGCGGCGACAAGTCCCAGACGCTGTACGACGCGTTCCAGCTGTGGAACTGGTTCATCCCGTGGAACAACCCGGTCACCGGTACCTACTTCGACAAGAACTGGAAGTTCCTTATCGGCCAGCAGCCGTATGCGAGCCAGTTCGCGACCTTCTACCGCACCTTGCTGAAGAACTACGCGCCCAAGGGCATCGCGACCTACCTGGTCACCAACTGCCTGTCGGACTTCCAGCAGGGCCGGGTGGCCATGTGGCAGGACGACTCGGGCACCATCCCGTCCGTGCTCGACGCGAACCAGTCCAAGGTGGCCGACGACACCGCGTTCTGGGCCATGCCCTGCCCGGCGGTCAACCCGGACCACTGCGAGCTGGTCCAGCCGTTCGGCATCTGGATGAACAACGCCTCGCTGCACAAGGGCGCGGCCTGGCAGCTCATCCAGTTCATTACCTCGAAGCAGACCCAGCTAGCGGCGGTGAAGGCGAAGGACCTGCTCACGCCATCGAGACAATCGGTGCTGGACGACCCGACCGCGGTCGCGGCCCTGCCCAAGACGTTCGCGGCCCAGCTGAAGTACATCCTGGCCCACCCGGACGTCACGCTGCTGCCGTTCATCCCCGAGGCCGTCTCCCTCATCCCGCCGATTTCCAACGGGCTGTCGGACCTGATCACCACCAACACGCCCGTCGCGCAGATCATGGCGACCATGACCTCGGGTGAGAACACCATCATGAAACAGGCCGGATACCCTAAGCCTTTCCCGTCGAGCTAACACGCCAAGAGGCTTCGTCAATGGGCTTGCCGACGTCTCGTGACGGACTTGCCCCCGCTTACCGCGGGGGCAAGTCCGTCCGGGGGTTCATCGACCGCTACTTCCTGGCCGTGGTGTCGTGGCCGTCACTGCTGATCATGCTGATCGTGACGGCCGTCCCGTTCGTGTTCACGATCGGCCTGGCCTTCACCAACTACAACCTGGTCCGCACGGCGTGGAAGTTCACCGGCTTCGACAACTTCAGCCGGCTGTTCGACGACCCGCAGACCCCGACCATCCTCTTCAACACGGTGTACCTGGTCATCGGGACCACCTTGCTGGACACGGTGTTCGGTCTCGGCCTGGCCGTGCTGCTTGACACCAAGATCCGGGGAGCCGGGTTCATCCGCAGCCTGTACCTGCTGCCGATCATGACCGCGCCCATCGTGGTCGCGCTGACCTGGCGGGCCATGTTCAACAACCAGGCCGGCTGGATCGACTACTTCCTGTCCCTGGCGCACCTGCCGCAGCCGGTCTGGCTGGGCACGCCGTCGCTGGCCATGCCCGCGGTCATCATCTCGGACATGTGGACCGGCGTCCCGTTCCAGGCCCTGCTGCTGCTGGCCGGGCTGCTCAACGTGCCGAAGGAGCTCAAGGAGGCCGCGGCCTCCGACGGCGCCAACCGGCTCCAGGTGTTCTGGCACATCACGCTGCCGTCGCTGCGCCCGGTCCTGTTCGTGGCCGTGGTGCTGCGGCTGATCGAGAGCTACCGCAAGTTCGAGGGCATCCAGATCCTGACCACCGGCGGACCGGGGATCGCGAGCACGCCGCTGAACCTGCAGATCTACAACACGGGGCTGGAGTACCAGCAGGTCGGGTACGCGGCCGCCATGGGCGTGGTGCTGGTCATCATGATCGCCATCTCGGTCGCCCTGGTCTACCTGCTCCTCGGCCGCCGCAGCTGAGAGGACTACATGAAGAACAAGACGGTCGAGGGGATCCGGCTGGCCCTGCTGGCGGCCGGGCTGGTCCTGGTAGCGGTGCCGTTCCTGTGGATCATCCTGACCGCGTTCAAGCGGCCGGTGGACGCGGCCTCCGTCCCGCCCGAGCTGGTCAGCCCGGTGACCATGGCCAACTTCGTCACCCTGCAGGACAACGGCTTCTTCCAGGCGCTGATCAACTCGACCATCATCACCGTGTCGACCACGCTCGCGACGGTGATCTTCGGCGTGCCGGCCGGGTACGCGTTCGCCCGCGGGCGGTTCCCCGGGCGGCGCTTCCTGGGAGGGTTCCTGCTGTTCAGCCGGATGGTGCCGCCGGTCATCTTCATCATCCCGCTGTTCCTGTACTACTACCACCTGCACCTGGTGGGCAGCTTCACCGGCATGACCCTGGCCTACATGACCGGGCTGCTGCCGTTCACCGTCTGGATGACGGCGGCGTACTTCCAGGACGTCCCGGTCGAGCTCGAGGAGGCGGCCCGGGTCGACGGCTGCTCGCGGGCCTGGGCCTTCTGGCGGGTGTCGCTGCCGCTGGCGTCGCCGGGCGTGGTGTCGGTCGGGCTGCTGGTGGCGATCGCCGCCTGGAGCGAGTACTTCATCCCGCTGATCCTGGGCAGCTCGGCGACCACGCCGGCCACGGTCGGCATCGTGAACCTGATCGGCGTGGACACGATCAACTGGGGTGCGATGGCGGCCGGGGCGCTCACGCTGATCGTGCCGGTCTTCATCGCCACCCTGCTGGCCCAGCGCAACCTGGTGCGCGGGCTGACGGCCGGGGCCATCAAGGGCTGACGGCGGCTGGCGGGCCCGGGCGGTCCGGCCCCGGGGTTCACCAGCTGGGGCTGGCTCCGGCGTTCATGGCCAGGTTGCCGCCGTCGACCGGCAGCAGCACGCCGGTGACCATGGATGCCGCCTCGGAGGCGAGGAACAGGACCGGGCCGGCGATCTCCTCCGCCTCGCCCATCCGGCCCAGCGGTATCGCCGAGGTGACCCGGTCGACGAGCTGGCGGCGGTCCGGGTCGGCCAGGTTGCCACGCCACCAGTCGTTGACGAACTGGCAGGGCAGTATGGCGTTGACCCGGATGCCGTGCGGCGCCCACGCGTAGGCCGTCTCCTTGGTCAGCTGGGCCACGCCGCCCTTGGCGACGCCGTAGGCCATGCCGCCGCGGCCCAGCACGCTCGAGCCCGCGATCGAGCCGAAGTTGACGATGCTGCCGCCGCGCCCGGCCGGGATCATCCGCTGCGCGGCCGCCCGGGAGCACAGGAAATAGCTGGTCAGGTTGGAGGCGAGCATGGCGTCCCAGGCCGGCAGCGGGAACTCCTCCGGACCGTGCCGGTCGATCGCCGCCGATATCGCGTTGACGAGGATGTCGACCCGGCCGAAGGCCTGGTCGATCGCCGCGAACGCCCCCTCGACCGCTTCCTCGCTGCTCAGGTCGGCGCCCAGCCCGATGGCCGCGGTGGCGCCCGCTTCGGTCAGGCCGGCCGCGACCTTGGCCGCGTTCGCCTCGCTCAGGTCGACGACGGCCACCGACGCGCCCGCCTCGGCCAGCGCGCCCGCGGCCACGCGGCCGAGCGCACCGCCTCCTCCGGTAACGACCGCGACGCGGCCGGACAGGTCGAACAGCGCAGGAAGGCCGGGCATGAATTCACCTTTGCTCGCCGAGATGTGGAATATGATGTACGAGCATCGTCGCGGCGAGCACGCCTGTCAAGAGGCCGGGTACCGCTTTCACGGCCCCGCAGCAGGCCCTACTCCGCTGGCTGGAAGTAGGGGGCGACGAGTTCGTGGTCGAAGCGCGAGCTGTTCAGCACCCCGATCTGGTCGCGGTAGCGCCGGACCAGGCTGGCCGCGCCCTCCGGGTCGCCGTCCCTGATCAGCTCGTAACGGCCCACGGCGAGCTCGAGCATGAGGTCCCAGGTATCGGCGAAGTTGTCGACGAAGACGCGGTCGTAGCGCAGGCCGGCCGGGCCGAGCAGGATCTCGACGAACCGCTCCAGCCGGGGGTAGCCGACCGGCCGGAACATGATCTCGTGCGTCAGCGCGGTCATCCGCCGGAACGAGGGACCGTCGTGCTTGGCCCGCGCGCGCTTCATCTGGCGGACGATCCGCCCGAGCTCCGCCAGCGTCTGCTTGCTGATCCGCTCGACGACCAGGGGGAAGGCGGGCAGTTCCACCGCGTCGATGAGGAACCGCTGCTCCTCCATCTCGTGGGTGGAGAGCCAGCGGACGGTCGCGCCCCGGTACGGGGCGATGCTTACCAGGCTGTCGGTCTCGAGCAGCGCGATGGCCTCGCGGATCGGGGTCTTGGACACCCGGAGCCTGGCGGCCAGGTCACTTTCCACGAGCCTGGATCCCGGCGGGATCTCCAGTTCCACGATCATGTCGCGGATGGCCTCGTACGCGGCCCGCTTGTAGGTGGTGACCGGAAGATCATCAGGCTGAGCGTTGATGCGGATCACCGCCACTTCCATGAACTGCCTCTGCCGCGAGGCGGCCCGGCGCCGCCTCCTGGCACGCCCGCGCCGTCCTCGTCACGACGACTGGCTCGAAGCCTAGCGGAACCTTTCACCCATTCCTGCCCAGGGATCTTGCCGCCCGTTTCATATTTAGAATATGCTATACCATTATTCCCAGCAACCCTGTGGATGCGAGGTCATGTGCAGGATGTGACGATCCCGGCCCTGGGTATGGCGATGACGGAAGCGATCCTGACGCGCTGGTACAAGAAGCCCGGGGAGACCGTCGCGGCCGGCGAGGCCATCGCCGAGATCGAGACCGACAAGTCAGCCGTCGACCTGGAGAGCCCGGCCGACGGCGTGCTGGGACCGCACCTGGTGGCCGAGGGCGACGAGGTCCCGATCGGCGCGGCCGTCACGCGGATCATCGACGGCCAGCCCGGACCGGTCCCGGACCCGCCGCTGGCCGCGGTCCCGGACGACCGGCCGGATCCGGTCCCGGATTACGAGCCGGACCCGTTTCCGGTCCCGGCGGACACGGGCGGCGCGGCGGCTACGGCCGCAGACGGCGCGGTGGCGGTCACGGCTACGGCCGTGACCAGCGGCGTGTCCGCGGCCGGGGCCACGTTCCCGCACGCGCGCAGGCCGCATGCGCTGTCTCCGCGCAAGCGGATGGCGGCCCGGCTGGCCGCCGAGGCGGCGGCCGCGGCCGCGGCGTCGGCTGCGGCTGAAGCGTCGGCTGCGGCTGAAGCGGCGCGGGCGGCCGGGACCGCGGGCGCCGCGACGGGCGCGGCGGCTGCGCAAGCCGCTGCGGCCGCACCCGCGGACGGTGCGCTGACGGGCCGTCGCCGGGCCGTCGCGCAGGCGGTGGCCGAATCCTGGCGGACCATCCCGCACTTCTCGGTCCAGCGCGAAATCGACGCCAGCGACGCCGACGCGTGCCTGGCCTCGATGCGGGCCCGCGCTCCGGAGGCTACGTACACCGACCTGCTGCTGCGGGCCTTCGCCCTGGCCATCCGGGCTGTCCCGGCGCCGGGCGGCGACCCGGGAGCCGGCTCGTCCGGTGACGTCGGCCTGGCCGTGGCCACGCCGGAAGGCGTGATGATGCCGGTGGTACCCGGCGTGCCCGCGCTGACGGTGCCGGACCTGGTAGCGGTCCGGCAGGCGGCCGCGCGGCGCGGCCGGGAAGGCCGGCTGACCGAACGTGACCTGGCGAGCGACGCGATCGGCGCGGTCTCCAACCTCGGCGCCCGGGGGGTGGACGCGTTCACCGGCATCGTCCCGGCCGGACGCCGGCTGCTGCTGACGACGGGCCGGATCGCGGGCAGGCCGGTCGTGATCGACGGACGGCTCGCGGTGCGGACCACCCTCATCGCGACGCTCAACGTGGACCACCGTTACTTCGACGGCGACCGGGCCGCCGACGTGCTCGACGCGTTCGACCGCGAGTTCCGCGCCTTGCACACCTGGGCCGGGGAAGGAGACCAGTGAGCGAAGCAGCCGCGCCTGCCGCCGAGCAAATCAGAGCCGGAGCGCAGTCCCCGCCACCTGGGGCGCTGCGTGACTGGCTGGAGCAGATGCTCGTCATCCGCCAGTTCGAAGCGGAATCGGTCCGGCTGTCGCTCGCGGGCCATATCCCGGGCGGCATCCACTCCTCGGCCGGCCAGGAAGGCGTGGCGGTCGGCACCGCGCGGGCCCTGGGGCCGGACGACGTGGTATCCGGGACCCACCGCAGCCACCACCACGCCCTGGCCAAGGGGCTGACGCCCCGCGAGGTCATGGCCGAGCTGTTCGGCAAGGCGGACGGCTGCGCTGGGGGCCGGGGCGGCAGCATGCACCTGGTCGACGCCGGGCGCCATTTCCTCGGCTCGAACGGGATCGTGGGCGCGGGCCTGGGGCTCGCGATGGGCGCGGCGCTGGCCATGAAGATGCGCTCGCAGGCCGCGGTGGCGGTCGGCTACTTCGGTGACGGCGGCGCGAACACGGGCCGGGTCTGGGAATTCATCAACCTGGCCGCGCTGTGGAAGCTGCCGCTGATCGCGGTGTGCGAGAACAACCTGTACGCGGTCGAGACCCATATCTCGCAGGCCATGGCGGGTGAGTCGGTGGCCGCGCGGGCCGGCGGGTTCGGCTTGCCGGCCGAGACCGTGGACGGCCAGGACGTGCTGGCTGTCTACGCCGCGGTCCGGCAGGCCAGGAACCGGGCGCTGGACGGGCAGGGGCCGGCCTTCATCGAGGCGCAGACCTACCGCTACGAGGGACACAACGTCGGCGACGTGCAGAACTACCGGGAGAAGAGCGAAGTGGCCGACTGGCTCGAGTCGCGTGACCCCATCGACCGGCTCCGCCAGCGGCTGGCCGGGCAGGGCGAACTGGACGATGACGGCTTCGCGGCCGCGACCTCCCGCGCGGCCGACATCGTCGCCGACGCGGTCGCCTTCGCCGAGGCCTCGCCGTGGCCCGACACCGCCTCGGTGAACCGCGCCTGGCCGGCCGCGGCGGCAGGCCGGCCGTGACCGAGCGACTGACCTACAGCCAGGCCTACCGGGCGGGCCTGGCCGAGGAAATGACCAGCAACGACCTGATCTTCGTGATGGGCACCGACATCTTGCTCCGCGGCGGTCACTTCGCCCAGGTCTTCGGCCTGGGCGAGCGGTTCGGCGCGGACCGGATCCGGGACGTGCCGATCTCCGAGGCGGCCATGGTCGCCGCGGGCGTCGGCGCCGCCCTGGGCGGGATGCGCCCCGTGGTCGACCTGAACTTCCTCGACTTCGCGTTCGGCGGCATGGACGAGCTGTGCAACCAGGCGGCCAAGATCCACTACATGTTCGGCATCCCGGTGCTGTTCCTGATGCACAAGGCGCTCACCGGCGTCCGCGGCGAGGTGGGCGGCCCGGCCGACTACATCCCGTTCGGGCTGGCCCGCATCGTGCGGGAGGGCGGTGACGCGACGCTGATCGGCTACGGCGCGACCGTGCGCACCTGCGTGGCCGCGGCCGAGCAACTGGCCGCCGAGGGCGTTTCCGCCGAGGTGATCGACCTGCGCACGCTCTACCCGCTGGACCTCGAGACCGTGACCGCCTCGCTGCGCAAGACCGGCCGCGCGGTCATGGTCGACGAGAGCCCCGGCTACGGCGGCGTGAGCGCGGAGATCGCGGCGTCGCTGTCCGAAGCCGCCTTCGACTACCTGGACGGCCCGGTCATGCGGGTGCACGCCCCGCACTCGCCGGTCCCGCAGAGCCGGGTGCTGCTCGAGGCGCTGCTCCCCGGCGGCGGCCAGGTCGCCGCCGCGGCCCGGGCGCTGATCGCGCGCGGCTGATCACGCGCTGCTCATCACGCAGACGGGCCCGGCGCCTCAGCCCGGCCCGGTCGTCCGGACCTGCAGGCCGTCCCACTCCCGGACCTCGGGACGCAGCTCGAGCCCGAGGCCCGGGCCCGGCGGGGGCGTGATGCGGCCCGCCTCCAGCCGGGGCAGGTCGGTCACGAAGTCCCGGTACCAGCCGTGATAGAAGGCCCGGACCGTCTCCTGGAGCACCGCGTTCGGCAGGTGCGCGGACAGGTGGCAGCCGGCCGTCAGCACCACCGGCCCGGTGCAGTCGTGCGGCGCGACCGCGACCCCGTAGGTCTCGGCCAACGCGGCGATCCTGACGGCCTCCGAGATGCCGCCGGTCCAGCCGACGTCGAACATGAGGTACCCGACCGCCCCGGTGCGCAGCAGGCGCTGGTAGTCGAACCGGGTCCCGATGGTCTCGCCCACGGTGAGCGGGATGGACGTCCGGTCGGCGAACCGGGCCAGCGCCTCGGGGCTGTCGACCCGGAACGGATCCTCGATCCAGAACAGGCCGAACTCCTCCACCGCCCGCGCGATCGTCAGCGCCGCCTGCGGTGACCTCAGCGAGTGCATCTCCAGCATGATGTCCATGTCATCCCCGGCCGCGGCGCGCGTCCGCTCGATGATCTTCACGCCGTCGCGCAGGTCGGACCGCTCGATCCAGCCGCCGCCGGTCCGCAGCGCCGCCTCGTCGAAGGGCCAGATCTTCATGGCCGTGATGCCGTCCGCGCGCAGGCTGGCGACCAGTTCCTCCGGGCGGGTCACCGAGGCGAGCAGGTCCTCGTACTCCCCCGCCGGCCCCGTGTCGCCTGGGTCGGTGTCACCCAGCCCCCACCGCTTGCGGTTCACGTTGCTCGACGAGCCGCCGTAGCCGGGTCCCGCGCAGGTGTTGTAGGCCCGGACGGAATCCCTGGCTGGCCCGCCGAGCAGGCGGTACACCGGCAGCCCGGCGACCTTGCCCAGGATGTCCCACAGCGCGATGTCCACCGCCGAGGTGGCCCGGACCGCGACCGACGAGCCGCCGAAGCCGATGAACTGGCGGTGCGCGGTCGCCCAGGCCCGCGTGATGTCCCGCGGGTCGATGCCGATCAGCTCGGGTGCCGCCGTCTCGTGCAGGTACGCCTCGACCGCCGCCACCCCGACGCAGGTCTCGCCGAGTCCGGTGAGCCCGGCGTCGGTGTGCACCTGGACGAACAGCAGGCTCGGCTGGCGGTCGGCCCTGATGGTCTCGATCTGGGTGATGCGCATGGGACGTCGTCCTCCTTGGCGAGGGGATGGAAATCCGGTTACGAGGGCGATGCCACCGGCTTGTTGGCGGGCGAGCGCGGTGGCTGCCCGGACAGCACCCGCTGCACGTCCTCGCACGCGCGGACGACGACATCGTGCTGGGCTTCGGTCGAGTACCAGGCGCCGTGCGGGGTGATCAGGACGCGGGAGTCCTTGAGCAGCGGGCTGTCCGCGGACGGCGGTTCAGTGGCCAGCACGTCGAGCGCAGCCCCCGCGATCTCCCCGGCGTCGATCGCTTCGGCCAGCGCGGCCTCGTCGACCAGGTCGCCGCGGGCGGTGTTGATGAGCACGGCGGTGGGTTTCATCGCGCGCAGCGCGGCCGCGTCGATCAGGCGCTCGGAGTCCGGCGTGAGCGGCAGGTGCAGCGTGATGTAGTCGGACTCGGCCAGCAGCCGGTCCCAGCTGGCGGGCTCGCACCCCGCCGCCTGGATGGCCTCGGCGGACTGATAGGGATCGCAGACCAGCACGCGCAGGCCCAGCCCGCGTCCTTTGCGGGCGGCCGCCTGGCCGATCCGGCCGAACCCGGCGACGCCGAGTGTCTGCTCCGACAGCCGGCGGATGGTGCCGGCCCCGACCGAGTTCCACTTCCCGTCCCGGACCAGGTCCAGGTACTGCGGGACCCGCCGGGCCCAGGCCAGCAGCAGCGCGATCGCGTGGGTGGAGACCTCGTCGACCGAGTAGTCGGCCACGTAGGTGACCTGGACGCCGCGGCGGGCCGCCTCGTCCAGGTCGATGCTGTCCAGGCCGGTGCCCACCCGGGCCACGATCTTGCAGGCGGGCATGGCAGCCAGGACCGCCCCGGTGACTTCCTGGACGGTCACCATGAGCGCGTCGGCGTCGCCCAGGGAATCCAGGTCGGACAGGCCGTTCAGGTGGCGGACCTGGTAGCCCATGCCCTCGAGCAGACCGGTGTCGAGCTCGGTCTGGGCCCGCTGACCGTAGGCGATGACGACAGTGGCCATGTTCCTCCGTCCGGCCCCAGTAGCTGGCACGGCTCATTTGGTATCTGATATTCGATATTTGTTGACAATAATCAGGCGTGCGTGGTT
>JAICWX010000529.1 GCA_025934635.1 Streptosporangiaceae bacterium | reverse complement strand
CCGTTCTTCGGAAGCGGCTGAGGGTGACCGGGCCGTCCGGGTCGGCCGGGATCGCCTCGCTGTCCAGCCCGTGCTCGCTGGCGTAGGTGTTGACCCAGGTGATGAATTCGGCGATGCGGCCGTTGGCCGCCTTGGCGGTGATCACCTGGCCGGTGCGGCGCCGGCTTCCCCGGGTCCCCGGCGGGGCAGGCGGGCGCTGCCGGGGCCGTTTCGATGCGCCGTCCAGCCAGGCCGGGCGGAGCGGGAACAGGTGGCCGGTGGTGGTGAGCTGTTCGAGGATGCCGATCGCGGTGTGCACGGGCGGGATCACGGTCCACTGCCGGGCTGCGCCACCCGGTGCCGGGGTTCCGTCGGCGTCCCGGACGCCCTTGAAGTGCTGGCCGTGCAGCCGGTAGCGCATCGTGCCGGTGCCGTCGTCCTCCGGTGCCGGGCAGCAGCGGGTGCGCAGGTGGAGAACCTCAGCCGGCCGCTGGCCGCTGAGGTAGCTGACGACTACCAGGCAGGCGGCTGCCAGTCGCAGCGCGAGGGCCTGCGCCTGGTGGTAGCTGATGTGGCTGGTCCACGGCGTGCCGTGCACCGTTCCGGTGATCGCGATGTCCAGCGGCGCGGTGTCGGCGACCGGGAGCCGGGCGCGCCGGATCGCGTTGTGGGCCTGGGTGAGGCTCGCGCCGGTGAGGCCGGCCAGGTAGGAGCAGGCGGCGGATCGGCGGCCCTTGATGGTTTCGCCGGGCAGCGGGGTGCCGGCGCGGGCGTGCTCATCGACCAGCGCGGCCAGCCGGGCGGCAGCGTCCGTGTTGTGGCTGGCAGCGATACGGGAGCGGAGGCGCTGCTGCTCGGCGAGGGCGGCGAGGATGTCGGCGGCGAAGTTCTCGGTGAACCGCAGCGCCCATATCAGCAGCGGTGACATCACCGCCGGGTGGATGGGCGCGGTGGCGTTCTCGTTCCGGCCGTCCTCAGCGGGCAGGTAGTCCCGCGTTCCGTCGGCTTCCCACTGCGGCATGGGGATGCGGTCGTCGGGTGGCAGGTGCGGGGCGAACCCCCAGAGCGTGCTGACCGCGGACAGCGCCTGCTTGCGGGTCCGGTTCGCGGCCGGGTGCCGGGCGAGGTGCGCGGCCCACTGGTCGTGGCAGGCGGCGTCTACCTCGGCCAGGCGGGTGATGCCCCGGCTGGCGAGCCAGGTGGCGTAGCGGCGCCACTGCTCGGTGACGGCGGCGATGGTGCCGCCGCTGGGATGCTCGACCCGGCTGGTGGCGGCGCGTTCCAGCAGCGCTTCGGGCGTGGGCAGGGTGATCAGCGCCCATCCGGCGCGCTTGAAGCTGCCGCGCAGCACTGGCGGGAAGGTCGCCCAGTTGATCCGGCGACCGGGCTCGTGCTCGCGGCGGGCAAGCGGGGACAGGTCCCACATGTCGTGGCCGAACCGGGACACGCGTCCCGGATCGGTGTTGTCCGGCAGGCGTCCGGCGGGGGCGACCAGGGCATCTGCGGGGACGTGCCAGTCGACGCCGCCGTCGTGGAGCGGGAGCACGTTGGCGGTCATGTCGTGTACCGGCCGGTGAGCAGATGGCCGATCAGCTCCCGGTCAGCGTCGCTGACCGTGCGGGCTGCGGCGTCCCGTTCGGCGGGGGTCGTGTTATCTTCCAGCAGCGCGGTCAGTCGCAGGAAGTGAGTGCGCCAGTCCTGTGCCCACACCGCCGCATGCAGGGTGCCGCGTAGCTCGTCTAGAGCGCGGTGCAGCCAGGCCAGGCGGGGCAGGTGCCGGCGGGTGGCGATCGCGTTGCGGCAGGCCAGGCAGTCCAGGAACGAGGCGGTGCACGGCTGGCCCGGCGGGCTGAACGGGCCGTGGGTGAAGTCCAGGCACGCCCCAGTCGCGGTATCCAGCGAGCCGCCGGCCAGCGCCTGAGCCTGCTGCGGGCTGCCGGTGTAGTCGGTGAGCTGGTCGGCTCCGGCGTCCAGCAGCACCCGCATCTGCATGACCTCCTGCGCGTGGCCGACGGCGTCGGTGAGCCCTTGCGTGGTGACCTGCTCGGCTTCGGGCCGGGCGGCCGGGTCGCGGAGCACGTAGACCTGCTCGTGGGTCCGGGCCGTGTTCTGGGCCGGCTCCCGGCGGATGAGGACCTGCACGGTGCGGCGCAGCCGGCGCAGGCTGACCTGCCCCGGCCCGCCGTCACCGGCCAGCCCGGCGCTGGCCGCCCACCGGCGCAGGCTGTCGCCGGGCGGGACGCCGAGGCAGAACATGGTCTTACCCGCCGGAGTGGCGCGGCGGCTGACCAGCAGCCGCCCGGCCGGCTCGCCGAGCGCTGCCAGAGTGATGCGGGCCGGCTCGGTGGCCTCGATCGCCTGGCGGATCAGCCGCCCGGATGTATCCGGCCCGGCGTCGACCAGGTTCGCGGACGTGTGCCGGGTGCGGGGCGGGCGGCGGCGCTTGAGGACCGGCACCCGGTAGATGTCCAGGCCGTCCTCGCCCGCGCCGGGCATGTCGTCGGGGACGGTCATCGCATCCAGGACCGACCTGTTCCAGCCCTGATCGCATACCAGCAGCACCGACAGCGCCGCCGCTTCCGGCATGGTCAGGAACAGCCTGCCCCACGTGTGGAGCGGGCCGGCGCCGCCCAGTGCCCTGGCGTGCCGGGTGACGACCCCGCGATCCCCGCCCTCGTTGAGGGGGACGTCACCGGTGCGCAGCAGCGTGTCCAGGGCCTCACCGGTCAGGTAATCAGCGGTCGCGGGGCGGGTCTGCCGGTACTGCTCGCGCAGCCCGGGCCGCGGGAACTCGCCGTCGTGCCAGCGGCGCAGATGCTCGCGGCTGGCCCTGATCCGCGTCAGCGCGGTCCTGAATGTCCGGGCCGCGGCGGCCCTGATCTGCTCGAACTCCTCCCGCGTGTAGGCCGCCTCGGCAGGGGCCGGTCCAGCCGGGATGCGCCGCGCCGCCGCCGCGGCAGTGGCGGCCGATACGCCCGGCACCTTCGGCAGCCACTGGCGGGTAATCAGCAAGCAGGCGCGCCCGTACACGGTGGCGGGGCGGGACAGCCGCCACCCGGCCCAGACCGCCGGGGTGAAGTCTTCCGGGGCCGCGGGCGGCGGGTCGAGGGCGGCGGCGTACCGCAGGAACTCGCGGATCGCCTTATAGCCGCTGGTGCAGGTAGCGGCGGCCCGCCACGGCTGGTCCGGCCCGGCCAGCCGCGCGAACCCCGCGGCGCACGCCGCCAGCAGCGGGCGCGGGCCGGGCAGGACGCTGAAGTCGAAGACGGCCTCCAACCCGCCGGACTCGCCGGGCACGGTGACGGTCAGGGCGACCGGGTCGAGCTGGCGTTCCCTGCTGTATCCGGCGGTAGGCAGCGCGGCCCGCCGGGCGTGCCTGGCGGTCACGGCATATCCTCTCCCGCCAGGTCGGCGTCGATGACCAGGCGGCTGGAGGCGGCCACCCGGGACAGCAGTGTGTCCAGGTCCTCGTCGTGGTCGAGCATCGACCTGACCTGCAGCCCGCTCAAAGGCTCCAGGTACACAAGTCGCGTGGTCTGCTCGCTTCTATGCCCGAGCAAGTCACGGACCAGCACCCACGGATCGCCGTATACCTGCCGGAAATGCCGGCGCTCCTCAGGCGTCAGCCCGAACCGGCGGTCCAGCGCGTGATGCAGCGCCACCAGCATGTACAGGGCAAACGAGTGCCGCATCATATGCGGGGAACAGGCGATCGCCGTCCGCCGCCGGCCATCCTTGCGGGTGGCGGCGGCGAAGGCCGCCACCCGTGCGTTAGCGGCGTCGAACACCTTCTCCCACGACTCATACGCCATCGGCGTGCCGCCCTCGGTCAGCCACAGCCACAACGGCTCCAGGCCATGCCCGGTCTCGATGAACAAGCGCATCCGCTCGGCCGGGCCGATCGCCCCGACCGGCGCCTCCCCTGTCCGGCCCTGCTCATCCCGCCAGTACAGCTTCCGGCGGGTACCGTGGCTGACCTTGGTCACGATCAGCTTCCCCGGCATCTGGTCATAGCGGCGATGCCGCCGGGCGCGGCGGATCGCCTCGGCCCTGGTGGTGGCGACGTACCCGGCGACACGCTGCAACGCGGCGGCCGAGGCGTAGAACATGCGCTCACGCCGCTTGGCGACCGCGCCCGCGACACTGCCCTCGTAGTAGCTGTGTCCGGCACCTGGGTCGGGGACCTCCAGGGTGAGCAGGCATCCGCCCTCCCGCAGCCGCAGCCCGCTGCTGAACAGCAAGTCCGCGAACGCCGCGTTCCGGCCGTCGTTCCGGCCCCGCCACGACGGGTCCGGCTGCCCGGCGGAGTCGTAGCCGAGCAGGCCGGCATCCCGCCACAGCCGGTAGGTCCTCGGCGTCACCCACTTCACATCCGAACACCGCACATCCCGCGGCGCCTGGTCAGCGGCCATCGCCGTGCTGCCGCCACGCAGCCGCACCGCGTGCACCAGCACCGGGCTGCGCGCGATGT
>JAICWX010000343.1 GCA_025934635.1 Streptosporangiaceae bacterium | reverse complement strand
CTCGCGAGGATGTCGGGGCGGATGTCGAAGAACCACATCCGCGTAATCCAGGACGATCGCGTGCTGCTGGAGATCAGCCCGGCAGACTGGTCGAAGGGGCGCATCGTTTACCGCTATAAGTGATCCGCGTTACGACTTCTGACCAGCGCGGGATGGGCGGGTTTGCGGGAGATGACCCAGCCGTCGGGCAGTGACGGCGGCCGATGGGCGACTACCAGCGGTCCCAGAACGTCGACGCGCCGGCCGACCAGCTGTTCGGTTACCCCAGCAGCGCCATGACTCCCCTGACATCGACCGCGGTATCGCCGAGACCCTCGCGACGATCAAGCGGCTGGTGGAAGCGGGTCCGGCGCCCAGTTCGGCTGATTAAGCCCGGTCCGCTGAGGGGCGCACCGGGCTAGGAGCAGAAGGGGGCACGGCCGGCGGCTTGGCCGCCGGCCGTTTGCTGCCGGCTGTCCGCCAGCCGACGCGAAGCCTGACCTCACCAAGTCTGCCGTTTGTCCAGGTAGCCGGTCATCCGGCTCAGCAGCCCCATAGCGCGGCGCAGATCGGCGGACGCGGGTGCCGACCCGGACGGGAGATCATCCTCCAGGCCGCCGAGACCGGGAGACAGCGACCGCGCCAGCCGGGCGCAGATCATCGCGGCGTCCCGGACAACCGGCGGGTCGACGCTCCACAGAACTTCGAAGCGCCGGTCGGCATCGGGGATGTCCTGCTGGCCCGCGAATTCCCAGCCGGAGACGAAGGCCGGATAATCGCTGGCCGCGCAGACCAGGAACCATTCCCGCCGCAGCGGCGCGTCGGCGGGCAGGTGCACGCGGGCCGGGGAAGCGTCAGCGGTCGAGGACGCGCCGAAATCGGCGAAGACGATCACGACGCGCGCCGTCCGGGCCAGTTCCTCCCATCGCTCCTGCGAATTACGGTAGAAGCGTTCCTGCTGGAAGCCGGCGAACAGCGCCGCCTGCCCGGCCTGCGCACAGCACTCGTCCTCGATAGCCCGGGTCAGGGCCAGAACCGCGGCCTTGCCGAGTTCTTGCGGCGCCAGCCCGGGATGACGGCGGCGCAGGCCGGCGAAGACGGATGGCTCGATAGCCACCTCCCGGGCGACGGCCTGGCCGATGGCGGCCTGCAGGCTCATACCGGACGCCCGCAGCCGCAGGACCTCCCCGATGAGCGCGACATCGCCCTCCTGGTAACGGCGGTGCCCCCCGGCCTGGCGCAGCGGCCGCGGAAAGCCATGCCTGTCCTCCCAGCTGCGCAACGTCGCGGCGGGCACGCCGGTACGCTGCGCCAGCTCGCCGATGGACAAGCCCTCCTGGGGTCCGCTCACGGCCGCCCGGACCTTTCTTCTGCATCATGCAGAGATTAACCTTGAATATCCTGCACGTGCTGCTGATCCCGGGCATCCTGCTGGCGCTGATCAGCGCCCACCTGTTCATCATGTTCCACCAGAAGCACACCCAGATGCCGGCCAAGGGGAACACGGAGAAGAACGTGAACGGGCAGCCGTTCTTCCCGTACTTCATGGCCAAGGGCGGCGCCTGGTTCTTCTTCATCTTCGGCGCGCTGGTCCTGCTGGCGACGTTTGCCCAGATCAACCCGATCTGGACGTACGGGCCGTACTCTCCGGCCCCGGAACGCGCCCGTGCGGACCGCGACCGGGGTGGCCGTGATGACGTTCTACGGCGTGCTGTGGGCGGAGGGCGCGAACGACGTCATCGCCGACAACCTGCGCATCCAGCTGTACACGATCACCTGGGCCGCTCGCGTCCTGGTGTTCCTGGGGCCGGCCGTGGCTTACGTCATCACCAAACGGGTCTGCCTGGCCCTGCAGCGCAAGGACGCCGAGGAACTGCTGCACGGCTACGAGTCGGGAATCATCAGGCAGCTGCCGAACGGCGAGTTCATCGAGGTGCACCAGCCGGTGAACGAGGAGAAGCGGGCGGTGCTCGAGGCCAAGCCGCTCCCCGCGCTGCTGCCGGCCCGCGGTTCCGAGGACGCCAACGGCGTGCCCTCGCCGGGCTCGCGCGGGGCTCTCGGCTGGGCCCGCGCGATCGCCAGCCGCGCCTTCGCCGAGACCATCCCGGTCGAGGCCAACGGGCACCAGAACGGGCACAGCAACGGCAAGCGCGCCGTGCCCGGCCAGACCGAAGACCGGCAGGTCGGGGCCAGCACGGCCCAGCTGGCCGCGAGCGACAACCCGCGAGACGGCTCCACTGGTGCCTAGCCACCGCAGCGGGCTCAGCCCGGCTTGTTCTCCGCCTCGCCGGGCGGCCCGTGGCCCGCTTCCCCGCCGCCCGGCGGCCGGCGGCTCCAGCGGTTGTCCGCCCAGGCCTGCAGCCAGGCGTCGTGGAACCAGCGTCCGAGCAGCTGGCCGCCGTAGATGACCCAGCCGACGCCGATCAGCCACGACTGCACGATCAGCACCGTGCCCAGCGCCCCGTAGGTGACCGCGTTCGCGACGATGAGCGGCTGGAAGACCAGGGCGGAGAAGGCCCGCAGGCCAGCGAGGAGCGCCACCGTGACCACCGCGCCTGGCATCGCGGCCAGGTAGCCAACCCGGCTGCCGACCAGGAAGCGAAGCCCCCACCAGAAAAAGACGATGCCGAGCACGACCGCTACCGACACCCGGATCACCGTCTCGGCCGGCGCATGGCTGGTCACCGCGCCGACCGTGGCCGCCGTGTAGATATAGGCAGTAAAGACGGTCAGCCACACCACCTGGCGCCAGATCTTGTGCCACGGCCCGGCGGGAAGGTCCCAGACTCTTTCGAACCCGGCCTGCACGCTGCCGGCGAACGTCACCCCGAAGACAGCAAGCAGCAGCAGGCTGAAAAAGCTCGTCGTGCCGAGGACCCGGGCGGGCGCGGAAAAGAGCTGGACGACCGCGCGGGCAGAGGAGCCGGTCAGGCCCATGCCGTACACCACCCATACGGCTATGCCGTGATGCGTGGCGGCGCTGGCGGCAGCGACGACGACGAGCAGCGGAAACACGGTGAGCATGGCCAGGGCGGCGAAACCCAGGGCCCGGCCCATGAGCTCGAACTTCTTGCCGCTCTGGTAGAGATCCTTGAAAAGCCGCATCACGCTACTTCCTCCTACCCGCCGCGCGGCAAGGAATCCGGCCGGAACGGCACGCGCCGGCGGGGGTGGGTAGCACCGCACCCGTTCGGGATCATGCTTGTCCCTGGATGCCGAACGGGCTGGCTTTCACCCCCCTCAGCCGGCGAGGGCGTGCAGCGCGGTTCGGAGTGTGCGTCCGGCTAACCTCTCGGCGGGCGCGGGAAGAAGAACGAGACCCGGTCCTGGTAGTCGCGGTAGCCGGGGCGGTCTTGCATGCGTCTTTCTGTGCGCTTGGCGCCGGTGGCGAACATCAGCAGGTAGCTCATCGCCGCGGGCGCGGGCACGGTCCACGCGCCGGGTGCCGATGCGGCCGCGGCGAGCCACGCGCCGTCCCACACCAGTGAGTCGCCGAAGTAATTGGGGTGCCGGGACCATCCCCACAGGCCGGTGTCGAGCACGTCGGGCCGCTCGTCCTTGTCCCGCTCGGAATACTTCGACTTCTGGTGATCGGCCAGCGCCTCGACCACGGCCCCGCCGGCCATGACGGCCAGGCCCGCGGGGACGAGCCACCGCCGCCCGGTGCGCGGCAGGGTGCTGGCGGCGGCCAGCTGCACCGGGGCCGACACCAGCAGCTGACTCAGCCCCTGAGTGACGAACACCTTGCCGATGACGGCGGCGGTATCGTCGCCTTCCAGGAACTCGGTGTACCGAGGGTCCTCTTTCTCGCTGCCGCGCACGCGGCTCAGCATCTGCCGCTCGAGCCGGGCCGCCCACGCGACGGTGACCGCCGCCAGGGCCCAGCGCCGCCGGGCGTCGCCGCGCCCGGCCAGCGCGCTGGTCACCGCCACGACGGCCAGCCCGGGACCCCAGACAGCGTCGGCGTAGTCACGCCGCCCAGTGCGCAGCGCCGCGACCGCGGTCGCGGCCTGGGCCGCCGTCACCGCCGCGGCCGAGAACCCGGCCACCTTGCGCAGGTTGGCGGTGTCCACCATCCGCCGTCCAGGCCTCATCGCGACCGCCTACCGGGCCAGGCCGTTGAGCACGCTGGTCAGCTGCTTTTCGGTATCGTGGCCGAGTTTCTCGAAGACCACCTTGCCGAGCGGCGCCGCCAGCTTCGCCGCGCCGTTGAACGCCAGCTCGTTGGTGTAGGTAATGCTCGACCCGGCCCCGCTGGGCGTGACCTCGATGGTTTCGGTGGAGGTGGCCGTGTCGTTGCGGCCCACCAGCACGATGCGGTCGCCGGTCAGCTGCTTCAGGGTGTAGGTCAGCTCGGTGCTGACGCCGACGATCTTGGAGGTGTTGTGCCAGGAGGAGCCGACCTGCACCGGGCCGCTGTCGTTGCGGGTACAGCGCTCAGTACCGGGGTCCCACTGCTCCGCGTGGCCGAAGTCGGCCAGGTAGGGGACGACAACTTCAGGGGCGGCGTCGACGGTGAACGTGCGCGACACGGTAGTCATGAGCAAACCTTCCGCAGCAGCGGGTCCGGGCTGGTGGTGTCCGCGGCTTGTCTACCTCGCCGCACTTAGTTCATCCCTCTTCGCGGGCGCGGATCGCCTCGAGCGCTGCAGTCCTACCGGCGCGACCACGACGTGCCGCTGCAGGAGCTGCGGGACTTCATCGACCGGCTCCGCGACCAGTTCCACCGGTCGTCCTGACCGCGCCGGGAGAAGAGTTCTTCGAGCGGGTCGACTGGTCCGGCGACCAGCCGGCGAGCTGGCGTCCGCACGAGGACCCTGTATCGCCGCGTTCACCAAGTCCGCGCCAGCGCCGGTACCCGGCAAAGGCTATGAGGGCGTGTCTTCGGCGGTGGAGTCGTCGTCTTGGACCAGGTGGCGCAGGATTCGTTCGTTGAGGGCGGCGAGCATGTCGAGCTCAGCCGGGGTGAGCAGGTCGACGAAGTTCCGGCGGACGTCCTCCACGTGCCCGGGCGCCGCCTTCTCGATGGCGGCGCGGCCGGCCGGCCGCAGGCAGACCATGGTGCTGCGAGCGTCGTCGGGGTTGGGCTCGCGGCCGATCAGCCCGTCCTTCTGCATGCGCCGCACCTGGTGGGAGACACGGCTCTTCTCCCAGCCCAGTGTGTTGCACAGGTCGTGCGCGGGCATGCGGTCCCTGTGGTGTTCCGAGAGCACCGCCAGGATCTGGTAGTCGGCCGCGGACAGGCCCGATTGCTGCAGGCCCCGGTTCAGGTGCAGGCCGAGCTGATGATGCGCGTGCTGGAAGGCCCGCCAGGCGCGGTCTTCACGGGGGCTCAGCCAGTTCGGTTCCATCAGCCTCCATGCTACTCGATTGGTTGACTCATCAACAAACCGCGCTTAAGGTGGACCAGTCAACCTTTGCGTCGTCAGTCAGGACGGGACACGTCATGAGCAGCATCAGCATCATCGGCACCGGGAACATGGCCCGCGCCATCGGCGCGCTGGCGGTCGCGGGCGGCAACGCCGTGGAGGTCATGGGGCGCGATCAGTCCAAGGCCGCTGACCTGGCCAGGGCTCTCGGCGGCAGCGCTACGACGGGAGAGTGGGGCGCCGTCCCGGCCGGGGACATCGTCATAGTGGCCCTGTTGTACGCCAGCGTCGTTCCGGTCGTCACCCAATACGGAGACGCTCTCGCGGGCAAGGTCATCGTCGACATCAGCAACCCCTTCAATGCCGCGGCCGACGGGCTGGCTATCCGCGAGGACACCTCGATCGCGCAGGAAGCCGCCGAGTCCGCCCCGGCCAGCGCCAGCGTGGTCAAGGCGTTCAACACCATCTTCGGTCATGTCCTGGAGAAGGGCCGACCGCTCGACGTCTTCATCGCCGGCGACAATGCGCAGGCCAAGGCGGGCGTGGAGGCGTTCATCGAAAGCCTCGGGCTGCGCCCGCGGGACGTCGGCGGCCTGGAAATGGCGCACTGGCTGGAAGGAGCGGGTCTGGTCGTGATGGGCCTCGCCCGCCACGGGGTGGGGAACTGGGACTTCGCCCTCGGCGTCACAGAACTTGCCGGCTGAGCCGCACCGCCCCCGATCCAAGCCGTCAAAAACAGGGACGCCGTGCGCCCCGAGAGTTGTTGATAGATCACCTAAATGGCTCGTTAGTGTCAGACGTCAATACCCGCGGACGATGGCCACGCCGTGGCCCGTGCCTACGCCGGGCACACCGAAGGAGGCGGCGAGGCCGGCGGCGCGTCGGCCTATGTCCGGGCTAGCTTGTCCGAGGTCGCCGCGGCGCTGGGGATGCTGGACGCTCATCTGTCCGCGGACCGCCCCTCCGACGTAACGGACCCGCAGGACCGTCAGTGCCTGCTCGGACCGCAGTGCCGAGCCGAAGCCGCACACGACAGATCGCCGATTCCGCGCGGATGACGATCAGCTATCCGTGTCTCGCAGACGCGCACAGAGCATCCAGCTCGGCATAATTGGACCGCTTCGCCGGGAGCTAGCACGCTCTCACCGCGGCAAATCAGTGCGTTACATCTCTTAAACGCCCGCACCCGGAAACGGCGGTTCCGGCCGTGGCGGCCCTGGTTCCGGAATCGGTGACGGGCTCGGCGGCTGCGGCTCCGATGGCACAGGAGAAGGCGCTGGCAGGCCCGGTTCGGGCGGCAGCGGCGGGTCCGGCTGAGGCGGGTCCAGCGGGGGTGTTGTCATAGGCGCCATCTACCCGGTGCCGCCGTCCGTACTCGCGCTCCGGCTCCGGGCCAGCGCGTCATTATTCCTCGACGACCCGGCTACGCGACCGGGCCGACACGATCACGTTAGCCGGGGCGACATGACCCAGGTGATGGGACGTGACAGCCGAGCCGGACTGACTGAGGGCCTTGCTGATGACGTAGCTCGCACGCACTCCACGCGGCAGCAGCGGATGCTATTGCCGCTGTGCCGAACAGGAGCATGAGCGCGGTTAACGCACGAAAGCTGGGGTCCTTCCGCGGAAATCAGTGCGGCTCGGAGTGTCGCTGGCTTCTGTCAGTCGGCGTTGCCGTCGACGTCCCGCCCCAGTCCTCGGGAGCCAGATCGGCGATCGCCTGGGTGAAGGTCCAGCGGTGCCCGGCCAGATCCTCGGCCGAGTACTGGCGTTCTCCGTAGGAGTAGTCAGCCGGAGGACTGAGAATGACCGCACCGTGCTGCCGGGCGCGCTCATGGTGCGCGTCGACGTCGTCCACCCGCACCATGACTGCGTGGCTGTGTGATTCACCGCGCCTCGGTGCGCTGCGCCCATGCAGAGGATCGTCATCCGCGATGATGACCACTCCGTTGCCGAATTCGAGCCGGGCACGATGCCTGCCTGCACGCCACAATTCGGCGAAGCCGAAGGTTTCACAGAGCCAGCCGACCGCCTGTTCCACGTCGCCGTAGACGAGTTCGGGGATCACGCTGGCTGAGCCGGTCGTGCGGTTGATCAGCATGGCCAGTCCTTCCGGTCAGATGCCACTCCTGAGGGAGGCTAACCGGTGGCGCTCCTGTACTGGCACTGGCCTGCCTGAGACAAGGCCGGGCACGACTGCCAGGCTTATGCCGGTGATCAAAGACCAGATCACTGCCCTCCGGCGGCATAGTGCCTAATCATGCCTGTGATCGAGGCGCAGTGCGCCTCGATCCTGGCGCCTCGCGATCACAGGCATATCAACCGGATGCGGACGTTGCCGGCAGGATGACGGTGAACCTGCAGGCGGTTCGCCTAGTGTTTGATGTGGATCGCGCGGCGGGCACCGCTCCGGTTGTACCGGGAGTGAACGCGGGGCCCGTGATGTTACGGGGCACGGCCCGGTACCGGCTGGGCCGGACCGCCATCGCCGTGCTGCCTGCGGCTCGCAGGCCCGGTCCGGCGGCCTGTGGCGCAGGCAGCCGTCAGGGGCGGACAGCGGATGAGGAGGCTGGGATATGAAAGCGGTGATCATGACGGCGCCTGCTGCGGACGGGAGTGCGACGAGCGTCGCCGACATCGGCGAGCCGCAGCCCGGGCCCGGCCAGGTGGCGATCGAGGTGGCCTATGCGGGCGTCAACTTCATCGATGTCATGGCCCGCCGGGGCGATCCGGGTTACGCCTCTGCCTGGCCGTACGTCCCGGGCCTGGAGGTAGCGGGCACTATCCGCTCGGTGGGCGGCGGCGTGCGCGGCCTGCACGCCGGCCAGCGCGTCGCGGCGTTCACGCCGGGCGGTGGCATGGCCGAGGTCGCGATCGCCTCGGCCGGGGTGACTGTCGAGGTCCCGCCGGGCGTGCCGCTGGGGACCGCGGCCTCGGCACCCCTGGCCGTGTCGACGGCCCTGCTGCTGCTCACCGACCGGGCCCGCCTGCGCCCCGGTGAGTCGGTGCTCATGCATTCGGCCAGCGGCGGGATCGGCTCGGTGGTCAGCCAGGTCGCCGCCGCGCTCGGCGCCGGCCGCCGGATCGGCACGGTCGGGCGGCCCGGCAAGATCGCGGCGGGGCTGGCGGCCGGATGGGATGAGGTGCTCGCGCGGGAGGCTGGCCTGGCCGAGGCTGTCCGGCGGGTGGCACCGGACGGTGTGGACGTGATCCTGGACCCGGCCGGCACTGACCTGCTGGATCTGGACCTGTCGATCGCGGCCCCCGGCGGGCGGGTCATCCTGTTCGGCAACGCCGGCGGCGGAACCCAGGCGCCGCTCCCGCCGGCCGGCCGCCTCATCGGCGGTAACATCGGCGTGCTCGGGTTCAGCATGAGCCGGCTCAGCGTGACCGCCCCGGGGGCCGTGGCCGCCGCCCTGGCCAAAGGGCTGGAGATGATCGCCGCCGCCCAGATCCGGCCGGAGCTCACGATCGTCGGATCGCTCGGATCAGTGGCCGGGATCCACGACCTGCTGGCCGCAGGACTCGGCAACGGCAAGTACGTCACCAAAGTGCGCGGCTGACGCGAGCCGCCCGCCGCACCCGGTCAGGCCGCCCGCGACAGGTTCCAACGCAACACCCCGCAGCGGCAGTTGAGGACGTTCACTTCAAGCGCGGGGATGTATAAATATGCGGTTCGGCTGACCATCCACTGGGCCAGAAGCGGACTGCTGAGGGCGGCCAAAGGCGCCAAGATCCAGTG